>NZ_CP036343.1:6214356-6514725 GCF_007746795.1 Gimesia algae
ATTGCCGCGCCCACCAGAATCGCAACAAGGTATTCACAGGCAGCAACGCCCACCCCCCGTTTAAAAGTCGTTGGCAATAATCCGGCTAATACTCCTGCAGAAACCAGGAAACTGAACGGGAGAGCGAGCAGACTGGGAACCAGAGTGTGCCATGGTTCTGATATCGATTGCAGAACACTCGCTCCGACTGCCCCAATTACGCTTCCCACGATCCAGTTAGCAACACCAGTGATCAGAACAATTCCCATTGCATTCATCATGGTTGGCTCCGGGACTTTATCTGGGTGATCGTCACCAAACCCGGCAAATTTATTAAACATGGTTATGGCAGCGCGAAGAATCACTGCTCCGATCGCCAATCCAATAGGCAGAGCGATGAACACAACACAAAGAATCCCGACAAAAGGATCAGGAGCCCCTAATACAAAGGTAGTCGAATTCAGCATCTACTTGACCCTTTATTACTAAACCAGAACGAGAGATACTCAACAAGGCAAACAGTATACCTAGATACACATATCCATGCGTATCGTCAACCCAACTCATCGATCGGTTCACATTTTTTATTAATTAAAGCATTCTGATGACTTTTACATTTTAAAGAGCCAGGAAATGATGAGCTTTCTCGCTTCTTATAATTCATGAACATGTCTCCTGTTATATTCGCAATCCTCTCTGTAAAAATCTGCTGTGATTGACTTTATCAACAGCCTTAATCGGATTTAACCAGAGCATCTCTTGATCTAACAGGCTCGATCAAATGATCCTGAATAAGCTGCTGTTAAACTGCACACAGTCTAATATCCAGAATTCACGGCGTCTGAACAGCCCGCCAATCCTGTGAGAGTGCAGTTGTAATAGAATTCAGGTGCCAACGGATTCGGGCGATACGAATATGTTCTCCACTGCGGTCATTCAAGAGGTCGCTGCGATCAATTCGAGAACAGGAGCAACTCCGATCAGCCTTAAGTTCGACCGTCGTTAACCGCAACAGCATGCTTAGCGAATGTATTTTTCAGCGATGATGACAAAACAACAAAACCATGTCACAAGATGTTCTGATAGACAGACCGTGCGGGTTTATTCGTCATCGACGCGATTGATCAGCGCGTTGTAATCCTTGAGGCAGCGTTCCACCAGTTCCTTCAGCTCTTTGAACTCGGCCTGGTTTGCATGGGAAGAGGTGACGAGCGGCTGCATCCAGCCTTGCATCAGATCGAACTGTGTTTCCAGTACATTCAAAAGAGAACGCGGAATTTTATTCACGACCGTTATTCTGTCATCGGGCGTAGAAGCGGATGCTTCTCCCCCGTGAGTAGGCCCGTGCTGTGCCGAGCGCGTTCTGATAGACTGCTCGAACATTGTAGTCACATCTTTAGTTCCGGTCGTCAATGCAGCCTGAATCGCGTGTAGACTCTCTGCCAGATGCTGGAAACGTTCCGCAAAATCTTTGGCATGCAGATCCAGATTCGATTCCTTCTCTGCTGTGAGTCGACCGATGCCGTCATTCATACTTTCGCGAATATCCTGCAGGCCTTCGCCAACATTCGCAAGCTGCAGAATCGCCTGCGCCATGCGATCTTCACCGCCGACACTTTTAAGCTGCTGATTTTTCCGGAATGACTTTTTGATCGTATTCCAGCGTTCCAGCTCGTCCTCGGACAAGATGCCCATCAGTTCCTTGAACTTCAACAGGTTGGCTTCGGCATCCGAAGTTAATGTCTGGACATCATTTTCGTAGTTGGAAACAATCAATGTCTCCAGTTCTTTCTCATTCATGACCGCAACTACTTTTTCGGCGATGCGGTTCATGTTGCGGTATGAGCCCTGCAGCTTGAACGCCGGTTCTGTACGGTAATCGTCCGACTGGGCAGCCGAGCGGATGTATTCACGATTCACACTCAAAATCACATCGCGCACGCGAATCAGTTTTTTCATGGTGGAAACCATCTCGTTGAGTTCTTCCACCGAGTAGTTGCCTTCCAGATCACCCCGTTCACCGGCCCCATCCTCGGCCATCTGAATGATCGCATAGATATCTTTCTGGCTGCGCGAAGAGAGTTGATTGAGCACGGGATTCGAAGTAATGCAGTTTTCCAGGTAACTCATTTCGAAGGCATCTGCATGCTCGCCAATTACTTCACCCAGGTTATAGATATCTGCACGGTTCGAAAGCATGTCCGGGATCTGAAACTTTTCGCCACTCTCGGTGTACGGGTTTCCCGCCATCACGACAGCAACCTTGCGCCCGCGTAAATCGTAAGTTCGCGTTTCTCCCTTGTAGACACCTTCAATTTTTCGCTGGGCATCGCAGAGCGAAATAAATTTCTGCAGGAATTCTGGATTACAGTGCTGAATATCATCCAGATAGATCATGACATTATCACCCATCTCGAGCGACAGGTTTAATTTCTTGACCTCTTCCCGCGCGCTGGCATTCGGGGCCGCAGCCGGGTCGAGCGAAGTCACCTGATGCCCCAGTGCGGGCCCGTTGATCTTCATAAAAATGATCCCCAGGCGATTGGCAATGTATTCCATCAGTGTGGTTTTACCGTAACCCGGGGGGGAGACGAGCATCAAGAGGCCCATCCGGTCGGTCCGTTTATTCTCGCCTGCTTCCCCCATCTGCTTGGCCAGATTGTCCCCGATGACGGGCAGATAAACTTCGTCCAGCAGTCGATTCCGGACAAATGAGGTGAGCACACGTGGTCGAAATTCATCCAGCCGCATGGCATCACGCGACCGGTCGACGATCTCTTTCTTAAGAGACAGATACGATTCAAACCGCGGCACATTCACAGACTGAAATTCAGCCAGCCGCTTCATATAACGATTGAAGTGCAAATGATATTCACCATTCTGAATTCGCGCATGCGCCCCTGACAGGCCTGGTATCTGCTGGGTCACAGTCGCATCAATCAGACGACTTCGATCCAGTTTTCCATTGAGCAACAATAATGCTACCTCATCCAGATAATCGAAGTCTTCTTCAGAACCGAGATGATCGAGATAAGCCTGCACCCAGTCACGTGACAGCAAAAACCAGTTCGCTGGATTTTCATGCGTGGCAACCAGACTGTCTTTGAATTGTTTGGCTGCGTTATTATGTTTCAGATATTTCTCAAAATCCTGATACAGATCGGCTGCTCGTTTGCTGATGACGAACGTAGATCCATGTACCAGTTCCTGAAACAGGTACTCGGCTGCCTCAGAAACCAGTGCCTGATCCAGACAGGAAATCTGCAATACAAACTGGGAAAGCTGCTGCCTGAGTTCGTTGATATAATACTGCTGCTGGCCGGTTCGTGGAAAAACCTGCATTACACTACCAAACCCGGTTAACTTGGTCGCAAATAAAGTCTTAATTTCCGGATCGCAAAAATAGTTCCAGTATAATCCTGCCAGTGCCCGGGCAGCCGACTGATAACGCAGTAGCCCTAATGCTGGTTTGATTTTCAATAGAGATTTCAAGAGTAGCAGTGCATCCTGATCATGAACTCCCTTAATATAACCTTCACTGTAGCGCGGTCCCATGAACTTCTGAATGTACGCCAGCAGTTCTTCATCCGATTGTTTTGACAGAGCAAGCAGGGACTGATCCGGATCGGCTTCAAGCGACTTCAGCAGACAGTAGGTTAAATATTCAACCCGGTATACGTCCCGGTTTTCAGAGACCACTTCCTGCCCCCAGACTTCCCTGGTTGCCAGCAGTCGTTCGTCGTCAATCTCTTCAAAGAAATTGGTACCCGTCAAATGCAACTGCAGGCTGTCATCACGAAAAACCGTGGTTAAATCGAGAGTCTGGCGATTCACCGTAAATTGGCGGCTCCCCAGCCTGATAATATTCTCGCCGTCGACAAACAGTTCCTGCTTGTCTTTCAACTGCCGAACGGTATCTTCGCGAATACTTTTCAGGCGGCCCTGAATATCGTCCACTTTGACGGTATCCTGCAGCTCACCCAGTTGGCGCACGATGTCGCGTACCTTGTCAATCATCAGATCCGAAGCAAAATAGCCATTGATCTCATTGATCGTCTTCAGTTGCTCAGCGCGACTGCGAATACCTGTCAGAATGCGATCGGCTGATTTTGCCAGCGAATTCGCCCGCTTGTTGCGACTTTCTATAATTGCCAGTTTGCGTGATTCAAAAGCCGCGTAGATTTCTTCCCGTTTTTCGGTCAACTGCTCGACAAACTCATCGAACTCAGCAAAACGACCTTCCAGTTCCTCAACCTGAATCATCAGCTTAGTGAGAAAGTCATCACACTTTTCGGGTGAATCACAGACATCAAGATAGTTCACCACGCCCTGGTTCAGCAGCTTCATCTGTGCATTGAATTCGGCCACACCTTCGACCGACATCAGCTCTTTAATGCGACGTTTGAGGGCAGCACGGGACTGGTTGATTTTAGAAAAATTCGTGGAAATATTATCAATAATCGCGGTGCGTTGAGTGGTATCTTCGACTTTCAGATTACTGACAATCTCAATCAGCATTTCCAGCTCTTTCGAACTGGCTTCGATCTCTTCCTCAACCTTCCGCGCGTCAGCAACTTTCTCGACTGTCTCGATCTGCCCGGTCGCAGCCACAATTCGATCAGCATACGGTTTCAGTGCGTCTTCCCGCATCAGGAAAGAAACGCAGCGAGTTGCCAGCTTCTCGTTCTTCTCACTGACACTTTTTTCCAACTTGTCGACCAGGCCCTGATCAACATACCGTAAATCACGGAGTGAAATCACATCGCCGCGCAGGCTCCTCAAACTGGCCAGGCTCTGTACGAAGTCATCGATTTTGTCAAAGCGACGATGATCGATATCGGTTAAAGTTTTTATTGTGAGCTTTTCAACTTCAGCCGTTTTCTGTTTCGTGTTCTGACGTAACTGCAATACTTTTTCGTACTCTGTAACAGCAGCTTCTGCAGCGCGTTTGATCTCGAGTACGACCTCACCCAGCGCGAAGGTATCCTTCTGATTAATCCAGAAGTAGGAATCGAGGACATCGCTGGTGACTTTTACCAGATCTAGATACAGATTTTCGTAGGCATCTTTACGATTAATCAATCCCAGCAACTCGTGACATTCCGCCATGCCACGCACGATATCTTTATTCCCGATTTTATTGAGGTAAGAATCCTGCTTATGGGGTACCTGAAACGAATCGCTGATATAGGGTGTGTTCCAGAGTTGTAGCGTATGATGTTTTTGCGGTTCTTCCTGACCCGAAAAACAGATCAGCTCTCCCCCTTCGAAACGGGTAAACCCGTGGCAAATCATCGGGGTGTCGAGCTTTTGTTCGATCAGATTATACTGCAGCAGGACATAGGCTCCCTGCTCGGGCTGGTAAAACACATAGAGATAGTCTTCACCATTGGGGGATGCGATTCGCTCCTGATAGAGCATATCCTGTAGATCGGTTTCGAAGGTTTTCGATTCGCCGTTTTGCAAATAATAACCATTTGAGAACACGAGCCCATGATCATCGGGAAGCAGGATACAGGCATCTTGAATGGAATCAAGGCGCTGCGCTTTCTGAAGCTTTTCGTTGTAGATGAAATAGCGATACTTTGTTTCTTTATACGGTCGAATTTTCAGCAAAATCAGAGAACCGATCACAGCATAGAAGATTTCGGCATCATCCAGAATCTGATCAGGATCGTCGACCGGCTCTGAATAAATTCCTTCGCCGATTTCAGTATTGTTCTCAATTTTGATGGTCAGATCGCCGCCTACAGTTTCAACGAATAATCGATCATCAATCGAGATGTGGGGATGCAGACCCCCGTAATGCAGATCGCGATGAGTGCGCGTCCATTGAAACTCCTGCTGCGCGGGATATTGAACTTCGTGGTCACTGCGGTTATCAATGTAAACCAGCTTGTCGTTCTGGAGTGCCCACTTGAAAGATTTAAAATCCTTCGGACCATCCCCCACCTTGAACAGCATATACAAAAAAGGGCCTTTGGCAAAAAACTTTGCGAAAGTCGCTTTTTTATAATAGCGGTAGATGTCTTTAAAGTCTTTTTCGAACGCGGGGTTTCGAATCAGATCAAGGGGCAACGCATGATAGGTGCCCTCCTTGAATTCATAGACGGCGAACACATCGCTAAGGTTGATCTCAGTCTTCAGACCAAAATTGACATTATAGCCAAACAGGAAACGATTCCCGACTGCCAGCATGTCGCGAGGAATACAGTTGTGCTCGGTTGTAATCCGATCACTGCCGACTAACCGGGTTTCGATCGAACCAAATACTTCTTTACGAAGTTCATTCAGTTTCCCCAGGCGGGCCTGTAGTTCTTTCCCATGACCTTTGAGTCGATTTTGAATAATTTCGTAGGTACTGCTTTCCAGGGAAATGACATCAGCATTACCCTCTGCAGTCTCATCTGAATCATTTTTCGAATCGGCCATTGGAATTTATTTCCCGGAAAACTCTTTACTGATTATTTTTGCAGACGAAAGAACCGACTTCAATCGGCGTTCTCTCCAGAACGTTTATTTTCGAAGAGAGACAGCCGAGTGAATGACGTGTGGGATCAAGTAAGTCTTCTGACTACTTTTCAACCTTGGCCTTCAGGAAGGAAGACACTTTTTTATCTGCAATCCCGAGGTTTTTCACGGTCGCGAGCAGACGATTCAGAGTCGACCGATCTTCTTCTCCTTCCGCCTGGACCAGCATCTGAGAAATCAGGGCGGCAATCGAGAGATTCTTGACATCTTCGAAAGACATGCCAAACCGGGAAATAAAGGTCTGGAGCTGATCTTCAAAGTAGTCGGGGTTACCGTTAAAGAATGTATTCTTTATGTCAGTTAGAGTTTCACTGTTGTGGACAAAGCGATCGATTGATTTACCACTCTTAATTGAATCCACGATCTTATCGAAGAATGTCGTTTCGCCACCCACAATATCGATGCGAGCTGATTTCAAGGCTTCTCCAACGATTCCAGCCTGGGCCTCTGCGATTTCCTGCTGAGCAGCGATGGCTGCCAATTCGATTTCCTTGTCTTTGTTGAGTCGAATCTTGAATTCTTCGTGATCACGTCCCACACCATCAAAGAGTTTCATTGCTTTGGCTTTGTCTACAATACCAGTCGCTTCCGAGCTGTATTTGAGCTGCATGACGTTGGCTTCTGCCGTTCCGGTCTTTTCGGTGGCTTCGGCTTTGGCGATCATGACGTTGGCTTCGGCCTGACCTGTTTTCTCGGTCGCAGTCGCCTTGGCAATCATCACCTGGGCATCCGCCAAACCGATTGCAGCACCATCGGCCGTCTTGGCTTCTGCCATGACTTTAATGGCATCCGATTTCTTTTCCGTCGCGGTTTTGTCTGCCTCGGCCTCAATCACAATTTTTTCGGCCAGCAGTTCGGCGGACGACTTCTTAGCTTCTGCAGCTTTGACTTCTTTGACCAGATTTTCCTGGGCTTCCATCTCCGCCTTGGTGACAGTGACTTGCTTCAGACGATCTGCAGTCGCAAATTCGTGAGTATCCTTGATCCGTTCTTCCTCTTCAACGACGGCCCGTTCTACGATCACACGTTCGCGAATCACTTCCTGGATATTGCGTTTTTCAACTTCAATGGCTTTATCTTTGTCGATTTCAGCCAGGCCGACAACGCGGGAACGCTCGGTGACTTCCAACAGTCGATCTTTTTCGACCCGTTCTTTTTCCACAGCCTCGGTGCGCTGTTTGCTCTTTTCGGCAACAATCACCTGACGCAGCTTATTCTCTTCCGCGATGGCCAGCTCTTCATCGGTACGAATGCGGGCCGTTTCTGCTTTCAGACGTTCTTCGTGTTCCACTCGTCGTGCTTCTGCATGTTCACGAGCCGTTAATGAAGCGATCTCCCGGGTCTGTTTTTCGACTGCTTCGACACGCTGACGTTCCAGTTCCAGAATGGTTTCCTGGGCTTCCACATCCTGTTTCTTGATTGTCTTCTCTTTTTCCCGAGTAATATGGTTCGACAGTACATGCTCGCGTGCCGTCAGGTCAGTGATCTTCTTGATCCCCTCTGCGTCGAGAATGTTAGTCGGACTTAATTTTTCCAGAGGCGTCTGCTCCAGGTAATCAATGGCACAGTCGTCCAGTACGTAGCCGTTCAGGTCGGTCCCGATGATCTTCAGAATCTCTTCTTTGAACTTATCCCGTTCGTTATACAGTTCGACGAAGTCGAAATGCTTCCCGACGGTCTTCAAAGCTTCGGAAAACTTGGCGTCGAATAGCTCAATCAGTGCATCGCGGCTGGATGCTCTTTTACAACCCAGTGACTGGGCCACATTGCGAATATCGCTTGCTGTATTATTGACGCGAACAAAGAATGCCACTTCGATATCCGCGCGGATATTGTCGCGGCAGATTAAGCCAACTTCCCCTTTTCGAGCAATTTCAATTCGTTTGACCGACAGATCCATCTGATCAGCTCGATGCAGAATCGGGATCACAAAGATCCCTTCTCCGTTGGCCACCTTTAAATTACCCACACCCGTGCGGACCAGAGCTTCTTCCGGGCCTACTTTGCGGTAAAAGCGGGAAACTGCAATAAAAAACCCGACTACGATTACTCCAATGAGGAGCCCCGCGACAATCACTGACTCACTGAGAAAGTCGACTCCCAACAGAAATGCTGCGGGAAATTGAAACGCCGAAATGGACATGATTTTATGACTCCTGGTTAATTTTTACGACGTAAAAAACCTGTTTTTCCAAGTTATAGTCTGCGAGGCGAACCAGATCTCCCTTCTGGATCGTTTCGTCTTCCGCACGTATATGAAGTTTCAATGGCGCTCCCTCCGTTTCCAGCTCTCCCTGGCCGAAGCGGTCAGTCACCGTGGTGCTGGTAACGACACACGATTTTCCCAGCAAGGTCTCGATCTGATTAGGAGGAGTGAATTGAAAATATCCTTTAAATGGCTGGGTTACCAGCTTGGTCACTACCAGACTGATTCCAGCGTTTCTGATCACTAATGGCAGATAATCCAGCCATGTGTGGATCTCTACTTTGGAATCGAAGTTGATTGAGAGCATCCACATACACAGTGAAAAAATACTCAACCAGAGCATGACCGGTACTTCACCGATATTCAAAAAACGTAAACCGATAAACCCAAAATCAAGAAAAGAAGTACCTTCTGTACCGATTTCAAAATCCAGATCAAAATCTAAAAAATCTAATTCCATGACCCCCAGAATGACACTGATCCAGTACAGCAGGCAAATCCCCAACAGGATGGTTACCGGCAGTGTGGGCCATTCCAGACTGGCTTTGATAATTTCAGGCACCGAATACTCCCGGACTCCGGGGTGATGGAAAAAACGGAGAGGTTACAAGCGACTCAATTTGCTCAAGCTGCGTTTAAGAAACAATTCAAGATGTACGGTTCATCAAGTATGAACCTTGAAAAGCGACTTGCAGCTATAAGAACGGGAAATTCGCTGATCGGATCACGAAAACCTGCGAAACCGGCAGATTTTTTCCCGATATCGTAATCGTTAGCAAAAAGGGAGTTGTGCAGAGAGCATTCAATATGAGGCAATCGACTGAGCAAAACGGGAAATATATCCTCGTGAGGCAATATTTTCTCAAGATTCCGATTACAACCAACCCGGATTTCTGGAAGAGCAGACGTAAAAAAAGCCACCTGTTGTAACGGTTATGTTCAACAAGCGGCTTGATTCGAAGAGTGGGCTCGAAGTCGCTATTAAGACTGAGCCTGCTCCTGCTGGAGCTCAATCGGCGGAGCCGCCATAACATGATAGCCGGAATCCACGTGATGATTTTCACCGGAGACACCGCTGGACAGATCACTGAGCAGGTACATACCTGCTTTGCCGACATCGTCCGGTGTGATATTTTTGCGAAGTGGCGACATCGTCTGATATAGTTTCATCATCAGATCGAATTCACCGACAGCCGAGGAACTGAGTGTCTTCAACGGTCCAGCACTCAGGCTATTGACGCGAATGCCCTGTGGTCCCAGTTCGTTCGCCAGATACATCACCGAGTTCTCCAGAGCCGACTTGCAGATTCCCATTACATTGTAACCGGGAATTACTTTTTCTCCGCCGAGATAACTTAACGTCAGAATGCTGCCACCTGGCTTCAAAATATCTTTGGCGCGATTGGCGACCGCCAGCAGACTGTAGACGCTGATTTCCATGGAGAGCTTGAAACCATCACGGCTCACATTATAAACGGGGCCTTTCAGGTCATCCATCGGGGCATAGGCGATCGAGTGCAACACGAAATCGATTTCCCCATATTCCGCTTTAACGGTTTCAAAAACCTTATCCAGGTCTTCGTCTTTCGTTACATCACAGGGAATCATGATTTTGGCGCCCTTGGGCTCGACCAGTTTTCGCAGGCGACGCTCCATGCGGGGACGCTCGGGATCTTTATCGGGAAGGTGAGTGAAAGCAATTTCAGCGCCTTCGTCATAAAGTTTTTCGGTGATGGCCCATGCAATTGAATGGTCATTTGCGATGCCCAAAACCAGACCTTTTTTGCCTTCAAAAAGACCCATGTGTAGTACTCCGTAAATATGATGAAATCCAGGAAGATTGACGTTACCAGAACATTCAATCCAGGGCGCATCCCTTTGAACTATCGCGCCCTTCGCTAATTTTGTACTCGTGCTAAACACCCCTGGAGACGCTACAGTCAACCTGGTCTCAGGCTGTTGCTGATTCCGGTTCGATCCAGGCCGAATTCGGGGGAGATCAGAAGCGTGCGGCACATTCTCACATCAGTCGAACCTGTTGACGGACCGGTAACGCAGACACGAATCTCACTCCAGCTGGGTATAAACTATTCGAATTGAACGAAATAGAAAAGTCAAAGGCGGCTTGTTGTTCGTGAAAACAGCAAACCGCCTTGAATCTGGTGCAATATGGTAAGAATTAAGGACCTACTCCAGCGCCCCCACCATGGTGGAAGACTCCTGATCTGACTGCACGCCCTCTTCACCTTCGTTTTCCTCATCTTCCTTATTCGGGAAGATAGCATCGACGAAACCTCGCAGGTGTGCACTGCGGGTCTGGTGCTGTAATTTTCGCAAAGCCTTGGATTCAATCTGACGAATTCGCTCGCGGGTTACTTTGAAGATACGACCAGTTTCTTCCAATGTATAACTGTAGCCATCACCTAAGCCATATCGCAGACGGATAATTTCACGCTCGCGATACGTCAGGCTCTTGAGAACATGCTCAATTTTGTCTTTCAGCATTTCACGCATCGCTGCATCTGCGGGAGAGGATTCATGTCCATCTTCCAGGAAATCACCGAAGCTGCTGTCTTCACTTTCGCCAACCGGCGTATCCAGGCTGATGGGATGTTTCCAGGTCTTCATGATCCGTTCGGTCTCTTCCACACCCAGACCGACAGAATCTGCCAGTTCTTCCATGGTGGGTTCACGACCGGTTTCCTGACGAATCTGTTCGCTGCGTGCTTTCAGAGTGGAAATGCTCTGGAACATGTGCACGGGAATACGGATGGTGCGGGCATGGTCGGCGACAGCGCGGGTAATGGCCTGACGAATCCACCAGGTAGCATAAGTCGAAAACTTATAACCGCGGCGATATTCATATTTTTCCACACCACGCATCAGGCCGGCATTTCCTTCCTGAATCAGGTCCAGAAAGCTTAAGCCACGATTTCTGTATTTTTTAGCAATCGAGACGACCAGCCGCAGGTTTCCGCCAGAAAGCTGCTGCTTGGCTTCGGTCCAGTCATCAAAACGACGTTTGATTTCTCGTGAACGTGTCTGAAAGTCTTCAGAAGTTTCAACCACCATGATGGTCAACTCAGACAACTCGCGTTCCAGCAGGCGGTGATCGGTGGCCTTGTGACGCAGTTGCTTATAATCATCAAGCTGTTCCTGAACTTCCCGCATCCGACCGGCGATCTGATGAATACGCTTCAGTACGGGTTGCAGACGTTGCGTACGCAGACAGAGTTCTTCACAGAGGGTTGCCATTTTCTGACGACGAATCATCATCCGTTTTTGAACTTCACGCTGTTCAACTTTACCGAGTTCACCTGACTGAACGAGTTCAAAATCATCAAAGTTTTTCTGGAGGAGCGCCTTTAAGGTCGTGATGTTAAAAGGCATCCGTCCCATAATCTGGTCTTTGGTCGCATCTTCCGTATCAGAGGTCCGTAAGGTCCGCTCAAAAGGAAGCTCGCCAGCAAACACTTTTTCCAGAGTGTCGATGGCAATCTTGAGTGCGAAATCAGACTCCAGAACAGTGCGCCGAAATCGCTTACGAGTGATTTCAATTTTCTTGGCCAGAAAGATTTCGCGCGAGCGACTCAATAGTGGAATATTACCCATCTGGCTCAGATACATGCGAATGGGATCACGTGATGA
The DNA here is from genome assembly GCF_007746795.1 of Gimesia algae. Classification (NCBI taxonomy): domain Bacteria; kingdom Pseudomonadati; phylum Planctomycetota; class Planctomycetia; order Planctomycetales; family Planctomycetaceae; genus Gimesia; species Gimesia algae. Next base: position 6,226,721 of record NZ_CP036343.1, read on the forward strand.
GAGTGAGGTTTCCGGTTCCACAATGGAAGAAGAAGCATCATCTGAATCTTCATCGCTCCCTTGTGCCACATCTGAATGGGTGTTGGTTGATTTATCGACGGTGGCTACTTCCTCATCATCAATATCCGCATTCGGATCATCAATGAGATCAAGGCCCCGCTCTTCCAGTCCCACGACAATATATTCAATCAGCGCGGGATCGCCTCCTTCGTCTGGGAGGAACGTATGAACCTGTTGAAATGTTAAAAAACCTTGTTTTTCCGCTTCCTGAAATAGTGAGTTCAGATTTGCATCGAAACGGTGCACGGGTCACTCCCTTAATTTGTATTATCAAAAAAATTACGGCCACACGTCCGTGTGTAACCACGGCGTTTCTGTTTATGAGAATAAAAGGACAGTGTGATCAGCAGGCGTCAAAATTGATCTTTTCACTATACTTTTCCAATGTTTTCAACTATGTCGACTCAATACTTTATTACTGCCACTCTACTCATCGCCCACCAATACCTATAGCGATAGAGCTATGAATTCATCGCAAAAAACTCCAAAACACACTGGTGTTATTTGTACCTGCTGCCGAATCGTTCCCTCTGCCTGGAGCCAAGCTTAAGCTGGACCCGAAGCACAAGTTGATCACTAGAGGTAAGTTGGGTATTGCGTAGAGCATCTGAAAAACTAAGTTGCTCAAATACGCTTTGATGCGCTTCGTCGGAGCATCCGATTCGCCAACAAAATTAATCAAGAGGGTTCTCTCCCAAGACATCCTTACTTCTCCCGAGAACCTGAAAAAAGCTAATAAGCCTCCAGCTCATATAGCCCCATCCTACCACAACTTTTCATAACGTCTACGGAAATCCACAACGCCGATTTAAAAATAATTAAAAAACCTCTACAACGTTATCAGATAACCACTTACGTGTGCAAAAAAGTTTCCCCCTTACCTGAAAAACAGCAAAAACCCAAAATCAGCTCAAGTCAGTCAAACTGAAATTCGCGTCAATCTTTATTATGAAAGCACTCTATATTGGGAAACAGGATGTAACCTGATTCTCTACATACATTTTCACACCCCTGGTTGAATAGTCAATCCCCTGATTTCAAACAGATCCTGAACAAATAGTGAAGTTATTCCGAAAAGTAAGCTCAGCGCAAGACGATTTCTGAAGACACCTCTGGAAACAAATTCGCTTGATTGAACTTATGATAAGGCTTGATATACTGGGAGGACACGAGTTTTCCATAGTTTGTTTAATTAAAGTCGGGCGGCGATTACTGTCTCACCAGAGCCCCTGGTGCGTGATCCTTAACCTTGCTGGAATTTATTGGCTGTAGTTGAGAAAGTGGAACCAGTTCAAATGAGCGCAGAAGACGTAGAGAAAACATCGAGCGAAGCTGTCAAAGGGTTAAAAGGGATTATTGCAGCTGACAGTTCTATCTGTTTAGTAAATGGAACCATTGGAAAGCTGCTGTATCGTGGATATAACATCGACGATCTGGCAGAGAATGCGACTTTTGAGGAAGTTTCTTTTCTGTTATTAAATGGAGAACTTCCTACCGCCACTCAACTCGCAGCCTATCAGGCTGAGCTTAAAGAGTACCGCAGCATTCCCGCGGAACTGATTGAGACCCTGAAAAGGCTCCCCGTTTCAGCACCGCCGATGGCACTGCTGAGATCGATCACATCACTGGCAGGTGTCTATGACCCCAACGCGGAAATTGAGACGTTTGAGAATCGACTGCAGATCTCGATCAAACTGATTTCCCAGATTCCGACCATCGTGGCGGCTATTCACCGCATTCGCCAGGGACTCGAGCCCGTTGATCCCGATCCCGAACTGTGCCATTCCGGCAACTTCATGTATATGATCAATGGCGAGAAACCAAGTGAAGATGCAACCCGTGCCATGGATCTCATCCTCACACTACATGCAGAACACGGATTGAACGCCAGTACGTTTACCGGTCGTGTCATCATCGCGACTCTGCCTGATATTTATTCCGCCATCACAGGTGCCATCGGCGCACTGAAGGGGAAACTGCATGGGGGAGCGAACACAGAAGTCCTGAAAACACTCTTCGAAATCGGTTCGGTCGAAAATGTAGCACCCTACGTGAAAAAAGTCCGCGAGGCCAAGGGCAAATTTATGGGCTTCGGACATGCCGTTTATCAGGTGGAAGATCCACGTGCAAAGCACTTGAAAGAACTTTCACGGCGACTGGGAGAGGAGACCGGCGAACCCAAGTGGTATGAGATGTCCATTGAGATGGAAAAACTCGTCTACGAAGAAATCAAGCGAAACTGCAATGTCGACTTTTACTCAGCCAGTCTCCAGCATTATATGGGGATCCCGGGTGACCTGTTTACCTGCATTTTTGCGGCCAGTCGCATCGCTGGCTGGTGTGCTCATATCCTGGAACAATTGGATGGGAATAAAATCATCCGTCCCAAAGCCAACTATATCGGCTATGAAGAACGCCCTGTCATTCCGGTAAGCGAACGTTAACAGTTTTTAAATTGATTTAGCTCACAAACCCCGGTTTTCAACCGGGGTTTTTTCTGCTGAGAGAAATAGAAGCTCTCATGCATAGAGATACTCTCAAAATACTGAATCAGACAGGAAGCCGCCAACCATGCGAAACGCACTTCGTTTTGTGGATTTCCAGACCGGGTTACTCTGCTTTCTCTGTCTGCTCTGCCTGGCACACTCGGCTGAATGCGGTGTGATCTATGTCGATAATCGGGCAGGAAACAATGCGCTGAACGGTATCTCTCCCAAAATTGTTTCCGGCAAAAACGGCCCGGTAAAATCAATCAAAAGAGCACTGGAGTACGCGCGGCCCGGTGACAAAATCATCCTGATCAATAACGACATGCCCTACCATGAATCGTTCACTCTCTCAGGGAAACGCTTCAGTAGCAGCGGCCAGGAGAAGTTTACGATTCTAGGCAATGGCGCCACGATCAGCGGTGCCATCCCTGTCCCCCAGGATGGCTGGAGATCATTAAAGAACGGCCTGTGGAAGGTCACTCCATTCAGAAAGGGATACTTTAATCTTTACCTGGAGGGAAAAACCCTGCCGGAATATCGTCCTGAAACAGACGAGGAAGTCAAGTTGACCGACATTCCGCCTGGAAGCTGGGCTGTTCATAAAGGAGCAATTTATTACCGCGAATTGAAAAATCAGCTCCCTCCCAGGGAAGCATTTTCCCTTGCTGGTATGTCCGTTGGTCTGTCACTGATCGATGTAGAGGGGGTTCAGATATCGGATGTGACGTTTGAAAATTTTCGCATCGACGGCATTAATGTTCATGACCGCTGTAAGAATATCATCCTGAAGAAGGTCACCTGTACCGGGAACGGGCGCTGTGGCCTGGCAGTCAACGGAACCTCACAGGTGGAAGTGATCGACTCAGAACTGAAAGGGAATCGGTTGGAAGACCTGCTGATTACGGAACAGGGTGTGGCAAATCTGAAGCAGACCACACTGGGTAAGAAAGCAGCTTTGGCTCCCTGAGCCTGCTTTCAACCGCTTTCCCTAACCGCCTCCACCTCATGCTCCCCCCCCTCCAGTTCTTCCAGCTCATTTTCGGCCTCCCGCTCTGCTTCGCTGAATTTCAATCCTTCCCGGTTCGAATAATACAAGCCGATTAGAGTTACCGGAAAATACTGCGAGAGCTGATAGTAAATTGAAGCAGAAAATGCATCTGCATTTGAAACGCCGAATGCCTCTAAACTCACGGAAAAGCAAAGCTGAACGACTCCGAAAAAGCCAGGTGTTGAGGGGACGATAACCCCGAATGCAGTAACTCCCAGCACAACAAAGGCAGCCAGGGGTGAGACATGAATATTAAAGCTCCAGAGTGCTATATAAACACTGATTCCATTGAAAAGCCATTGCGCGAATGATGTCCAGATGATCCCGAAGCAAAGTCTCTTGCTCTTCAGTGATGCCATTCCCAGTGCCCCGGCCCTCATCATCTCCAGCACTAGATGGGTCAGTTTTTCCGGTAGAAAAGGGAGATAACTGAAAATACTGCTAAACAGACGAATCACTGCTTCGGTCCAGAGAAGATAGGCAGCCACCGCAATGATCATGACTACAATCCCTAAAGCGACAAAGAGACTGATCGAATGATATTTTTCTGGGAGGTTCGGGGCAAAATAGATCCCGATTCCCAGATAAACGAGAATGGCAATCACATCGAATAACCGTTCCAGCACCAAGGTGGACAGGACCGTCGTTTTCGGAATTTCAAACTGACGGCTCAAAACATAGACGCGCAAAAATTCACCAAGGTGAGCAGGCAGGATGTTATTTCCCATAAAGCCAATCATCATTGCCGGCGTGACCTGGGATACGCTCAGTTTTTTGATGGGTTCCAGCAGCATTTGCCATCGCAATGCTTTCATCCAGAAAAACAGAAACAGCAACGCCAGCATCAAAGGAAGTGTCCAGTAATTGGCATGTCTGAAACTCGTGGAGATCTGCGCAAAGTCAATTCCCCAGACTGCTGCCACCAGGCAGGTGATTGTGACAATCACACCAAGTAGCAATTTGATCAACTTTGACTTATTGATGGGAACAACTCCTGAAGTAACCTGTGTGTTTCATGACTCTAACCAGTGCTGGAGCGGAATGATTTTTAACGAATCGACAGGAAAAATCATACAGCATTCTCTTAACACCTGCTATCTGAATATTATCGCCATACCTCTAGCACTTCCCATTTTCACATATCTAGTTGATTTGCAGCAGGAATTTTTTACAATATTGGTACCTTTCAGTTAAAACCTCTTGCCAACTTAATGAGAGAATTTTATCCTGCTTCCCTCTTCGTATGCTTCATCGAACCCTTCCTGTTCCATCAGAGATACGAAGCCTACCCCGGAAACATTCCCGTTCGGATGACTGGAATATTTAATCAAGGGACTGAACGCAAGGAGCTCATGGATGAGCATTTTAAAAGTCTATTACCCGGATGAACCCCAGACCGAGCCTGTCGTCTCTCTGGAAGAAACTACACCGACGATTCTGCCGTTTCAGCGAGCAAATGTGAAGAAATCTCACAGCCGCAAACAGGAAGACTGGGTTCTGAAACGCGCCCGTACTATTTTCCTGAATCAGCAATGCAACGATTGCGGCAGTTCGGCTGTCGAAAAGCTGGAACTGCGGGATGGTCTACTGAACCAGAAAAATCGTCTGATTCCCGGTACAGCGACAGTCGTCGGATTCCGCTGTCACTCCTGTGATTCAGAATGGCCTGCCTGAGCGGGCAGCATACAGGCGATTTCACATCACCGAAAAATAGTTTTCGACTGCAAAATCAAAAGCGGCTGGCGTCAGCTTTCGCGGGACTTCTTTGTAGACACAGAAGTTCTTGACCTGCAGTAGCAGGTCGCGAGGCTGACAGGCGCGAAACGGCCGATTGACGGCCTTGTAATGTGTATCGACCAGATACTCAAACGCCTGTTCGTCAAACTGAAAACCCATCATCGGTGCCATCAATTCGAAGAGAGACCGAAATTCTTCTTCGGAAGGGTCGAGGGCTTCAATCTTGTAGGGAATCCGGCGCAGGAACGCAGCGTCCACCAGATCTTTTGGTTCCAGATTTGTCGAAAAGATAATCAACTGGTCAAAGGGAACCTGAATTTTCTTACCACTGGGCAGATTCAGAAAGTCATACCGTTTTTCCAGAGGTACAATCCAGCGATTCAGCAGTTCGTCTACGGGCATGCGCTGGCGTCCGAAGTCGTCAATCACAAACGTCCCGCAGTTACTTTTCAGTTGCAGTGGTGCCTCACAGATTTTCGTCTGTGGATTTTGAGTGATTTCCAACTCTTTCATGGTTAACTCACCACCGGCAATCACGGTGGGACGTACAATCTGTACCCAGCGCGGGTCGATGCCTGATAAATCAAACAGTCCTTCTGAATGATCCTCCTGAAAGACCTCTTCATGTAATCCGGGATCGAAGATTCGGATAATATCTCCATCAATTCCCAGGCAACGGGGAATCCAGATCGTCGATCCGAAGGCTTTCGTGATCCGCTCGGCAATACTGGTTTTACCATTCCCAGCTTCGCCGAACAAAAACATACCGCGGCCTGAATTTACGGCTGGCCCCAGACGATCCAGCATCTTTGGATTGATTATCAAATCCGAAAATGCCGCTTTCAAATCAGCTTCTGTGGCTTCCTGCTTGGCAATGCTCTGTACTTCCATTGCCTTCAGATAATCCTTAAAGCTCACCGGAGCAGAACCAAAGTAGGTACACTCCTGCGTGTAACGACGGGCTCTCTCGCGACCCAGCTCTGTAATCGTAAACTCGTAGTCGCCCATTTCGGCTGTTCCACCAAATGCGACCAGTTGATCCTGCTTGGCCCGCTTCAGAATGGTATCCACGATACCAAATGGAAGTTTGATCTGTGAACAGATCTGACGCCCGGTCTGTGTTCCTTTGGCGAGCAGATACTTCAGGATCAGACGTTCAATTTCATCCTGCGTTAAACCGGTCTCTTCCAGCGTTTCCGGACAATGCGGAACAAATTGTCCTTCTGCCTCTTCACTGTCCCCTTTCAGCAGGGACTGAACCCGGTTGAACAACTGGCTGAGATGCTGATCTTTTCCAATGACACGCATGGGTTCACTCACTCCCTTTGCCAGGGGCAAGTGCGCAGCAACAACACTGTTTTTTGATTGGATTTCTGACTCTGCCTCGCTGGAATCTTCATGTGAATTGAGATTCAGCATACTGAGTGAAGCGAGCAGTTCTTCTGTATTGACTGCATTGGAAGCAGTGCGACTCGATTTTCCTGAGCCATTGTTTTCAGATTTGGAATTCACTGCTACAGATTCGGAATCATTCGCTGACATATTCGGTTCGCAATCAATTATCTGCACTGATTTTATAATGAGAAGATCATCTGAGATCAGGATTTTCAGATGAGTCTGATGTGTCTGTTTGAAAATGCAGCCCGAAATGCAATGTGCAAACTAAGCATAGTATTCAAAATCAAAGAGTCAAACGGCTTCTCCGATTCCCGGGGGCCGATTATACCATCCCTATTGATTATGCATCCCAAGGCGAGTTGAACGGTTCATTTTTGTGAACAACGCGACGTTCAACAACTTCCTGTTTGACTTGATATCAGCGTGACCTAGATTTCTTCTGTAATCGTCTCTACTTACGTGTTACAGATTTGATCTTTCTCTTTATCGTACTGGCTCATCTATGTGTGGAATCGCGGGTATCATTCGCTCTGACCAGGCTCCGGTCAAACAGTCAGAATTACAGGCCATGATTGAAACCCTGAACCATCGGGGACCCGATGCCTCAGGGATCTCAACGTGTGGTCCTGTTGGTTTCGCACACAGTCGATTAAGTATTGTGGATCTCGCCGGGGGACTGCAGCCCATGCAGACACCCGATGGCCTGCTGACAGTTACTTTCAATGGCGAGATATTTAACCACATCGAATTACGCGCTCAGCTCAAAAGCAAAGGTTATGAGTTTCGCACACATTCTGATACCGAAGTCATTCTGCACATGTATGTGGAATATGGACCCGAGTGTGTCCAGCACTTTAACGGGCAATGGGCGTTTGCCATTCATGACCGTAAACGAAAAGAAGTCTTCCTCTCCCGCGATCGAATGGGGATCCGCCCGCTGGTTTACACACAAACCCCGGGGCAAATGAGCTTCGCCTCTGAAGTCAAAGCTTTATTTGCATTACCTGATGTCAAACGGGAAGTGGATCTGACTGCCTTAAATGAGCTGTTTACGTTCTGGTCACCACTGCCTCCCCGAACATTTTTTGCGGGCGTCAATGAACTGCCTCCTGCACACTCGATGATTGTGAAAGATGGCCAGATTAAAATCTGGCAATACTGGCATCTCGACTACCAGCCGAACGAAGACAGCCGCTCACTTGATGACTGGGCAGAAGAATTACGCGATCTGTTGATCAATGCTACTCAACTGCGATTACGTGCCGATGTGTCCGTCGGTGCCTACCTCAGTGGTGGACTCGATTCTTCTGTGACCGCAGCCATCATTCGAAATTATACGAACGCCCCCCTGAATACTTTTTCGGTAAACTTCAACGATAAAGATTACGACGAAAGCAGCTATCAGCAGGAGATGATCCGTGAACTGGGAACTGATCATCAGACGGTCTGCTGCTCTTATGAAGATATCGGCCGCATCTTCCCTACTGTCATTCAACACACTGAAAAACCTGTTCTGCGTACAGCCCCCGCTCCCATGTACCTGCTGTCAAAACTTGTCCGGGACAGTCAGTTCAAAGTGGTGATGACTGGCGAAGGTGCAGATGAAGTACTGGGCGGATACGACATCTTTAAGGAAACCAAAATCCGCCGCTTCTGGAGCCGTCAACCCGATTCCGCAATCAGACCGCTGTTGCTGAAACGACTCTATCCTTACATGAAAAATCTGCAGGCACAGTCTCCCGCCTATCTCAAGGCGTTTTTCAAAATCCGTCAGGAGGAAATCGACAGCCCGTTTTTCTCTCATTTGCCACGCTGGGATTTGACATCGAAACTGAAAAATTTCTTCAGCGCAGACGTGAAACAGCAACTCGCTCACCAGGATCCGCTGGCAGACTTTGAAAGTCAACTCCCCCGACAGTTCTCTGAATGGCCTTCGTTCTGTCAGGCTCAATACCTGGAATCAGTCAATCTGATGCCGGGCTACATTCTCTCCTCACAGGGAGACCGCATGGCGATGGGTAATTCGATTGAAGGACGATTCCCGTTCCTGGATTATCGGGTTGTGGAGTTCGCAGCTCGCATCCCTGTCCGATTCAAAATGAACGGCCTGAATGAGAAATTTCTACTGAAACATGCTATGCGAGATCTGATTCCCGACAGTATCCGCAAACGCCCCAAGCAACCTTACCGCGCCCCCGATGCGCACAGCTTTATTGATACACAAAAACAATCACCCCGCTTTGAATACGTAAACCACTTATTGTCCGCTGAGAAACTTCAGGAAAATGGCTTGTTCCAGCCAGAGGCAGTCCAGCGACTTGTCAAAAAGATTGAACAGGGACGTGCGATTGGCACACGTGACAACATGGCCCTGGTGGGAATCCTTTCTACTCAATTGCTCGTCGAGCAGATGATCCAAGGCAAAACCGTGTCAACAAACCAGAATACAACGGCCAGCGCAACAACACTTGCCTGATTCAAACACGCTTTAGATTTACTCAACAACGATAATTTCAAAGGTAGCAAAATGAACTCGATCCAAAATGATGTACGAAACTTTGTCGCAGAAAATTTCCTGTTCGGCGAAGACCCTGCTTCACTTCACAATGATGACTCGTTCCTGGAAACCGGCATCATCGACTCTACAGGCGTTCTGGAACTGGTGGCTTTCATTGAAGATCACTACGACGTCGCAGTAGATGATGACGAACTGGTTCCGGAAAACCTGGACTCCATTGATCGACTGATTACCTTTATTGAATCCAAACTCAAAGAATTAGCTTAAATCTTAAATACTGAGGAGCAGACCTTTGTTGCTGCAATCATTTTTAGAAAACAGTGCGCGCGAGTATCCGGACAAGGTGGCTTTGATCATTGATCAACAGCGCTATACCTATCAGGAACTTGAGCTGCAAAGTAATCGTCTGGCACAGGCACTGCTCCAGCGGGGACTGCAGCGGGGTGATCGTGTTGCCATCCATCTGGATAATTCACTGGAAGCAACCGTCGCGATCTTTGCGGTCTTGAAAGCGGGTGGCGTCTTTGTCATGGTCAACCCCACCACAAAGATTGATAAACTGACCTATGTCTTGAATAACTGCAGAGCCACGGCGCTGATCATTCCGGACAAAAAACAGAATCTGATACTGGAACACGCGGCCCTGCTGCCTCATTTGAAAACCGTCATTGCAACCGGTTCAAAATGCGATCAGCCGGAAAGTACGGAATGGCAACTTCTGCGATTTGAATCATGGGATCAGTTGCAGAGCGAATATGCAAGCCAGCTCACACCGCCGACAATTAAAACCATCAGCATCGATCTGGCTGCCCTGGTCTACACATCAGGCTCGACTGGAAATCCCAAAGGAGTCATGCTCACTCACTTAAACATGACCTCGGCTGCCCGCTCGATCACCACCTATCTGATGAATGAGCCATCCGACATTATTTTAAATGTCCTGCCGCTCTCATTCGATTACGGCCTGTACCAGTTACTGATGGCTTTCCGGGTGGGAGCGACTCTGGTTCTCGAAAAATCATTCACGTATCCCCATGCAGTGTTGCAGAAAATTATCGACGAACAGGTCACTGGTTTTCCACTGGTGCCGACCATGTCAGCGATTCTACTCAAGATGGATCTCTCGAAGTACGATTTTTCCAAACTGCGTTACATTACTAACACGGGAGCCGCCTTACCCACAGAACACATTCTCACTTTCCGCAAACGTCTGCCACACGTTCAGATTTTCTCGATGTATGGCCTGACGGAATGCAAACGCGTTTCCTATCTCCCCCTGAATCAGGTAGATATCAGAACCGGATCAGTCGGAATCGCCATGCCTGACTCAGAAGTCTTTATTGTCGATGACGCAGGGCACCTCCTGCCTGCTGAACAGACTGGCGAACTGGTTGTTCGGGGCGCCAACGTCATGCTCGGGTACTGGGAAGCACCGGAACTCACAGCGGAACGATTAAAACCAGGTGAACTGCCAGGTGAAATGTATCTCTATACCGGCGACTTGTTCCGTATGGACACGGAAGGTTACCTGTACTTTGTCGGTCGACGTGATGACATTATTAAAAGCCGGGGCGAGAAAGTCAGCCCCAAAGAAGTCGAAAATGTTCTGTTCGCACATCCGGCGATTTCCGAAGTGGCCATCGTGGGTGATCCCGACCCGATACTCGGTCAGTCCATTCGTGCCGTCGTAACAGTGATGCCTGAACAGGAACTGACAGAAAAAGAAGTACTCGCTTACTGTCGCAAACACCTTGAGGATTTCATGGTACCCCAGAAGGTCGAATTCCGGGACGAACTGCCAAAATCCCCCAATGGGAAAATTGATAAGAAACAGCTGGTTCTTTCCTGAAACAGACCTCCAAGCCAACACGAAAACTCAGATTCGCTCTTACGCGATCAGCACAACTCATGAGGATGAAACGACAATGATTATACAAACCAGAACCTTCAAACCCGAACTACTGAACCTTGACTACGCAGCGGAAACAGATCGTATTGTCAGCTGGATGCAGGAAACGGTTCGTAAAACCATGCGAAAAAAGGGGGCTGTCCTGGGGCTCTCCGGAGGCATCGACAGCAGTGTCGTGACAGCGCTCTGCGTGCGGGCTTTCGGTGCAGATCGGGTGCTGGGAATCATGATGCCCGAACACGATACCAAGGACGAAAGTTTAACCTATGGTCAGTTACTGGCAGATCATTTCAATGTAGAAGCCATCGTGGAGAACATCTCTCCCATGCTGCAGGGCGCCGGCTGTTATGAACGCCGCGACGTCGCCATTAAACAGGTAATCCCGGAATACGAACCACACTGGAAATCCAAAATCGTTCTGCCCAACCTGCTCAAGGAAGGTGGATACCGGGTCTTTTCGGTTGTCGTTCAGACACCCGAAGGAGAATTCATCAAGAAACGTCTGCCCCTCTCTGCCTACCAGACGATTGTCGCTGCGACAAACTTTAAACAGCGCTGTCGCAAGATGATGGAATATTATCACGCCGACCGTTTAAACTACGCCGTTCCCGGCACTCCCAATCGTCTCGAATATGATCAGGGCTTCTTCGTCAAAAACGGCGATGGCGCAGCTGATCTGAAACCAATCGCCCATCTATATAAAACTCAGGTATACCAACTCGCCGAGTATCTTGAAGTACCGGAAGTGATTCGGATGCGTCCGCCGACAACAGACACCTACTCTCTGGAACAGTCCCAGGAAGAGTTTTTCTTCGCTGTTTCCTACGACAAACTCGACTGCTGCCTGTACGGCCTGAATCACGGTTATACCGCAGAAGAAGTTGCCGCGGGCACTGGTCTGCCAGCCGAACAGGTTGCCCTGGTTTATGGCGACATCGAATCTAAACGCAAAGCAGGCCACTACCTGCATCTGCCGCCACAGCTGATTGAATCCATCTGAGATACATTTGAAAAATGAATGTGTATCGCCAGATTAGAAATCACCTGAAAGGAACCTGCTCCGTGAGTAAAAAAGAACTGCTGGCCAAAGCGCTCGACTGGACCGGAATGAATCTGCTTGCCCGCAATGCCTCCGTCTGGAATGGTCTGTTGGTGTTAAATTATCACCGCGTTGGTGATATAAACAATTCCGTGTTTGACCATGACCTATGGAGTGCGTCCGCAGCAGATTTTGAAAAGCAGATTCGATTTCTCAGTCTAAATTTCGATATGATCCGCATCCGTGATCTGGATCATATCTGGAATCAGCCACGGGGACGGTATGTTCTCGTTACGTTCGACGATGGTTACCTTGATAATTATGAATGGGCGTTTCCCATTATTAAATCGTACAACGCCCCCGCGACGTTTTTCCTGACAACCGGTTTTCTCGATGACAGAAAAGTGGCCTGGTGGGATGAAATTGCCTGGATGGTCCGCAGCGCAACTCGGCAGCGGATTCAGTCCAACGTGTTGACTGGCAACTGCCTGTCGCTACATCCGGATGACTGTGAGCAATCGATTAAAGTCCTGTTGAGTACTTTTAAAAAACTGAGCGGAGATCAGACAGACAACTTTCTGAACTTTCTGTCCGAAGCAACCGGCGCAGGTCGCTGCCCGCAGGAGATCGCAGATCACGTCTGGATGACCTGGGATATGATCCGCGAAATGAACGAAGCCGGCATGGACATCGGAGGCCACACCGTCACTCATCCCATTCTGTCCCGGCACTCTCCCGAGATACAACAGTTTGAAATCGAACACTGTAAACAACGGATTGAAACAGAAATCGGACAGGAAATCACCAGCTTCAGCTACCCGGTCGGCGGTAAAGACTGCTTTAACCAGCACACCCGGGACTGTCTGGTTCAAGCCGGATTCCGCTGGGGTTTCAGCTACTACGGCGGCTTTGCACCACTCGGAAAACCCGATCAGTGGGACCTTCCCCGAATTGCAGTGGAATCCGAAGAGCCGGCATCTCTATTTCGTGCTTCGGTTTCGATTCCGCAGGTCTTTAGCAGTAAAAAGTGTACATAAGAACCCACTCCATACCAGTATTCCAGCGTACCTCGATCCATTTCCTCATTCTGTTAGCTGATATTTTCTGAGTTTTTCCGATCCTGCTGCCCAGTTGGTTGACGATTCTTATCGAATTTGCGATAACAGCGGACCGCTTTAAAGGTTGTGTTACGCGCTGTTAAGCTATGTAACTCAAGACCCTGACTGCTCAAACTGGTCTGATCCTCTTGGCATTTGATTGTAAACTATTATGTAAAAATAGTTTACTTCGATCAGACCTTAAGTATATTTCTTTGCCGTTCAACAAGTTAAGTGTTCGGCAGCTTGTGATTAATCTGGGAGAAACTCTGAATGGGTCGTTACACAGGACCAAAAGGACGGGTTAACCGTCGTCTGGGAGCTTTGGTTTTTGAAGACGCAGGTGCAACACGTGCATTGGACCAGCGGAACCTTCCCCCTGGAATGTCACAGCGCCGCCGCAAAGCATCTAACTTCGGTCTGGCTTTGATTGAAAAGCAGAAGATCAAATTCTACTACGGTCTCCGTGAACGTCAGCTGCGTCGCTACTTCGACAAAGCGCGTCGCATCAAAGGGAACACCGGGGAAGCCCTGCTGGTTCTCTGCGAACGCCGTCTTGATAACGTTGTCTGCCGGGCTGGCTTTGCCCAGACTCGTCCACAGGCCCGTCAGGGAATCGTACACGCTCACTTCCAGCTGAACGGTCAGACTGTCAACAAACCATCCATCTGGGTCAAACCCGGCGATGTCATCACCGTTCGTAACCGTCCTAATCTCAAAAAGCTCTACGCAGAGCAGGTTGAATCAGGTCGTCCCGGATGTGCATGGCTCACACTTGAGAAAAAAGAACTGGCAGCCACTGTTGTCACTGCTCCTACCATGGAAGATGTCAGCCTCCCCGTTGACGTCGGTCAGGTTGTGGCTCTGATCTCACGCTAACTGTTACCAGCAAATCAATACAACACTCCGAAAAACTATCTGGTTTTTCGGAGTGTTTTTTATTTACATTCATTAATAACTACCCCGCTAGGGTGAGAATTATTTACTGAATCGTTATTGTAATAAACGGAATTCGGACAACCTGTCTGGATACAAAAAGCAGTAACCACTGTGGCTACTGAAACCGCGATCGATCTTGATACATAGAGGCATAACTATGGCGACGGAACGTAGAAAAGCCGTCCTGCTGTTTGGTGCTCCCGGCGTTGGTAAAGGAACCCAGGGACGAATCCTTGGCCAGATTCCCGGATTCTTTCACCTTTCCAGTGGCGATGTTTTCCGCTCGATCGATATCGAATCGCCTGAAGGTCAGGAAATTTACAAATACAGCTCTCGCGGCGAACTCGTTCCCGATGACCTCAGTATTCGTATCTGGAAGCAGGGCCTCGATGCCCGCGCCACCCTTTCGATGTATAAACCACGCAAAGACATTCTCATCCTTGACGGAATTCCCCGGAATATCCAGCAGGCCAACATCCTCGAACAGCACATTGATGTTCTGAAAGTTCTGCACCTGACCTGTAGTGATGAAGAAGAGATGATACACCGTATCCGCCATCGCGCGATCCGCGAAAACCGCGCCGACGATGCAAACGAAACCGTCATTCGTCGCCGCTTTGAAATCTACCGCGAAGAATCGGCGCTCGTTCTCAGCTGTTATCCTGAAGAAATCGTCGCCCACATCGACGCTATCGGCTCACCAGCCGGAGTGTTACTCGCCTGCCTGGAACAGCTCGTTCCCGTGCAGGATGCCCACTTCCGCGGCGAGTAATCTCCACAAGCATTGAAAATGAGTTCTCCTTTCCGGTAAGCTGGTTGCAAACATGTCACAACCCGATTGCTCTCCGGAAAGGTAATTTCATGGCTGATACTGAAACACGATGTTCCTTGCAGCGCGTTAAAAAACGGTTCCCTGGTATCAGCTTTCTTGTGATCTGCCTGGCATTCCTGTCACTGCTGTCAAACGTGGCAGACGCCCGACCGGCCCGTCAGCATCCCAACTTCGTCATCATCTTCACCGACGATCAAGGCTACCAGGATGTCGGCGTCTTCGGCTCACCCAATATCAAAACACCCAACCTCGACCAGATGGCAAAAGAAGGCGTCCGCTTCACCGACTTCTATGCAGCGCAGGCCGTCTGTTCTGCTTCGCGTGTCGCGCTGCTCACCGGCTGCTATCCCAATCGTGTTGGTATCCGCGGTGCACTCGGCCCCCAATCCAAAATCGGCATCAACGCTGAAGAAACCACCATCGCCGAAGTCGTCAAACCCCAGGGTTACGCCACCGCCATCTACGGTAAATGGCATCTGGGACACCTCCCCGAATTCCTTCCCACCCGACATGGCTTCGATGAATACTTCGGTCTCCCCTACTCCAACGATATGTGGCCCTACCACCCCACTGCAGGCAAACGCTTCCCCGATCTCCCGCTGATTGAAAACGAAACCGTCATCAACCCCAAAGTCACCGGCAAAGAACAGGCCCAGCTCACTACCTGGTACACCGAGCGTGCGGTCTCCTTCATCAATAAAAACCATGACAAACCTTTCTTCCTGTATGTGCCACACTCGATGCCACACGTCCCCCTGTTTGTCAGCGATAAATTCAAAGGTAAATCCGAACAGGGGCTTTACGGCGATGTCATTATGGAAATCGACTGGTCGGTCGGCCAGATTCGACAGGCGCTGAAAGAGAACGGCATCGAAGAAAATACACTGGTGATCTTCACCTCCGATAACGGCCCCTGGCTCTCCTACGGCGATCACGCCGGCTCCGCACTCCCGCTGCGTGAAGGCAAAGGAACCGCTTGGGATGGCGGACAACGCGAACCCTGTATCATGGCCTGGCCCGGTCAGATTCCAGCGGGCTCCGTCTGTCACCAGATGGCAATGACCATCGACATTCTCCCCACTGTCGCGTATCTGTCCGGCGGAAAAGTTCCGTCGGATCGGATCATCGATGGCAAAAATATCTGGCCGCTGATGAGTGGCGAACAGGGAGCCCAATCCCCCCACGATGTCCTCTACTTCTACTGGGGCGACCATCTTAACGCCGTCCGCAGTGGAAAATGGAAACTGCATTTCCCCCATCCTTATCGCAGCCTGAAAGACAAACCCGGTTCAGGCGGTACACCCGGCCCCTACATTCAGAAGAAAACCGGCCTCGCCCTCTATAACCTGGAAGATGACGTCAGTGAAAGTAAAAACGTCGCCAACCAGCATCCCGATGTCGTCAAACGCCTGACCGCGCTGGGTGAACAAGCCCGCGAAGACCTCGGCGATACCGGCACCAAACGCAAAGGCAAAAACAACCGCCAACCCGGCCGTGTGGATTGAAACCCTGTCACAGCCATCGCTGCTGACTTACTTCGCGAGAAGCTTTGCCTTCCTCTGCTCAAGCTGTTTCCTTTCCTGCTGTAACTGGTTCCGTTTCTCGTTGATTGAAATCTCTCTGGGAAGTTCGATAAACAGAATCTGTGTCCCCTCGATCGTGATCTGGCCCGGCTCAATCCCGGCTGCAGCGTTAGGGAAATACTTCTCCAGTGTCGCGATGGGAACCGTGGGCTGGCCTTCGTGTGTCGCAATGTAAAGGATGTGCCCCTTCGCCAGCGGCAGATAGGTGTCGTAGCCGGTATTGAACGATTTGGCTACAGTCAACCCCTTTTGTTGAGCCAGCTGCGTTAGTTTCTGATAGTAAGGGGAATTCCCGATCACAAAACAGGTTTTCCCCAGCACGACTGAGGCAACAGTATCAACGGGCAGCAGCCTCGGATCCAGTTTCGAAAAATACGCTTCGGTCTGTTGTTTCCAGGCCTCCCACTGCAGAGACATAATCATTGTTTTGGGATCATTGCCTTTATGATAGGCGAAGCGATTGCCGGGCAGGATTCGCGTCTCGGGGGAATAATTCAGATAGACACGTTTTGCTCCCGGATCCAGCAGCACCCATTTTCCGTCGAGATATACTTCCAGAAACACATGCCCCGACCAGGTCTGAAACGCGTCTCCTCGTTTCAAAGTCCAGATCCAGGGCACATCCATCGTCTTCACCCAGACGGTCGGGATGCCGGCACTTTTCAGCAGAACACCACAGGCAATCGCATAATCAGCACAGCCACCATAGCAGCCATCCCCGATCACCGTATCATAGTTGCGCCACTGGTATGCCAGATCAGCCTGATACTTCAAACTGGCATTCATCCAGTCCAGTACATTGGAAACCGTTTTCTGATCTGTGTCTGCCTTCAAAGTCAGCGCCTGCGCCTTGATCTTTGCCTGATCTCCCAGGCTGGCAGGAGCGGTCAGATATTTCTCGGGAGTAGCATAATCAATGGCATCAAACACGGGCTCTGCAGCCAGCAGACTCGAGCCAGATAATAGAAAAGGAATCAAAAACCGCCACATCGAATCTCTCCTGTGAAAGTCATTCCAGGTTTCATTTTTGTTTTGCTTCCACAATCCCCAGTGCAATTCGCACACCGGTCTGAACCACCTCATCAGCATCCTGATTATTCTTCAACACCACAATTGCCTGTTTTAGATCTTTCGAATAGGGTGGCTTCGCCTCCATAAAAATCCCAGCGAATGCCTGGGTAGTCACGCGTCTCACTTCCACATTCTTATCATCCAGCAGGGCCGTCAGTTCTTTCACAGCCTGTATCCCTCCTCCCTCGCGGCGTTCCAGTTCAAATACAGACTGCCAGCGGACATTGGGATCAGAGTCGGTCAACCTGCTTCGTAATTGATCGACCGTCAGCGTGGTATAATCAATTTGTGGAGCAGAATTACAGCCAACGAGCAATAACAGGAGAAAGCAGTAACGATACATCATGGCCCTTATATCGAGTGATAGAGTTTCCGATTCTGATTTCAATTCTTGACCTTTCTGAACTGGAACGGTCTCTCCTGCTTTCAACCTTCCGCCATCTCCGCTTCGATCACATTTTCAGCGAAGCTGTGATAAGCGGCTCCCACATCCTTCGCCATCGAATCGGGGAAGACATGGAACTCACCTGCTTTCAAAGCAGCCACAATTCCCTCAGCGACCAGCTCTGGGGACTCTGCAATTTCATCAAAACCGGCGTCGTGCCCCATGTCAGTCGCAATCGGGCCGGGATGCACGCTGACAACCAGGGTTCCCTGTTCCTTTAACAAGTCTTTCAATGCCTGTGTCACAGAATAAGAGGCGGCTTTGGAAGCACAATAGGTCGTGAACTGCGGAAAATTCTTCAGTGAAGCGACCGAATTCAACTGCACCAGCGCCCCGCCACCATTGGCTTTCAGCACGGGAGCGAAGGCCTGCGCAACACGCATCAGGCCATACACGTTCGCAGTCATCTCGAATTCCAGCGATTCAACAGCGTCTTCAGATAAAGCAGTTGTCGGCTTGAGAACCCCTGCATTATTCACCACCAGCGAGACATCACTGGCCACTTCCGCAGCATTTTTGATCAAGGCCGGCTTCGTCAGATCAAATTCCACAGGTACCACCTTGTCCCCATATTCGTCGATCAATCCAGCCACCGATGAAGTATCCCGGACAGCCGCATACACTTTGGCCGCCCCTTCTTTCAGCAACCCTTCCAGAATCACTTTCCCAATCCCGCGGTTGGCTCCCGTGACCAACGCCACCTGCCCCTGAATCTCATAGCCCATTTCAGAATCCTTTATTAGAGTTTAATAACCCGCGATCACTTTGCAGGAACCATGTTTAAACGTTAGAAACATTCTAGGCCGCGGCTCAAGTGAGACAATCCCTGATCTGATCCTTCACATTCGACTGATCTCGTACTCGCTTCCACCTTTGATTGGCTAAGCATTTATTCTTCCACCGCCAGCACGATCAAACCACAACGATTTGTCCCGACTTCTATAAACTTCCCCAGCATTCGTTCTCCTCTTTCTTCATCAGAAAATCGAACTGTTAGTTGAACCGATTGACCAGGCAGAATGGAATAATCAGCCTTCCCCGTACCACACCAGTCCCAATTCGCTTTCCGCCAGAGCCCCCGCCTGAATATTTCCTGATATGTCTGAATGGAATCCGGTCCTGCAGAACGATAGCCGAGAGACGTTTGCCCCGAATTTTTCACAACGACATGTACCTCGTCCTGCACCTGCTTTCTCGAAATGATCTGGGGACGATTCTTTAACGGTAAAGTTCCCTCAAAGAACTCCCGCCGCCAGGCAGGATCCGGAATCTGCTCGGGATCAATCGTCAAACGAACCCGTTGATCCTCCGCGGTAACTCCTGTTACAAAACAGAAAGCAAACATCAGGATCAGCAGGACCTTGATTACTTTCATATTAAGACTCCCTGAATCGTTATTGAGGTCATCCTTCCGCAGGTTGAGGTACTGCTTCACTGTCATGTTCGGCAATCCACACCGCCAGATCGCGAAACGTTTCAAAACCTGCCGGCAAGGGATTCGATCGATAACTACAAATCGAGAAGACCTTCCAGAGTGCATAGGTTGCCGCAGTGGTTAACACGGGATACAGATAATTGCCATCCAGAAACAAGATCACTGAGATCAACAGAACAGGCCAGAACACCAGACAGCCACACCCTTCCATCAGAAACCAGAAAGATTTCAGCTCAGTCAGTCTGTTATCAGTCCGCCATTTCAGTTCGCTCCAGAAACCGTCCAGTTGTCTTCCTCGAAACACATCCAGAATTCGTGTGGAGGGTGTTAATCGACAGGCAGCCGGATAGAACTTTTCCGACAGCTCCAGCATCCCATAAAACGCACCAGCGGGACCACATTCACGATCAATCACCATCACTGGTTGAAATGAGATATACGGAGCACGCTCGGCAATAAACTCAACAAGTGCTCTAAAAGTTAAATACTGACCCACATGCTCAATCCATTCGTCTTCTGTTTGATAATCACGGTCGACACCAAACAGTTGCTCCCACTCATCCCGGGAGCATTCAAAGAGAAAGGCTCTTTCAATACGAAACATGAAATCTGATAAATGAAGTTCTTTCCATAGCTTGATTTCTTTGAAATACAGATCCATCCTGAGATCAATGTCCGCAACAGGATCCGGTGCTTCATCATCATCCAACCCATACATATCTACCAGATGCTCTACAAGCAACGGCATGATCTGCTTCTCGGTATAGCGTGTTTCCTGCATCTGAGTCCCCTTTCTGAATACACCGGAATATTGGAAAGCGTCCCTTGGCTGTTTATCATCATTCAGCATAAAACAAATGCCCCGCCAGATATAGATTTTCTTTGACCATCCTTCCTGAATCTGAGATTTTTTGATTCCCCTGCAGACCGAACTTTCGCACAATATGAAGATTCGATGCAGTTTACCGGAACCCGCCTCGAGGAACTTGAGAGATTCAAAACGGATCTACACAATATTCGGTTCAGATAGTTAACTTCTGAAATTCAAGTGATTTAAAGACTTTCCCCTGCAAAGGATTCGCCAGTGATGCCTGCGAAATACTCCCGGCTGTTTTTTCTCTGCACGCTGCTGATCCTGATCACAGTATCGATCACGACACCTGCAACCGCCTGCACCACCGCCGTCATCAGCGGCAAAGCAACAGCCGACGGTCGACCGCTGCTGTGGAAAAACCGCGATACCTCGAACATTCACAACGAAGTTATTCTGCTTACGAAAGGTCCTCTGCGCGGGACTGCGGTCGTCAATGCCGGCGCGCGGAAATCGATTTTCATGGGAGTCAACGAAGCTGGCTTCTGTATCGAAAATTCCTTGAGCAAAGACCTTGGCACAAAAGGGAAAAAATCGGGACCGGGAAATGGTCGCCTGATGAAACAGGCGCTGGAAACCTGTAAGACAGTCGCCGACTTCAAAAAGCTGCTCGAAGAAACCAATCAGACCGGCCGCCAGACCGCCGCCAATTTCGGCGTCATCGATGCCCAGGGGGGCGCGGCCCTGTTCGAAACCGGTCCCACCAGCTTTACGATGTTCGATGCTAACGATCCGGCGGTCGCTCCCCACGGTTACATTGTCCGTTCTAATTTCTCCACCACGGCCCGCGATTTTCCGGCCAACCCCACGCCAGAGCAACTCGGTAAGATCTATTCTGCAGAACGCTATTCCCAGGCCTGTTCCCGGCTCGACCTGCAAAAAGACAAAGGCATCACCGTCGATTACCTCATTCGCAATCTGACGCGTGATCTTTCCGACCCCAAAGGCACTCCCTGGCCCGGCACCGTCAATGGTGTCAAACAGAAACTCCCGGCAGTCATCAAAACAGACAACACCATCAGCCGCTCCACCACCGTTTCCGCTGCCGTCTTTCAAGGCGTGAAACCGGGGGAAGATCCTCGGCTGGCGACGATGTGGACCATCCTGGGTAATCCCAGTTTTTCCATCGCCGTCCCCTGCTGGGTCGAAGTGCAGGAAATCGCCGATCCGCTTGCGGACGACAAAGGAGCTGAGCTTGGCGAAATTGCGATCTCCCTGCGTGCCTGGAGTAAATCCGACGACGGAAAAGGCATCAACACCGAATACCTGCCCGACATCTGGTCTGATCTCTGGTCCGTGGAAGACAAGATCCTCTCGCTGACCAGCAAATTCCAGGCGGCACGCGTGGAGCATGGCTACTCGCCTGGAGCAGTCACCCGGTTCCATCAGAAAATGGCACAGCTCGCGATGACCGCCATGCAGCAGGAACTTCGCGAAATGAAACAGGCGGCGATCACACTCCCGGCCCCTCCGCCACCCGCGTTTGCTCCTGTCAAAAAAACAATTGTGATTCCCTGAATTCTTATTTAACTTGAAGGCTCTTCTCATGCGACCTGTTTCACAATTTCTGTTGATCGTATTATTCGTATCAGTTTGCTCATCTCTCCAATCCGCGGTAATTGCAGACGAGGAAACACCGGTTCGCGTCGCCATCTTTAATTTCCCCAAATCCGGTTCTAAAGGTCATGAAAATCTGCAGCGGTTCCTGATTCCTGAAAACGGCTTCCAGTCCACAATCATTTCTCCAGAAGAAATTCAAGACGGTCAGCTCAAGAACTTCGACGTCGTCGTCATGCCGGGCGGCAGTGGCAGTGGTCAGGCCAAAGCACTCAAACCGGAAGGCCGTGCCGCAGTCCGCACGTTCGTGAAAAATGGAGGCGGTTACGTCGGCATCTGTGCTGGCGCTTATCTGGCTTCTTCGCATTACAGTTGGTCGCTCGATATTATCAACGCCCGTGTCTGGGATCGTGCTCACTGGAAACGGGGTCAAACGCAGGTCTCCATCCAATTAACTCCTTCCGGCCAGGAAGTCCTCAGTAACACAAAATCAAAGTACAACATCTATTATTCCAACGGCCCCTTACTCGTCCCCGACAACCAACCTGATCTCCCCGGTTATGAAGTCCTCGCCTCTTTTGAATCCGAAGTTGCCCGCAACGGTGCCCCGGCAGAAGCAATGACAGGCACTCATGCCATCATCCGCTCCAAATTCGGTTCTGGTCGCGTGATCTGCTTTAGCCCTCACGCCGAAACAAAAAACGGCCCACACTCCCTGATCGCCACCGGCGTCTACTGGGCCGCGAATCAGGAATGAACCAACTTCTGTTGCTGCAGATTTCATCACTATTCGACCAGGAATATTCCAAACCAGTTCGCCATGATCAGCTTGACAGACTCTCGCATCGAGCCAGAATGCCTTACCTGCGTCGCGCGCGGGGCAAATGATTGTTTCCCCGCTTTTACTGTCCTTTACTCGACTTAGCGAGATCTGATGATGCATCCTCTGGTCCACTGGAAATTGAATTTCATAAGCAATAGAAGAATATTCAACGCTACAGAGACAGATTATACTCGATATCACCCACCCGATTGAGTTCAGTTTGTGCACCGTCACTAAAACTGCGGATCGACACACTTCAGACCATGTTCAAACCTTTTCGGCCCCCTTTCGTACACCGTTCACACCCCTGTCGCGACAGTTCGACCGCTGATCGCCCCAGTTCGGCACACGGTACATTCTGCAGTCAGCAAACAGGCAGTTCACATCGGGAATCAATTATTTCCCGGTAACCGGTCGCTTTCGGGGAATCGTCAGGGGCCCCTGCTGTGTGTAGGGATGCTGTGCTTTGATCTCCTGATAGTTCAACCAGCCCTGTGCAGAATGTAACTGTTTGACATCGGCCCGTTCATAGCCAAAGAACAGCGGCTTATGATGCATGACAATCCGGTCAGGATAAACATCGAAACTGCACCAGCCGAAACTCCCCGCACTGACCATCGCTGTGCCTCCCAGTACCAGGTAGTGTGTCTCTTCTTCATGACCGTGCCACACCGGACGATGATAGTGCCCGCTCAGGCAGAGCAGCACCTGGTACTGTTTCATCAACGCCCTCAACCGGTCACGCCCGACCCCGATCTGGTTGTATTTTCCCCGGCCCCGTTCGTTATTCTGCCAGGGAGAAACATGCAATGCTATCACAATTTCCTCACCCGCTTTTTCCGCTTTCTGAAACTCCGCCTCGACCCAGTCCAGCTGACTGTCGCTCATGCCCACATGATTGCCTTCAGCGTCAATCACCACAAACCGCACCCCTTTGTGTACGAACGAGTAATGCAGCTCGCGATAAAAATAGCGGATAAACAGTTCCGGAATCTCATGGTTGCCCCGCACGTAGTGGTAAGGCGCAGCGAACCCCTTGACCAGTTCCAGCATCGCGTCATAGGCTTTCAAATCGGTTTTGACATGCACCATGTCTCCCAGCATCAGCGATAACTCGGCCCCCGAGCGATTGATTTGATCGACGGCCAGCGCGAAGCGGGCTTTGTCCACCTCAAAGCCGCTGAATCCCAACTGCGGATCTCCCACGGCGGCAAAACGAAAGATCAACCCGTCCTCTGTTTCCGGCAGCAGGCGCGGGAATTCAAATCCCTTCGGCGCATTTTTTGAAACAACCAGTTGCCTCCCCTGCGCCGCGTCATCGGGTTCGCCCGCATTCCCCAGGTAAATCTGCGAGACAGCAGCATTGCTCGTCAATGGCAGATCTTCCCCCAGCGTCTGCTGATCCACCCAGCAGGCATACGACTTCCGATCCAGGTCGGCCCGCATCGTCAGGGTATAAGGCCGGGACTCAAACGGAGTGAAAGTATACAGACGCCATTCGGGACGCTCATACGCCGAATGCCAGCGGATCTGTTTCTCGTCTGAACCTTTGCGCTGATAAGGCTCCGCCGCAATCCGTGCAATCACATCGTTCGACTTCTCACCCCTGAGATCAAAGAACGCACCGCTGTCCCAGTCTTTTGAGGGTTCAAACTGACACTGGACCCAGATCACTCCCTCAGTGATCGGTTCTTCCAGTTGTCTACGGATCCCCCAGCCATCCACGGCAGTCGGCTCCGTCTGTGCAATGAGCGTCTGTGTAAACAGACAAAAGCAGAAACCACAAATCGCCATAATCGATGGCAAACCTGTAGTGAAATAAATAATCGAGCCATGCATTTTTCGCATCAAGTTCCACCTTATGATTGAGCACATATTATCAGGAGACCAGAATCTAAATAGAATAAGAACTGATTTTAAAACAGAATTTTCTTGCCTATGATCATACTTGAGACAGAATCACTTTACCACTTTCTGTACGATCCTATGTCCTCATCCCAAACATGTCATAATTCATACCTGACTGAACTTATCTTAGATTACTTTCCAGCCATCCAGATCACCTGGAAGTCGCAGTTCGTGCTTCAAATAAAAATCAGCAGCTTCAATTACGCTTTTAAATAAGATCTGAGATTTTTCGCTGACAATGCCTGGGCCAAAAGCACTATATGTTAAAGAGTAACAAACAAAAGTCGCGCCTCTGTTTTCAATCACGACCCCCTCACTTTTCTGAGTCAAATCAGAAGGGAACCAGGCCTGATTCTCAATTAACTGTATCAGTTGATTTCTGACCATCGAATAAGCCAGGGGAGGGTGGGGCCAGATTCCGCGCTTACTCCGCTCCTCCATATTCAAGTGACATCCTGACAACAATAACTTGAGCGTTTCTGAATCCATGTTCTTACTCCCGAAACACCATTGAAAACAATAAGTCACTCAGTAATCCCAACGGGAAAACCACACGCGATTGTGCTCTGGATCCAGAATCAGAATCTGACCATGTTGCCATTCTGTTCCACGGTCTTGAGCCACATACCAGGTTTGCTTTGACTCGAACACACTCTGATACTCGACTTCGCTGATTTTGTGATCGGGGCCTCCCCCGGCTGGGTCAGCGCTCATCCCATTGATACCAAAACCAGCTCGCCAACTGATGTCCTTAGAGACCGGTCCACCTTTCCATTTCTGTTGCTCCCACGGCGGTGTTTCTGCCAGCCATTGTTCCAGCGTCGCATGATCCACGTCAAATACCAGATGGAATTCACCGTCTCCCTCAAAGTCCAACCAGATATCACCGGCAGAAACTACCTGCGCCTCAGCAGGCCAGGCGATTCCAGTGTAATGAGTGAAGTCAGCCCCGTGTTCTGTCACAGCGCGACGTTGCAGCCCTTCTGGCCCTCCGCAGCCAGCGAACCAGATCCCGCCACACAAAACAAATAAGACCAGCACGGTTCGACGGCATTGCGGGGGAGTGTCTTCACTCATGGATCAACGGCCAGTCATAATGAAGATAGCCAGCCATGTCGGGACGGTGGTCGTAAATCTCAAATCGATGCCGTAACTTCACAGTCGCTAAAACATCGGAAACAATTTTCGCTGCGCGCATTAATTCTTCAGCGGTGTCAGCGTCTGCACAAACGACAGGATCACCAGGATCACCCCCATATTCTTGGAATGAAAAGTCGGCTCCTCCACCAATTCCGATCTGAATCGAATACTGTCCCACATGCACTCGCAGACCAGCCTCCTGCAGAAGTTGAGCCATCACAGTTTTTGTGGGCCATTCGGCAAGCTCACCCGCAATCCAGGCTGATCTGTCCATGCTGATTTCTCGTCCCGAGTTACTTAACCCGCACCAGCTTCATCAAACGACCGGATACGTTCCAGTCCTGCACGTACAGGTTGCCATCTTTGTCCCAGTAGGAACCATGGGTGCCGCTGAAGATGCCTTCGCGCCACTGATCCTGGGGCACATTGAAATTACGGTGCGTTTTAGGATCTTCATTGTTTCCCAGAACGGCCACGATGGTGTTGGTCTTGTCCAGAATCACCAGTCGCCCATGCAGGTCGGGAACCGAAACATAATCGCCCTGAATCGAAACAGACGTCGGCATGCCCAGTCCCGTAATCACTTCTTCGATGAAATTACCATCCAGATCGTAATGCAGCAGACGTCCTTTGGGCATATGATTGCGGTCGCAGATCAGCAGACGCGGGGGATCGTAACGCGTATCCAGTGTCATGCCATGCGCGGTATTGAATTCCTTCAACCCGTTCCCCTTCTTGCCGAAGTGGGATTTGTATTTGCCGTTCTTGTCGAACTTGAAAATGTAATTGCTGGCGTAGCCGTCCGACAGAATGATGTCACCATTGGGAGCCACGGTAATCGCCGTCGGAGCGAACTTCTTCAGATCGAGCCCTGATTCTTTCGGGAACGGCATTTTCAGGATCATCTCGCCAGTCTCTGCGTTGAACTTGATGCCTTCCGCGTTTGCATTGCGGGCCCCGTAAATGAATTCGCCATCTGCTTCTTCGCGAATTTCCATGTCATGGATGTTGGAATATTCGTCCCCCAGAAAACGACGCACGACTTTGCCATCAGGTGCAAAGACAACCACACCAATTTTGGCACTTGTGTAGATATTCCCCGCTTTATCAATCACGACGCCGCCGTGGGTTGGTCCCAGGACCGAACGCCCCTGCTCGTCAAATCCCCAGCCGGGCACTGTATCGAAGGTCATGATCCCGCTGCCCATCCGCACTGGTGCAACTTTTTCCGCCGCCGACAGCGAGACTGTTACGCTGAACACCACAGCCACCGTAATATAATTCAAGCACTTTTTCATAGTCGAATTTCCCATCGATTGAATGTCAGAGTGGAATGGCGGGCCATTCTCAAAAGTTGTAAGTAATGACAGACAGCAACCATACAACGCCGGTTGCCATCCCTTCCAGTATCCCCCTCCGCGCCCCACTTTGCAACTAATCCCGCCAAAAACGAGCGTTTCCAGCCATTCCTGATTTTTTCTCAAACAACCTGTAACACATTTCCGCACCTCTCGCTTGGTAGTACATGCAGGGGGGATGACAACCTGCCACACAACTGTGAATCAGACGTGAAACAGATTCACTTCACAATAACAAAACATTTCAGGAGACAGAACAATGAAACGTATCGCACTCAGCCTGATGATCATCACCATGGTCTTCAGCACCAGCCTGTTGGATGTCGAAGCCGGTAATCGCGGACGCTCAGGTGGCTCCAGTCGCTCAGGACATTCAGGCGGTTCCAGCTTTTCCCGCTCTTCACGATCCAGTAATTTTTCTCGCGGCAGGACGCAGAGCCGGGCTCCGAGAATGCAATCGTCGCAGCGATCAACCCGGAACTTTTCCAACGTCCGCAAAACCCCGACCACAATGAACCGAACACCCTCCACTCGTACACTTCGCGATCATCGTACGCCGACAACGCGTAATACCCGTGATCATCGGACTGGCAACACCACTTTCACTCGCGACCATCGCCAGATGAGCGTCAGACCCAAAACAGCGAGTTCGGCACCTCGACCACGCCAGACATTCAAACCCATTGATACAGGCATTGGTAATGGCAAGCCTGCCAGCGGGATTCGGCCTCGACCGGGTAATGGTACTCCCAAGCCACGGCCCTCGATCAAACCCATCGATCCGGGTATCGGAAACGGCAGACCAGGTAGTGGTGGGATTCGGCCTCGTCCCGGTAATGGCGCCCCCAAACCACGACCCTCAATTAAACCTGTTGATCCGGGTATTGGAAACGGCAAACCAGGTACAGGCGTAATTAAACCTCGTCCTAAACCAGGAGTCGGGACACCAAAACCACGACCTCGTCCACGACCTCCCGTTGGTAATGGACCTCCCAAACCACGTCCACCAAAACCAAATCCCGGACATGGTAACAACGGTGGAGGTCATCACGGCGGGAATAACGGCGGACACCACGCTGGTGGACACCACAACGGCGGCCATCACAATGGAAACCACGGTCATCACTGGCACAATCATCGTCCCCGGTTTTCCTGGTGGTGGTATAACTACTGCACGCCTCTGCAAAACTATGGTCCAGGCAACTACCAGTACTGCAACTACGTGTACCCCACCTGTGACTATGTCGCTCCCAACGGTCAGATCGTCGAAGACGTTCGCTGGTACCTGGGAATGAAAGGATTGATGTTACCCGGTAAAGGCATCGGTATCGAATCGGTCGCAGCAGATTCTCCCGCCGATCTGACCGGACTGAAACCTGGTATGGTCATCACCAAGTGTAACGGCGTAGTCATCACCGACGATACCACTTTCGGACAGGTCATCGCAGAATCCGGTGGCGTGCTGGAAATGGAACTGCTCGAATCAATTGATGGTCCCCAACTTGAAGCAACCGTGCAGATGACGCGTCTGCCAACTGCGAATTTCTAAGGAGCGGGCACCGCATGAGGCAAGCTGGCAACCCCGAGAGAACGTCCGATGAGGTGCAAACCTTGTCGGGCGTTTTTTTGTTGGGGGAGAGAAAACTTACGATTCGTCCGCTCGATCATCAATCATTTTGAATTTTCTGAAGATATTTCTGTCGAATTCGGTGGATTGCTGCGAGTGGCTTCCGTTTTAGATCATTGAGACTCTCTAAGGACTACCCGCTGTCTTGGGTAGTCCGGTTGATCAACTCTTTTGTAGGGCGGGCCATCGTCATTACAAAAATCAACCACGCGTCTGGTGGCTTCCGTCGCTCAGTTCGAAAGGACTGCGCGCCAGCGACTGCACGCTTCAGGAGAACACATCATGCTATTCCCAAAATCACATCGCCGTCAGGCATCCCATAAAGCATCTCCTTCTTCCGCCGTTGAACACCTGGAAGATCGACAACTGTTGTCGGCCATGAATTCCCTCCCCACAGACATGGCTGACGACACCGACCTGCAATCGAATACAACTCCCGAGTACGCGTCGATCGACGGGACCGGCAACAACATCGACAACCCGGAATACGGCAGTACCAATACCGAACTGCTGCGGCTGGCTGACGCTGACTACAGCGATGGCCAGTACACACCTGCCGGGGAAGATCGCCCGAGTTCCCGCGAAATCAGTAATGTCATCGCTGCCGCAGAAACTTCTCAGACCAATGACCGTTACCTGACGGACATCCTCTGGGTCTGGGGCCAGTTTATCGATCATGATATCACCCTGACCCAATCCGCGCTCGATGAAGACGGCAATCCGCTGGAATCATTTCCCATCGAAGTTCCGACCGGCGATATTTACTTCGACCCCGACGGTTCCGGCGATGATCTGATCGGCTTGAATCGATCCACCTACGAGGTAGACGAAAACGGCATCCGTCAGCAGATCAATCAGATAACCGCCTTCATCGATGGGTCGGTGATCTACGGCTCGGATGCCGAGCGGGCCGCCAGTTTGAGAACATTTCAGGGAGGGCTACTGGCGACCAGCGATGGGGATCTGCTGCCCTATGGAGATGACGGTTTCTTTCTGGCAGGCGATATTCGCGCCAACGAAAACGCGGCATTGACGTCGATGCAGACCATCTGGATGCGGGAGCATAATCGAATTGCAACCGAACTGGCGCTGGAAGACCCAAGTCTGACCGACGAACAACTGTATCAACAGGCGCGGCAGATCGTGTCTGCTGAAATACAGGCAATCACCTTCAATGAATTCCTCCCGGCATTATTCGGTTCCGATGCCATCAGCAGATACCAGGGGTACGATTCCAGCGTCGACCCGAGTATCGCCAATGAATTCTCAACCGCCGCCTATCGCTTTGGGCACACCATGCTGTCGTCAGAACTATTGCGGCTTGACGAAAACGGCAACACCGCCGACGAAGGTAATCTCGCGCTCTTGAACGCCTTCTTCAACCCGAGCGAAGTCGAAAACAATGGCGTCGATTCCCTGTTACGTGGTTTGACCGTGAACCTCGCCCAGGAAATCGATAACCAGGTCGTCGACGATGTACGCAATTTCCTGTTTGGCCCTCCGGGGGCCGGAGGCTTTGATCTGGCGTCGCTGAATATTCAGCGTGGTCGTGATCATGGACTCGCGGATTACAACTCAACACGGGTGGCGCTGGGACTGGACCCCGTGGAAAACTTCTCTGATATCACTTCCGATCCCGATGTCGCTGCCAGACTCGAAACGCTGTACGGCACGGTCGACAACATCGATCTGTGGGTCGGCGGACTGGCCGAAGATCATCTGCCGGGATCGAGCATGGGTGAGACCTTCTCATTCATCATCATCGATCAGTTCCAGCGACTTCGCGATGGAGATCGCTTCTGGTACGAAAATGTGTTTTCCGGTAAAGCACTTGACGAAATCAACGGCACAACACTCGCTGACGTCATCGAACGCAACTCGGATGTCTCCGGGCTGCAGGAAAACGTCTTCTTTGCCCCGACTGTCATGCAAATCGATCTGGCTGAAACCCGTACCACTGATGTCTCCGTTCGCCTTAATAAGGGGATCCTCGAAGTCGTCGATAACCGAACGCGGCAGGTCATCGGCAGCCAGTCTTTGGACAGCGTGGAACGTCTGATGCTGACGAGTACCGACCCCGGTTCACTGCGAATCCGCTACAGGGGCATCACTCCGACAGATCTACCCGGCGGCATGATTGTCGAAGCTGGCAAAGGACGCGATGACGCATTGATCATCAATGGCACAAAACAGAACGATACGATTGTCGTGAATGAGAATGTGGTTGAAGTCAATGGCATGGAACTGGAATTCACCGGCGTCGAACGGATTGTGATTCAGCATACCAACGTTGATGATTCTATTCAGGTGGCCGATGATGTCGACATTGATGTCAACGTGCTGGACATGGTACGACGCGACTCCAGGCATGATGGACCTCCCGGCAGAGAGCAGCCACCACACCAGAACGATCATCGCCCGACACAAGGGCCAGACCGGCAGAGAGCGGACGAACGAAATGCCGGAAAAGACCGCGACGATTTCGGAATGCTGGACCAGGTCTTTGCCTCTTCTGACCTGGAAAAAGTGTTAGATATGTCACCCAAAAAACGCCGTCGGTAACAGTGGAACATTTAACTTAAAAAAACGACGCAGGCAGGCAACCTCGCGAGAGCGTCCGATAAGGTGCAAACCTTGTCGGACGTTTTTTTTGTTCGACTTCCAAAATCATTTCGCTCGGACATACAGCGCACTGAAGCGGATCTCGGTTTTCTGTTCCCCTTCAAACGTCACCCGCAGCCGATACCGTTCCGGCAGCCCTGTGACATCCGTCTGACCATGCCACACCAGCGGCGTCTGAAACCCGCTCGTCGTCACGACTGCTGCCTGCGCTCCTGAATAGTCCGGCAGCGGGATCGCGTTCGCACTCAACAGTTCCACCTTCAGCCGTACCTCGGGTCCCAGCCCCTCTGCATTCATGAAAAACTGCTGCGGCCCGTCTCCTGTTCGGGAAATCGCCGCGGTCAGAAATTCGCTGTTCGTCACCGGCATCTGGTAGTCACCCTTACCGGTCGTCGTATCATCCACCCGCAGGTCCGCAAACCGGTCGCGGGGCAGCGTGACAATGCCCACTCCCCCGCGTGGCGGCGAACCCTGCCAATGACGCGGATCCCAGGCTCCGTAATACACAAAAGTCTGCGCGCCGATGTTTTCAAAGCCCTGTCCCTGCAATAAGCCCCCCTGGTCCCACTCGCCGTCGGCCCCCCGTTTCAGAAACGTCCACTCATGTGCGGGCTGACGAAACCGCACGCCGTCATTGCTGACCACAAAGCCCAGGTCGATCGTCACATCTTTCCATTCCTTCTCCCCATGCCAGATCCCGGAGATACCCAGCAGCACATTCCCCCGGTTCCACACGCTCACCCCTTCGTGATTCTGTTCTCCCTCGCGGCTGCGTCCCGGTCCCAGCAGGGTATGTTGTTGCGGGCGGACAAAGCCCACCGTGCTCGCCTGCGACCAGGTTTTGAAGTCGGGCGAAATAAACTGCCGCACCACGCGACCATGATAAGGTCGCGACGCGGCAATCGCGTTCTGCCCGTTCACATAATACAGGCCATCCCATTTATACAGCCCACCCACCGGCTCAAAATGTAACGGAGGCAGCAGCATCTGTTCCACCTGCAGCTCGGCCTGAACCGGTTTCGCAGCATGCAGCGTTTTCCAGCGCAGACCGTCGGCACTCGCGTAGGTCGCCAGCGTTCCCAACCGCACCTTGTTTTTGGGGAACCAGACATGCGCTCCCATTTTATACCGCTGCTCCGGATCGGGATCGTCCGGTTCGTAGAGCACCTTGACGTTCAGAATCCCCATGTGCGGCTCGATCTGCACGAGGTTGTTCTTTCGATTCCCCGCGTACTCTACCAGCCCCAGGTCCGGTTTGGTCCAGTGCACGCCATCGCGGCTCTCGGCATAAGCCACCCGCCACGGAGACGAGCGAGGCACGCTCCGATCCCGCCGATCCTCCCCCGCCGCCACATACCACATCCGGTACACGTCACCCACGCGAATGACCGAACCATAAAACTGCACCGCCCACGAATCCGGATCCCCGGCTCCCCCGCGTTTGACAACCGGATTCGCCGGATGCCGCTCGGGCGACCGCATCACCAGTTTCAGATTCTGCGAAAACGGCAGCGAAACCTCATCAAAGGCAAACAGCGTCGTCGCCCGCGTCTCATCGAAATACTTGCGATGTTCATCGCCGCCATCTTCTGCAGCAGCGATCCCACCAGCCGCCCCAGCCCAGAAAATCCCCGCCACCAGCAACAGACTTAAGCGCATCACCCTGCCTCCCGGAAGAAAGAAAGATATAAGAGTTGCGTTTCAGTGTAGAGAATTAAACCGGGGAAGCAATGAAATTCGTGGGAAACGAGCCCGTAATCTAATCAATACCTATCGAGGGTACTCACTCGTTGGCGAATACGTCCATGTGGAATATGACTGATGATTCTGGTGAAGTGTATTTCATTAACTGTCAGGGAACTCGTCTGTTTTCAGCATGCGCAAATGATAACAGGCTTCGTTAAACTGCGCCCCTTCCAGACGCGCGTCCTGAAAAGAAGTGAAACCCAATACACTGCCGTGAAACTGGGCTCCCCGCAAATCTGCGTTTGAAAAATCAGATTCCTTCAACTCGGCATCCCAGAAATCAGCGCCTCGTAGTGACGCTCCCTGAAACGAAAGTTTCACATAAGCATTACGGAGTACAAGGCCATCCAGCATGCATCCTGACAAAATCTTTCGATCGTCTGTCTCAATTCGACTCCCGTTGAAAACGCGTTCTCCCTTCTGGTAACGTTGCAGCAACTCTTCCGCCGAGCGGGCCGGTCGAATCCCCCTCTGGACAATCTTATATGCAGCAAGCAGTCGCACGGCGATCATCCGATCCCGTTCTGGATCTGGCGGGCTGATCCCCATCGCAGTCTCCTGCAGTTGAATCAGATGCAATAACAGCTTCCGTTCATCCGCTCCCCGCTTTAGTAATCCGAGAATGCCGACGATGTAGCTGGAATACTCTCTGGCTGCTGCTTCATCGGCATTGACGCCTAAAGGATCCCACTCGCGAAACAGAATGTGATGCACCAGACGTAACAGATGAGAGTCAACGTTCATAATTCTTCTCGCAGAAATGACTGGTTTCGACTGTCTTCAACTAATCAAGAGAATTCTTCCATGGAGAAGCAACCCTTATTCAGAAAATGAATACTTCAAAATCCCACGATGGATGAGTTGATCAATACTTTTCACAAGTCTTTCATCAGACAGTTGTATAAGTTCCTCATTGTCATTGATTATCAAACAGGCTCTTTTCAAATACATAATTTTCTGGTAGTGAAGTTGCGTCAGTTCCTCAAAATTGACTGTCGGATAGTATGCAATATCATCGCCGGGATCTGAATAACACATAAATCGACCATTACTGGATGTGACATCGCCGGGCAGGTCGTCATAAAATGTAAAAATAAAATAAGGCCGCCGAGTTACCTGACCTTCATGAAAATCAATGATCACTGATACTGCTGAATCTCCCTTCTGATGTCGCGAAAGCAGTCCAATCCCCATTAGTGTCAGACCATTTATACAGGAACCTGAAATAACCCCCGTAAGAATTGGATGTACAAAACCATAACTGGATAACAGGTTGAGTTCTGCCTGAATTTCAGACTGATAAATCTCTGGCACCTGATCCAGGTCCATGAGATTATCCTGAATAGAGCGAAACACCGGAAATGGTTTTCTATTCAGTCGCTTTAAATTAAGCTTGATCAAAAACCAATCAATAACAGCTCCTGGAATATTCGGATACCACATTCCAATATATTCTCGCAAACAATATCGCTCGTAATGCTGTTCATAAAATTGCATTCGACTTGTTTTCCACGAAGAATATCCTGGCATCCTATGCTTGAAGTTTTTTGAATCAGGATCGTTAGAGTATCATAAACCGAAAAATAACAAACTCCAGTCGAATATCATAACTCAAACGACTCGGCTAGATCTTTTCAACCATTTCTAATAAAGCATTTTCTTTGAATAAATATGCAATATCTCACCATCGACACCCCGCTGGGTGAAATCAATTTTTTCGTGTTCGGCGTCACGAAAGCCGTTTCGATTCATCTTGATTCGATACCGCTGTCTCCCGCGCTACCGCCTGGGATGTCAGTGGCAGGTTGCATTGGCATTTTGTTAAGGGTTCACTGCCATGAGCCGATTGACAATCTGATATTCGAATGCCGTCTGCTCGAACATAAATTTACCGATCATGCAATTGACTGCGGAGAGCATCTCTATGCCCACTCCTGGGAAAACGATCGATCTATTCTGATGATTGGCACTGAAGATGAAGAATGCCTCAATGCACGATTGCCCGAAAATCAGCAGATGTATCCCGAATCAGTCGGAATCAGTGAAAAAGGCGTGTCGATCGAGCTGCCCGAATTAGCGAAAGGCAGCGAAAACACATTCCAGATGATCGTCGCCTGGAATGATCTCCCCGAACCCATTGAGAGTTCCTGCTGGTACGCAGTTGATTTCAAGCATTCAGAACTGTTGAAAAAGTTCAATAAAAAAAGCAGCCCGTGAAGGCTTCTCATTTTTTTATTGAAAAGGAATATCCCTTACTTATTTCTTTCAGCTTCGTACACATCCAGCACCACTTGCATCCGCTCCTTCTGTTCGGGAGTCACTTCGAATTTCTGTTCCGGACTGCTTTCGTGATGGACGGTCGCGCTGGGGGCGGCGATCATCGCGCGGAGCATTGGAATTTGATCGGGCGTCAGCGGTGCATCTACCCAGAGCCAGCCCTGCTTATCTCGCTTTCGTCTGATTTCCTGTTCTGCCAGACTGGTATCTTCTAATTGAATCAGTTCTGCTTCTTTAAAATTAAGAGAGATTCCATACTGAAACGCACGGCTGACGATTTTTTTCTGTTCGGTAGTTAAATTGGCAAAATGTAACTTGATTGCTTTGCGTGCTTCATCAGACAGTCTGAACTGATTTCGAACCAGGACATTTCGCGAATTCGCCAGCCGATCTTTTCGCTGCACTAATCGCTGGTGGTTACTTTCTGCTGTCTGGATTTTCTGATTGATTCGCTCCATATCAGCGATCAGAGACAACCGCCGTTGATTGAGTTCCTGATAAGCTTTGTCCCGACGACTCTGATCATACTTAAACCCCTGAAATTCCTGCTTGTACGCTGCTTCAGCCTGTTGAAATTCCTGATGTTTTTCGTTGAGCCAGTCCTCAGATTGAATCAGTAATATTTCCACTTTGACCGGTTCCCATTCAGGACTGCGCAAAGAACCGGCAAAGAACAGTCCCCGCTGATGGGGTGGCACTACTTCAGATTGGAAAACGAAGCGACCGCCGGCGGTCGTCACGACAAAGGGACCAGATCTGGTGTGACCGGGAAGTAACTGCGCGATCCGCAAATAAAGTTTCTCAGGGCGGCCCGCTCTCTCTGTATAATACAATTGAAAATTGTTGGGAGCGTAGCGGGTTGCCGGTGCGTGCTTGTGGCTGATGCGATAGTAAGGCAAAAATGCACCATCCAGGCTCGGGACCTTTCTGAGTTTCAGCTTGCGAGCTGCTTCTTCAGATATCGATGGCAGAGTAATCGAAATCTGCTCCCACTTATCCTCTACACGGCGGATGATTCCCAGACTCAATTGATCCTGATGGGTGATCATGCTCAGTTTCTGATCTGCAGATCGGGGGGACCGCAGATAG
This sequence comes from Gimesia algae, assembly GCF_007746795.1. Classification (NCBI taxonomy): domain Bacteria; kingdom Pseudomonadati; phylum Planctomycetota; class Planctomycetia; order Planctomycetales; family Planctomycetaceae; genus Gimesia; species Gimesia algae. The sequence continues at coordinate 6,263,339 of NZ_CP036343.1, forward strand.
CTGCCATTAATCACGCGGATCAGATCATTTTCTTTGAGACCAGCCAGAGAAGCACGCGAGTTTGATTCGACCAGTTTCACGATCACCGCACTCTCTGTGCGCGGGGGAAAATCAGGAATCTTTGCATTTTCCTCACGGAGCGTTTTTTTAAATTCAAAGACGGTAACCGTCTCAAAACCCATCTCATATTTTTTAGATGGAAACTCTGCCTGAACTGGAAGTGAACCGATCAGCAACACAGCAACCGTTGTCAGTACTCTCATCAATCTGGCCCTTTATCAAATACGACACAGCAAAACATGGGTTCACCATAGAGACAAACAGGCACACATTCAAGTTGCCCCATAAAAAAAGACAGCCCCGAAGGACTGCCTTTCTGATGGTTCATATTAAATGAGTGGTACTTTACAGCTTCCACCCATCCGCCAGCACGGTACCCTTCGGCACCACGATAATTCCATCGCGAATTAAGACATCAGTGTGATCAAAGTCCTGTTCGCTGTGGCCGTTGGGTTCGATGCGGGCGTTTTTGCCGACGCGGCAGTTTTTGTCTACGATCGCGCCGTCAATATAAGCACCGTCGCCGATGCCGATTGCCGGGCGGTCGTCGTTTTCCAGCGTCTCTTTGCATTCGTCCTGGTAGTAGTCGGCTCCCATGATCACCGAATTGCGAATCGTCACGTTTTTGCCAATGCGGCACCGCAGGCCGATCACACTGTTTTCGATCACGGCTCCTTCATCGATTTCACATCCGTCGGCAATCAGGCTGCGTTTGATCGTCACGCCTTCACAGCGCGTCGGGGGTAAAAATCGAGGACGTGAATAGATGGGAGACTTCTCAACCACAAAATCGAAAGGCGGGTCGGGATGCGCCAGCGCCAGGTTCGCATCATAAAATGAGCGGATCGTCCCGATATCTTCCCAGTAGCCGTCGAACAAATGCGCGTGCACTTTGTGCGTGCGAATCGACATCGGGAAGATTTCTTTGCCGAAATCTTCATAGTCGGTCTTCTTCAACAGATCCACCAGCAGATCGCGGTTGAACAGATAAATACCCATGCTGGCCAGACAGTCGCGGCCGCGGCTTTCGATCCCCTGCTGGTCGATCCACTCGGGAGGGGTGCGGACCATTTTCAGTTCTTCTTCGGTCTGCGGTTTTTCCAGGAAGCCTTTCACACGCCCGGAGTCATCCACCCGCATGATCCCGAACGCAGCCGCCTGTTCGCTGGAGAGGGGCACAGTCGCGATAGTCACGTCGGCCTTCGCCTTAATATGATTGTCGAGCATTTCGGCATAGTCCATCCGATACAGTTGATCGCCGGAAAGGATCAGCACATAATCGATGTCCGCCTGTTCGATACAGCGAATATTCTTGCGGACGGCGTCCGCGGTTCCCTGGTACCAGTCGGTCCCTTCCATCGTCTGCTGGGCCGCCAGGATTTCCACAAAGCCGTTTCCAAAGGAATCGAACTTATAGGTCTGGCGAATATGGCGATGCAGACTGACTGAGTTGAACTGCGTCAGCAAATAGATGCGGCACAGTTCGCTGTTGATGCAATTGGATATTGGAATATCAATCAGCCGATATTTTCCTGCCAGCGGCACGGCCGGTTTGGAGCGAAATTGCGTGAGTGGAAACAGACGGGTGCCCTTGCCTCCGCCGAGAATGAGGCTGACCACATTTTTCATAGCGTATTCCGATTCTAGTGCCAGATGCACCTTATAGCGTGAGTTCGTACACTTTTGTTAGCAAACTTAATGAAGGGTTGAATGAGGGACAACAGTCTTGCTTAGCTGCTTCATGTTACTCAGATTGTTGTACGTAAGCCAGTTGATAATGCGGTGTACTCTGTGGGTCAGACAAATTTTCTGACCAATTTCAAATCTGTATTGATCAGGCAGATTAGGAGAATCTCGGACTGTGATCTGCTGAAAGGGACCGTTAAGATAGTATCAATTCTTCATCCACTATTATTTTCCTGCCAACTGTCTCGCCGAGGGGTGTCATCTTGTCGCATGTCTTCTGTCTAAAATTGTCACTGCTGCCCCGTTGTGTTTTGCTGATCGCATTCGTCTGTTCAGCTACCCTGCTGCCTCGAACGGTCTTTAGTGAAACACCCTACACGCCTGCGATTGCGGAGGCTTCCAAAGAAGGCGAACAGGCGATCCAGGGCTTCCGTGTTCCCGAAGGCATGCACGTCAGCCTGTTTGCCGCGGAACCCCTGCTGGCCAATCCGGTCGCCTTCTGTATTGATGAACAGGGTCGGTTCTACGTCGCCGAAACGTTCCGGCAGGGAAAAGGAGTCGAAGATAACCGGGGACACATGAACTGGCTGCACGACGATCTGGCGGCAGAAACCATTGAAGATCGGCTGGACTACTTCAAAAAACATCTGAAAGACAACGTCAAAGATTATGCACTCGAACACGACCGCATCCGGCTGGTGGAAGACCGCGATGGTGACGGCAAAGCCGACCATGCGAGTGTCTTTGCGGATGGATTCAATCATATCGAAGACGGAACCGGCGCGGGTGTGCTGGCCCGGGACGGTTATGTCTATTACACCTGCATCCCGCATGTCTGGAAACTGAGCGACACCGCCAATGAAGGCAAAGCCACATTGCGGGAAAAACTGAGCAGCGGTTACGGGATTCGCGTCGCCTTTCGCGGACACGACCTGCACGGTCTGGAACTGGGCCCCGACGGACGCCTGTACTTCAGTATCGGCGACCGGGGATATAACGTCACTACGAAAGAGGGCAAACACCTGTTCCGACCGGATACGGGAGCCGTCTTCCGTTGTAACCTGGACGGGACCGAACTGGAAGAATTCGCTTACGGCCTCCGCAACCCACAGGAACTGGCATTCGACGATTACGGTAATCTCTTCACCGGCGATAACAACTCAGACTCTGGTGACAAAGCCCGCTGGGTCTACGTCGTCGAAGGCGGGGACACCGGCTGGCGGATGTATTACCAGTACCTCAGCGACCGCGGTCCCTTCAACCGGGAAAAGATCTGGCATCCCGCCCATGCAGGACAACCCGCCTACATGGTCCCCCCGATTGTTAATCTCGCGGACGGCCCTTCCGGACTGACCCATTATCCGGGAGTGGGACTTTCTGATCGCTACAAGGATCACTTTTTCCTCGCCGACTTCCGAGGCACACCTTCGAAAAGCGGCATTCGTTCTTTCGCTGTCAAACCCAAAGGGGCGTCGTTCGAACTGACTGACTCGCATGAATTCATCTGGCAGATCCTGGCCACCGATCTGGACTTCGGCTATGACGGCAGTCTGTATGTCAGCGACTGGGTCAATGGCTGGAACGGTCTGGGAAAAGGCCGTATCTATGAGTTTACAGATACCGAGCATGCCAGAGCCGCTCGAGCAGCGCATTCAGCGGAACTGATGAAACAGGGTTTCTCCACACGTTCCACAGAGGAACTGACAAAGCTGCTGACACACGTCGATCAGCGTATTCGTATGGAAGCCCAGTTCGCGCTGGTCAATCAGAATGCACTGGAGGCCCTGCAGAAGGTCGCGCTCACTTCAACAGATCAGTTGGCCCGCCTGCATGCGATCTGGGGCATTGGTCAACTGAGCCGCAAAACCAGTGCGGCGGTCGCAGGTATTCAAAGTCTGCTCAACAACAGTGACAGCGAAGTGCAGTGTCAGACTGCCAAAGTCATCGGCGAAGCCGGGTTCACCACGGCCACACCTGCTTTAATCGAACTGCTCAAAAACCCGCATGCCCGCGTGCAATACTTTGCAGCCGTCGCGCTGGGAAAACTGCAGGAACAGACAGCTATCTCTCCGTTGTTCGAACTGCTCAAGCAAAATAACAATGCCGACCCGATGCTGCGTCACGCAGCCATCCTCGCTTTGACCCGCATCGGAAATACGGACGCGCTGATCGCTGCCACAAATCACGATTCCGCCGCAGTGCGACTGGCGGCGGTGGTTGCCTTGCGACGACTGCAGCGAAAAGAAGTCGGTTTATTCCTGCAGGACTCTGACCCGCTGGTGGTGCTCGAAGCGGCCCGCGCCATCAATGATGAACCGATTCCGGACGCGCTGGCAGATCTGGCCGCCGTTTCGATTACCGCCGACATGACTGACGCCCTGCTGCGACGTGTGATGAATGCCAATTTCAGAATGGGAACTGCGGAGAACGCGCTCACCGTCGCCAAAATCGCTGCCGACAGCAAAGTGCCCGAAGCACTGAGGCTGGAAGCGATTGAAGAACTCAACCAGTGGAACGAACCCGCGCCGCTGGATCGCGTGCTGGGACGCTGGCAGCCGATTGAAAACCGGTCATCTATCGAACTGACGGGCATCGTTGGTCCCATCGTGCCTGACCTGTTCCAGAGCTCTGAAAAGATAAAGGAAGCAGGCACGGGACTGGCTGCGAAGTACGGCATTAAGGAAGCGGCGCCCATGCTGGCGGAAATGGTTGTCGACACCAAACGCCCCGTTGATGTACGGATTGCTTCGCTGAACGCCTTGGATCAACTCGGCTATGCCCGTATCGCGGATGTCGCAAAGACGGCGATTCAAGATCAAAAGCCGGCGCTCCGCGTCACCGGTCGCAAAGTCCTCGCGAGACACGATCCCCAGGCAGCGTTGCCCGCGCTCGAACAGGCCATTCAAAACGGAAGCACCATCGAGAAACAGGGAGCCCTCGCCACACTGGCGGAGATGCCGCTGCCCGCAGCAACCGATGTTCTGGCGCGCTGGATGCAGCAGTTGGTCCAGCAGCAGGTACCCGCAGAAATTCAACTCGACCTGCTGAAAGCAGCGACACAGAAACAGTCTCCCGAACTCGATCAACTGATCGCAGAGTTTGATAAGAAACGTCCGCAGGATGACCCGATTGGCGGTTTTATGGAAACGCTGTCAGGCGGCAATGCTTCGCGTGGGCGTGAGATTTTTTATGGTCGCAGCGATACGTCGTGCCGTCGCTGTCATATGATCAAGAATAACGGAGGCGAAGTCGGCCCGGACCTGTCAGGAATTGGCATCGACAAAGACCGCCGTTATCTGCTGGAAGCCATTGTCGCCCCCAATAAAGCGATTGCGAAAGGATTTGAAACCGCAGTCCTGGCGATGCTGGATGGTAAAGTTCTCGTCGGCATTATTCGTAAAGAGACCGATACAGAACTGGAACTGATGGACGCCAAAGGAACGGTCATTCGGGTCGTGAAAGACGACATCGATGAACGGGCCTCAGGAAAATCGGCGATGCCGGAAGAAATTGTCAAACAGCTCAGTAAAGACGACCTGCGCGATCTGGTGGAATTCCTCAGTCAGCAAAAACAGAAACAGAAAGCCAAGGCTACAAAACATGAAGGATAAGTGACTGTTGTTGTAACGGACGATTAATTATAGAATCGCGTGCTTGTTTTGAGTGGATGTGCCGACTAAAATACAGGCATAACGAAACAGAGAAACAACCTCTGTCATGTTGATTCAAAATCGTGAGTTGACCCTACAAATATTAAACTGGGGACCCCCGAGATTCGGCTGCGTGTATATCCGGTATATCCGGCTCACACAACCCGAGTTATCAGGTTCCCACTTTGCAATCACGGGTTCTAATATACCCGCGTATGAATCACTTGGCGGAGGTTTTTTTATGGGCTTGTTCGACCGGCAGGAATCCGGGAATCTGGAAAAAGCCAAACCGCTGGCCGCCCGCATGCGTCCCCGCTCCCTTGACGAATTTGCCGGGCAGTCTCATTTCCTGGGCGAAGGCAAACTGCTGCGTCGCATTCTGGCCGCCGACCGTATTGGCTCACTGATCTTTTATGGATCTCCCGGCACTGGGAAAACGTCGCTGGCCGAATTGATCGCCCGTCAATCCAACCGTCGTTTTGAAGCATTAAACGCGGCTTCCGCCGGCATCAAAGAAGTACGTGCGGCGCTCGACCGGGCCCGTGACGAACTGGCGACTGGCGGCAAACAGACGATTCTGTTCATCGACGAACTGCATCACTTCAGCAAAGTCCAGCAGGATGTCCTGTTGCCTGATGTCGAATCCGGCGTGGTCGCCTTGATCGGCGCAACGACATCGAATCCGTTCTTCTCGCTGGTCTCCGCACTCATCAGCCGCAGCCAGATTTTTGAATTCCAGCCGCTGACACCCGAAGAAATTCAGACACTGATGCAGCGGGCACTGCAGGACGAAAAACGGGGATTGGCCCGCTATAACGTGACTGTGGAACCGGAGGCCATTGATTTTCTGATTGAGGTCTGTGATGGTGATGCGCGGCGGTCTTTGAATGCGTTGGAAATCGGCGTGCTCTCACTGCATGGTTCAGAACGGGTTTTTGATCTGGAAGTCGCACAGGAGTCAATACAGAAAAAGGCGATCCAGTACGACCAGGATGGCGACGCGCATTACGATTCCGCTTCCGCATTGATTAAAAGCATGCGCGGCAGTGATCCGGATGCTGCTTTATACTGGCTGGCGCGGATGATTGAAGCCGGTGAAGATCCGCGGTTCCTGGCCTGCCGCATCGTGATTGCCGCCTCGGAAGATGTCGGCAATGCCGATCCGACCGCACTGACTTTGGCGATGTCCGTATTTAATGCGATTGAGAAGATCGGGATGCCCGAAGGTCGGATTCTGCTGGCGCAGGCGGTCACTTATATCGCCACGGCTCCCAAGTCGAATGCGTCTTATATCGCCATTGATGAAGCCCTCGAAGATGTACGCAACAAGTCACTGCTGCCGGTTCCCATTCATCTGAAAGACTCGCACTACTCAGGCGCTTCGCAACTGGGACACGGAGAAGGCTACCAATATGCCCACGCCGCGGAAGAAGGCTGGGTGGATCAGGATTACCTGGGAGTCGAAAAAGAGTACTACCGACCGGTCGAGCGAGGTTATGAGGTGACGATCCGTAAACGCCTCGAAGTCTTCAAACAGCGGCGCAAAAAAACAGGAACGGATGAAGACATCCGTTCCTGACCCCCTCAGTGCATCTCGCCGACAAATCAGCAGAGTGGCTGCTGTTTCAAACCGACGATTGTGATCGTCTTGGCAACTTCGCGTTCCTGCAGCAACCCTTCCAGATTGGGCATGAAGTCCACCGACATATACCACTGCATCAGAACATCAAACATGGGCTCGATCGATTCTTCATCAATCCCAAATTCTTCTTTCATCGGCAGTGCTTCTTCGGGTGACATATCCTGGAACTGACTGATCAGCAGGAAGTCACCTTCGTTGGACAGATTCAGGTGCAGGTTACGGATTTCGGATGAAAGGAAATGATCCACGGAAATGTGCACGTCCAATGGCCCCCCCGCCAGGTAACGACGTGCTTCTTCCGGTTGTTCATCAATAATGCGTGCCGCTGTTTCACAGACAGCATACACCACACTTTCATCGACAAGGTCGCCTTCGACGTTTTCACTGGCCAGATGCTTGGCCCAGGTGACAGATAACAGATCCAGTTGCACGTGTGGCGGGACACTTCGCAGAAACGGGACTTCGGTCAGAAAACCGAACGAATCAAACGGGTCATCGCCCACCTGCTTTGCCAGAGCGATTCGCTCCAGAGTATCCATGAACGCAATCCGGAATGCGATGTAGCTTAGGAATGTTTGTGGCAGGACGTCTTTGGAAATTGTTAGCATGATGATAATCGCTTGGCAAAAGTTGTAAATCTCAGATGCTTCAGGCAGTGCGTCATTCACGCTTCTGACACTGTCCTGAAATCAGTTACACTTGGTAAGTGACAGGTATTACTTTGCCAGACAGGTATCCCAAACACAATAAAAAAGTTTTGAAATCATATTGAAAAATAATGGATTGATTAAAGTGCATGACTCTCTGTCAACACTGTAAAACAGGGCCTATATTACTCATCAAGCCACATTTCGTCCAAAGTGTGTAACCGATAATTTTTCTCTGACTGTTATAATCATTACAGCACTAAAGTCGTTGGTCAGATTGTAGGAATCAGCACCATTCTAAATCCGTTTAAACCATTTGATCGATACGTTTTCCAGCGCAAACTGCAGGCTGATTTTCACCAAAATTCAGTGATGGTGTTGGTTATGACTCTGATCCAGGCCGGCATCCAGCTCTCGGGAAATCTGCCCCCAGTGATAGCAGGCGGTGATCTCCCTGAGTCTGCTGCGCAGATCGGAAGCGGTTGAATCTGATTGTGCCGATTTGGAAATCCTCTGCACCAACGCGACCAGTGATTCGGTGGTTCCGTCGTAAAAACATTCCGGCGTTTTGGCAAAAATTTCGGGGTAGGCCAGACGTCGAGGCAGCACGGGCAGGCAGCCTGCTGCCACTGCTTCCAGAATTGAAATGCCGAAGAATTCGTGAAATGCTGTCGAGACGACCAGATCCGCGTTCTCTAAAACATGCTGGTAGTGTGACCGGTCTTCCAGAAAGCCCCAGTGATCAATGCGGTCTGCATACTCTGAGTGGAGGCTGACAAAACAGTCGGGAGTTTCCGCCGTCGACTGCCCGATTACACTCAGCCGAAAATCGAGTCCTGCCTGGTCCAGCAGTCGGATCGCGTCACAAAACTGTTCCGGATTTTTGTCATATTCCCAGCGGGCCACCCAGAGGATCTGCAGCGGTCGTGTTTGTTCTTCCCGCGATTTCACAACGGTTTTCTGAATGCCCGGTGAAATCACCGCTGACTTCTGCGCACAATCTTCGAGGGCATCAATGAACGCATAATCGGGCATCCGCCGTAGAAATTCACGGGAAGCCTGAAAGAAATCCTGTCGGTGAAAATCGGAATTAAACCAGAGCGAATCTGCAGCCAGCGCTGATTTTAAATTGATAAAGCCGTAGGTCAGATCGCGTGTTTCCCCTGTCGGTAACGGATAGGTCCACTGATTTTCGTGGAAATAAACAACGCGGGGTAGCGCCGCGATATCTGCTGGTACCAGCCCCAGAAAGGTCGCCAGATCAAACATATCGGTGACCCACAGGACATCCCAGCGTTCTCCCGCAACAAAACGGTTCCGGACGTCTTCAGCCAGCGTTACCGCCGCATGCTGCATCCGCCATTTCCAGTGCCGCGGCGGGAGCGTGAGCGTCGTGAACTCGTGCACGCTGTGGGAAATCCACTGCGTCAGGAATTCACGATGACTCCCACCGTGATAGGCATTGATTGCCAGAACTCGCATCAAACCATTCTCTACCCGAAGCCACGCCTAAAAACTTTTGCAGAAAAACGCCTGCAGGAACAGATTCCAATGAGATGAAACGGCAGGCGATCTGGTTTGATTAAACGTGTTCCAGAGCATCCTGTTCAACTCGACCTGAATGCGAACCCTGCTCCTGTTCGAGTTGCTGGATTCGCGAAATCGCATCATTAAAGGTCGCCAGGCAGTTTTCTTCAGTTACTTTTTCGATAATTTTCAGACGCACCAGTGTGCGTTTCACCTGTGGTTTTGTACCAGTAAAAAAGACCGTTGCTCCCTGATGATGTGCTTTTTCGATGATATCGTCAAGCAGGTAAGCGCCCGACATATCGACCATGGGTACCCGCGCCATTCGGATAATCAGATATTTGTAATCGATCAATGCCGAAGAAGCACGATAAATTGTATCGGAAACACCGAAGAACAGCGGGCCATCCAATCGCAGCTTCAGCACTTTTTCTTTGAGTTCATCCGGCATGGATACATCGGTGGGCAAAGAACGGTTCATATCATTCAAACTGACCACATTCTGCTCGTAGGTCTGCCCGAGTTCCTGGACGATTCGCACAAAAGCAATGGTAATCCCGACCCCCATCGCGACAAGTAAATCAACAGAAATGGTCAAAATCAAAACGGCCCAGAAACAGATCGCGTCCGTCAGAGGCATACGGTGCAATACAGGCAAAACGCGGTAATCGATGATATCAATACCCACTTTAAGTAGAATCCCTGCCAGACAGGCCATCGGAATGTAGGTGGCATAGGGAGCCAGTCCCAGCATTAACGCTAGAAGTACCACACCATGAATAATCGATGCAAGCCCCGTTTTTCCGCCACACTTGATATTGGCAACAGTCCGCATGGTGGCAGTCGCAGTGGTGACTCCCCCCACGAGACCACAGCCCAGGTTGGCAACTCCCTGCCCGAATATTTCACGATCACTGTCATGTCGCTCATTCGTCATGTTATCCGCCACCAGACAGGTCAACAGCGAATCAAAATACAAAGCCCGGCTACAGCAAAGGCACCGCCAATCATATCACCAAAGCGGCTAAAATCAGGCCAGTACAAATGAGGTAGACCGACCGGCATTGATCCGAGATATTCGATGTCTCTGAAACCAGAGAATTGAGCGATACTGGTTCCGACAATCAACCCCAGGAGAGGAGCCGGCAGCCACTGTTTTTTGGTAATGCGAGGCCAAAGCAAAATAGTAAAAAATGTTGCCAGAGAAATAATCAGTGCATGAGGTTTTTCATGCATGACGTCATAAGGGATTTGTTTAATCGCTCCCACCACAGAACTCGGCGTGGCAAAACCCAGCATGGGTGGGATTTCGAGCAGAATAATAATCACGCCGATCCCACACATAAACCCGGACACCACAGAATAAGGCGTGTAGTAGATAAATCGTCCGATTTTCATTAACGCCAGAACGATACAGATTAAACCGCTCAGAAAGACCATCGACATGATAAACACCATATCCGGTTCTCCAGATGCCAGTTTGGTCGCAGCAATCACTCCCGCTAACTGCATCACCATGGGACCAGTTGGACCACTGACGCCGGTAGTGGAACCTCCAAACAGCCCTACCAGAATTCCACCACAAATGGCGGCCCACATCCCTGCTTCTGGCCCTAGCCCGGAAGCCACTCCAAATGCCAAAGCCAACGGCATGGCGATCACAGCGACCGTCACTCCGGACAAGAGATCCGACGGAATGTTAGTGTGCATAACCTTAATGTTATGCCAGGGGTTAAAATCACTCAGATATTTAAAAGCATTAAATTTAGATTCATTTGAATCATTCGATGACATGGCGAGTATCCATAAATCCATCTACCTGAAATTATTCAGGTTAAACGAAGAGGAAAGCAGCACTCTCTGTTCAGGCAGCTCTTTGAAGTCCGGATAGGACGAAATCCATTCACGAACAAAATCGTAAGGGAATTGATCTGAATGAGCGCAACAGGAGAGTAACCAGTAGAAGCGAAAGTGAGCATGCCCGAAAAACCGGGCAGCATTCAACTGAGGGCAGGAGGTCCGCGGGAGATATGAATCTCATCGCAGTCAGACTCTTTCACACTGAAATCGATATTCTGAGTCAGTATGCCCAAAAGAGGCAGCACGTCTGAGAATTCAGCATCCTGAATCAGCGTTTCATCTTCGACCGAGTCTTCACTTTCCTCCAGCTCATATTCAGCACAGAGCCAGTCAGGATTGGACTCGGGAGTATCCAGCAAACTCGAACCGCCCAATAGAAAAACGATGTCCAGTGCAATCACTGAACATAGCATGAACATCAAAGTCTGGCGGGAGTTCTGTAGCATGCATCAATGATATTTTATTTTCACACTTTGTCAATGACGCGTTTGTGAACTAACCTGAAATAAGAGTCCTCAGGTGTATTTTCATCTGGGCAACGTTCGTAAGTGCTTAATAAGTCTACCCTATCTCATATTTTCTCATAACACCAGTATTCACAAAAACGACGCTTCATGTGAGAATATAAAAGAGTCTGGCAAAATGCGTTCTATATTAAAGTATGGTCTACCAGGGAAGGATTAACGGTTAGCGTTTGCAAGACGTCTGCCGTTCTCCAGAATAGATTCGCCCTCCTGACTGAATTCCAATGAAACAATCAAAAAATCAAACAGGGCCATCCGCCCTGAATCCCGAAAGCGTGAGGGGCTGATGAATCGTTTATATCGTTATAATCTGCTGCGTTCCTGTCTGGTGATGATCTGCCTGGCCTACTGGCTCTCTCCCGGAATCCAGCCGGCGTCAGCACAGATGAAAGAAGAATTGTGTGACTGCTCTCCGGAATTAACCCTGCTGTTACGTGTCAACGATGTGCGTCGCACAGCGGAGCTGGTCACGAAAGCCGGTGGAAAAATTGTCTACGATCCTAACCTGGGCATTGGAAATGACATTCCCTTCCTCGTCGTAAATCTGCCTCCCAGCAAACTCAACGATAAAAAGTTCATCGATTCGCTTAAGCTTCCCTCTGGTGTGATGGAAGAAATCATCCCCAGTAAAATTGTTCCCCAGGCGGAACCAGCCATCGATACGTCCAATCCGGCGGACCTGCAGGTTGCCCCTGATGCAGACTTTGATTCGCTGTATGTCCCTCTGGATGATATCAAGGTCCCTGCACTGCGTAAGCGGGTTGCCGGCAAAGGACTGGGAGAAGGCACGATCGTCGCTATTATCGACACCGGTATTGATACCAGTCACCCCGTCTTTCAGGATCGCGTAATCTTCTGGAATGATGCCACGCGGGAAGGTCGATCGCCGCTGACTAAAAGCAGACAGTTGGATGGCAAAATTGAACTGGAACATAATAAGTTCATCGCACTCCCCGAAACAATCAAAGACAATGAGTACGTCTATTCCGGCTATATCGACGAGAAAAAGCTGGGATTTCAACAGGGAGACCTCTGGACCACGCTCGACAAAGAAGGTGTCGATATCAATCGTAACGGCACGAAAGACGACAAACTGCTGGTCGTCGTCGGAATCATTCCAAATCCGGAACTGGTCAAACTGGAAGCAGCCAGCAAAAAAGCGGAAGAAGAACGCAAAGCCGCAGCTGCAAAAGACGAACCCATACCGGCAGAAAAACCCGATCTGGAAAAACGGGATCTGACCAAAGAATACGCACTGGCATTTGTTGATGTGAACATGGATGGCAAGTTCAGCAAAGAGGAAGCTGACACGCCCATCATGGATTTCAATTCTGCCCGAAAAATGCAGCGGGAAGATCTGAAACCTCCCTATCAGCTTATGCTGGAATTTCCATCACGTACCAAGCGAATTGCCTACCCTCTGTTATTTCGACCGGATGCCAAGAAGCAGGTCACCGAAATTACAGTCGCCTTTGACCAGCAGTCCCATGGCACCCATGTTGCAGGAATTGTTGCCGGCAGTGGTCTGCAGATTGAGGGTGCCGCGCCGAAAGCCCAATTAATGGCCATCAAGGTCTGCTCAGGTCGCAGTTGTACCGACCAGGCGATTCTACGCGGAATCATCTCTGCCTTTTTCAACCCGCAGGGTTATGTTCCCGATGTGGTGAATATCTCACTGGGCAGCCACGAAGGCTATATCAAGCGCCCCTTGAGCATTCTGCTGCAGGATCTCTCGGCGAAATTTGGAACGACATTTTTCATTTCCGCCTCCAATGACGGTCCCGGCTACCGTACCATCAACGGTCTGGGTGGTTCCAGTCCGGCGGTATTTGTGGGTGCCCACGTCTCTGCGAATACATTACGCGAACACTATCGCCTGGCCGAAGGGGTGAATGCCCCCGAGCATGGGCTGCTTTACTTCTCATCTCTGGGCCCCTCATATACAGGGGAAATGCGTCCGAATGTGGTCGCCCCCGGATCGGCTCTGTCATCGACACCGTTGAATTCGGATGGCTCCAGCATGTTCAACGGAACCAGTATGTCATCACCGATCGCCGCTGGTGCAGCAGCCGCCATGCTGTCTCTGATCAAAGCCGATAAGGAATACGCCAAGGTCCTGGAACGGCAGGAGAAGAAGATTGAAGCCATTCGGAAGAAATCGTCAGACAGTAAATATTCCCTGACCTCACTGGCATTGAGTATGCGACTGGCACTGGAAAATTCCGCCATGCGAATGAAGGGCTTTACTTACGCTCAACAGGGAGCAGGCCTGATCGACATCGATAAAGCCTACCCGGAATTTTTGAGGCTGGCCAACCTGACGCTTGATCCTAAAAAACAGACTGCGGAATTCAGCATCAATCACTATTCCAAGTTCAATCGTCTATATGATCGATCGAATAATATCGAAGCGCACAAACGCGTTGATCTGGATCTGAATATTGACGGTGAGGTATCCGATCAGGGTAGCCTGTTATTAAAGAATACCACCGCAATCGTCAAACTGGAAAAAGTGGAAGTTCAGGACAGCGACGGGAATGTCACGATACTGGATGTAAACGGAAAAAATGAGAAAGTCCCCTTCTCCATCGCGTTACCAGGGAAAGAAGAAGCACAGGGTAACCAGATCTCGCTGGTCCTGTCCAACAGCAGTAAATCCTACTTCTACAGCACTCGGAAACGAAATCTGATGGAGACCGGGAAAACTTACCTTGCCTATTACACCGTCACACAGCACGGCGAGCGTGAATTCAGTTTCCTGGACGTGGTTCATAAACCAATCGAACTCTCAGACCTGAATACGGAAGTCAGTCTGCCCAGCCTGAATCTGCAGGATTCAGAACGAGTCGCCGCTTTCGTTGTGCCACAGAAGACGATCTCCGCCGGTGCCTACCATCGTTATCCTGTCGCAGTGACACGCCGCGACAGCGGCCTGACCGTGATGCTGGGTTTTGTTGCCAGCAGTTCAGGACGGTTACTGGTCAGTGTCTTTAATCCAGAGGGAGAAGAAATTGGCTACCGCGTCATCCAGCAGACCGCCCAGCTGGGTGGAGACCGTTCTAACGCTTCTCTGACTGTATCCACCAAGGATGAAGGCATCCATGAAGTGGTCGTCAGTACGTTCAGCGGAAACTGGTTGAACGAATCGAAATATGATCTACTGATCGAAGCCCAGCGGTTCCGCGCCTCAACTGAGGACCTCGCGCTGGCAACGGTTGACTCTGGAAAAGATGCGGAAAAACTCATTACGTTTTCCAATTCCTCAAACCAGGTCAAAAGCATGTCCGCCAGTCTGGGAGGCCTGACCCGGGTTGTCCCACAGGACAAGTTCCCGATCCTGGCCAACTATCGTACGTTCCGTAAGCTGGATATTCCTGAGTGGAGACCGGAAAGTGGTGAAAGCCAGACGACCAGCGTGCGGCTCACTTTCCCTCCCGATGATAAAAAATACGAAGGCTTCAGCGGACGCATCGACCACAGGCTCTATAAGAAAGGCCCGGATGGCAAAATGGTCGAAGCCCATAAAGGGATGTTCTTTGGACGCGGAAAATCCTTCAACAATATTCCCCGCCCTGAGCCGGGTAAACCCTATGAAACATTGTATGCTGCAGTTGATACCTATTTCACGGTGCCTAATGACGAAGGCTTGAAAGACAGCCAGGGAACCATCACCCTGGATGCTGCTTTCCCAGGAATACCGGTAAAAATGGAAGGCTCCTTCGATCTGAAAATTCTGACTGTCGGCAGACCTGATGTGTATATTCTTCAGATCAAAGGACCTAAGAAACTAATTGACGCCTCCGCTGCCAAGACGAATCACAGTAACCCCTCGGAAGCGACTCTGGAAATTCCGACACGGATTAATGGCATCTCCAAAATCACCGTTACCTTGCCAGTCACGGTCACACCGGATGTCAAATCCACGCTGGCGAAGCAGCTGATTCGCTCCTCCATCAGTATTTCGACAAGTGATTCCCGGATCTCGGACTCGATCCCGATTGAGATCACGCAGTAACCCGGCAATCACGTTCAGGCAGGAACTGAGATTTCATGCAGGACCAGCAGCCTCGTATCGGGGCACAACATTCGATTTCGTTTCAGGTGGAAAGCAGCCAGGCGATTACTTTTTCGCAGGAAGCAGAGATTTCCGTGCTCTCCACACCGTCTCTGATTTGGTTTCTGGAACAGGCCGCGTTACAATTTCTGCAACCGTGGCTGGATGAGAAGTCGATCAGTGTGGGCACTCATGTGGATGTGGAGCATCTGGCTCCGACTCCCGTTGGTGCCACAGTGAACTGTACCGCACAGCTGATCTTTCATGATGGCCCCGTCTATCGCTTTAAAGTGGAAGCGTACGCCGGGGATGAAAAGATCGCGAAAGGTCTGCACTCCCGTCGGATCATTCAAACCAGCCAGTTAGTACGACGCCTGCAGGCATTAGAAACAAAAAGCAGAAAGTAATCAACATGATCTTCGTCATCGCAGATATTGAAATCGCAGAGGGAAAACAGGCAGCCTTCCTGGAAGCCTTTCATCAGCTAGTCCCGCTGGTACACGCGGAAGAAGGCTGTATCGAATATGGTCCCGCAATTGATGAAGAGACCGACATCCCGGTCCAGGTGAAGAATGGCAGCCAGATTGTGACCGTCATGGAGAAATGGGAGAGCGTGGAAGCATTGAAAGCACACCTCGCTGCCCCGCATATGCTGACTTACCGGGAACAGGTCGCCGATCTTGTCAAAGGGACAAAGATCAAAGTTTTAAAACCGGCTTAAGGGTAGCTTACGGTTTGGGAGCAACCAGCGGCAGCTCCTCTGTCTCCGGTTCTGTCTGACCTGCGGGGGCTTCTGGCAGAACCGGAATCAGTTCTCCAGTCAGCTGATACAGATAAAATCGCACCAGTGGCCGGTAAGGCGTCGCTGGTTCCGACTCCAGTATCTCACGCAAATGCGCTGTCGCCAGTTCGGGTTGACCCGCTTCGATTTCACAGCGGGCCAGATTCAGCAGCAAAGGTATCTGCTGCTGCGAAAGCCCGTACAGATAGTTCACGATCGAAACGGCATGCTGATTAGGCCAGAAACTGTTCGATATCGGTTGGATCAGAGGCATTGACTGCAGGATCCCGGCAATACGAGCTTCTTCTTGCGACCGGATTTCCTGCCGCCATAAATCAAAGCAGCCACGATAATTCCCATTCCCCAGATTGGCAAATGCTGCCTGTGCCCGCCAGGGGATCTGTGGATTCTGCAGCGCTTTCTGTTCCAGCAGCGACATCTGATTATCCGCTTCTTCCGATTGACCCACTTCCATCAGAATACTCGCATTCAGATTCTGAGCCAATGGATTCTGTGCCTGATACACCGGATCATCCAGATACCGCCGGGCCAGTAAGACGAATCCATTCTGATACGCCTGGCTGGCTAACTGCAGCCTGTCGGCTCCTTTTTCCTGCTGGGCATCCAGCTCCTGTGTGATTTGGGTGATTTGCGTATTCAGCTTTTCCAGATGATCTGTGTAAGCCCGCAGTCTGGCAAAAGCATCATCCGATAACTCTTCTTGCCCCTCGATCATTTCCAGATAAGTCTTCAATTCATGATGTGCCAGATCGATCTTTCCCATATTGGAATACAGGTCGAACAACATCAGATGTGAGGGCGCAAATTCCGGTTCGATGATCAGGGACTGATGGTAGGCATGCAAAATCTGAAAGTAACGCATCCGATCGATACTGACTGCAGGCCGCTGCTGATTTCGATCGACAGGCGGTGCCAGCAGTTGGGCTTCCAGGCTGGCCAGATAGCCGTAGGCACTCCCCAGGATCCGATAGGCTTCTGCACTGTTCGGATCCTCAATTAAACCCCGGTTTGCCAGCTGAATGGCCAGGATCGCAAAACTGGATGACAACTCGTGGTTTCCCCCGGACTGGGACATCAGACCCAGATAATGGCGGGCCGTCTGCACATCGTTGCCCATACTCGAATTCTGCGGCAGCAGATAGCGGCTGTAAAAGGATTTGGGACGTGCCCAGTCGCTACGGATTTCCGGAAAATCTTTCTGTTCCCGGAATGCCTGTTTTTTGAAATCGAGTTGATGTTCCGCCAGGAAATTCTTTGTGGTTTCGCTTTCATTATCTGTTCGATAGAAGACGGCGGTCGCAGCATTTAATTCCGTCAATTGCCAGTCCGGGGTGGTCAGCAGGTCAAAAAATGTACGATAATCCGGATTCATCCCGGACAGACGCGGAATCACATGGGTCACCTGATATTGATTAAACGTCTGCTTCCAGACTTGAGGTAAACCGCTGCCGATCTGATCTTCGCGTTGCACACGCAGTGCACGTCGCGTTTTATTATGCAGATCAATCAAGTCATCTTCCCCGGTTCCCGCGAACAAAGCCAGGCGGTTATCCACGAATGATTTCTGATCCAGCCAGATGAGCAGGTCCCCCTGCTCCAGTACAAAATGGAAGGGTCGGTCATCCAGTGAATCAGCTAATGCTTCCTGGTACCCCTCAATGGTATGTGTCAATGAGGGACTGAAACCAATTCCCACAGCATGACGTGTCGAGCCCTGCCCCTGGAATCGTCCGCAGACGACCAGGTAAGCCAGGACAAAAAATGTCAGAACCGTTAATGCCCGACCGCCGCGCGAAAACAGCAACTCGGAAGTTTCAACGCTATAGGTCTGCCGGAAATTATCTCGATACCAGATCTGAAAATTCCGATTGGCAAAGATAGCACAGAGCACCCCCGTCACCACCAGTTCGTGGCTGGCCAGTACAGAAAGACCACAAAAGCCGATAAAGACAAACAGCTGGCCCCAGCTCATTTTTGCCTGGTTCAGCACAAAACTCACAAACGTCAACACGATCAGAATGAAAGAGGCTACCGCGTAATGATTGAGCGACTTCCAGAACAAAGGCGACGTCATGGAAAAATAGCCGAGTTCTTCAGGTCTGACTCCGCCGACAAACATCGAACGCATGAGCGGATAATCAACGGCGTAATAGTTCAGACCGGTGGTGAGCGAATGCCAGCCAACGGGATTTAGCAATGTCGCTAGCAGGCTGACTCCCAAAACCATCCAGAGCGATTGATAATCGGTGTCATCATTTAACACCGAACGATCCAGCAGTGAGGCGACCGTCTCTCCCAGTGCGAATAACGCCAGCAAGGCGATCCCCAGAAAGACGCGGGGGTCAAGATTAGCCCAGACCAGAAACAGCGGGACTAACAGCCACAGTGCGCGCGGCGAATTAAGTTCCTGCCACCGATACAGACAACTCAGCGTCAACACCACACCCAGAATCGTTATGATTTCGGGAGTCACATTCAGCTGCGGAAAACAGGCAATCAAGGCCAGTACCGCCAGGATCGATCCCCACCAGGTGGAGATCTCCCTCTGGCAGAGATGCACGATCACATAAAATGTAATACCCAGCAGCAGGATCTTGAACAGCGTTAATCCGGTATCACCCAGCACGCCATACACACCCGACAGCGTTAAATCAAACAGCCAGGCATTGTTGTACCAGGGTCGATCATTGGCGGTATAGGAAAACACATCATTTGCCGGAGGCCAGAAGCCATGGCTGGCCAGATACTGACCGGTCTTCACATGCACCAGTGTTTCGGTATCCGAGATATACGTGGCTGCAAACAGACAGGCCAGCAGAATCGCCGCCCAGCGTAACATAAAATCGCCGCGAATGGCTTCGTCTTCCACCAGTTCAGGGGTCAACGGTTCCCACTCTGGCAGACCTTCTTCTTCTGCGCTCTGATTCACCAGGGCCGCATCAGACTGATCTTTACCCGCCTGACCTCCGTCAGCATCGGTTGGAGTCCTATTTTGTTCGGGATTGGATTCAGAAGGGTCGGGGGAGTTCTCGTCAGGCAAATCTTTGTCTGGATGATCGTTCACGTAAATACTCTAGATCTGAAACGGGGACAAAAAAGAAAAGTACACCGAAACCAATTTTGGCCGGAGCACACTCAGGTTGTCCAGCTAAAACCAGTAATATTCAGGATCTGCCCAAAAGCGCATCCCGTGGAACTATAGTTTCTTCAATATATCTGTAATTGATTGAGAGAGTCTTCGAGATACTGTCATAAATCCAGCACAGGCAGGATCAACCTGATCCTGAGGGATTCGGTACATTCCACCAGCTTCCCTCATTCTTTTACGAATTCCTGATCGACACCGTTTGCCGTAAATCGGAACTTTTAACCAATCTGACCTTTTCCAATCCAGGGTCGCAGCACTTCGGGAACCAGAATGGTTCCGTCCGCCTGCTGATAATTTTCCAGAACGGCTATAATTGCCCGGGCAATTGAAACGGCAGTCCCGTTCAAGGTATGTACGAATTCCGTCCCCTTCTGCCCGCTTGACTTGCAGCGGGTTCCCAGTCTTCTTGACTGGTAATCCGTGCAGTTGGAAGCGGAGGTCACTTCACCATATTCGCCTGCTTCGCCACGACCGGGCATCCAGGCTTCCAGATCATACTTGCGATAGGCGGGCGCTCCCAGGTCACCGGTACAGGTATCAACGACGCGATAATGCAGCCCCAGTCCCTGGAAGATCTCTTCTTCGATCCGCACGATTTCTTCATGCATCTCATCGGAAGCCGCATTGGTGGGTTCTGTGAAGGCAAACATTTCCACTTTTGTGAACTGATGCACGCGATAAATGCCACGTGTTGCCTTACCATGGGCGCCGGCTTCGGTACGGAAACAGTGTGACAGGCCGGCAATTTTATAAGGCAGCGTCTCGCGGTCCATGATCTGATCTTTCATGGAGCCTCCCAGCGTAATCTCTGCTGTCGCGACCAGGCTGAGGTCCGTATTCTCCACGGAATAAATCTGGGTCTCGTCTCCACGGGGATTAAAACCGATCCCTTCCAGAATCTCTTTCTTTGCCAGATCGGGAGTGCTGTGAAGAATGAATCCTTCCTGCACCAGTTTCTGCATCGCATACTGACAGAGTGCCATCTCCAGCAGTACCGCTTCGTTTTTCAGATAATAGAATCCGTGACCGGCGACCCGCGTTCCCGCTTCAAAATCAATCAGGTCATGCTTCTCAGCCAGCGCCACATGATCCAGGGGAGTGAAATCAAACGCAGGCTTCTCGCCCGACATCCGCACGACGGTATTCGCCTTGTCTTCTTTTCCCACAGGTACATCAGGGTGTGCCAGGTTAGGCACGCGTGCCTGCTCCGACCTCAGCAGTGTCTCGACTTCACGCTGCTCGATCTCAATCGCGGAGATCTGCTCGCGTAGTTCTTTCCCCTGAGCGATCAACGGCTGCCGGGCAGCGTTGTCTGCTGCCTTGGGAATTTGAGAGGAGACCGATTTCTGTTCCTGCCTTAAGTTGTCACCCTGAACAATCAGCTCTCTACGGCGCTGGTCCAGTTTGCTCAGTTGCTCCAGATCGACTTCGATTCCACGATTGCGACAATTCTCAAGAATGACTTCCTGATTCTCGCAGATGAACTGCAAATCCAACATAAGAAATCAACTACTCCATGCAGAGTTCAGAAACAGTGTAATAAACGGTGCCCGGACGGCATTCCCCCAAACAGGGAGCACGCATCATATCTCATGACAATTTTAATGTCCAAGGGTAACGCTTTTTCACTGCAGAAAATGGCTGATGCAGCCGGAATAATGCAAATTTGCCTGTTACAGCGATTAATAGACTGGGTCCAGTTTCGCTGTAGCGTCTCCAAGTCCAATTGGACCGAGTATAATAGATCGACAGACGCTATAACTATATGTGATGCGCTCTAGCGTCCCGACTCTGCCGCTTCTCCACCCTTCGGAAGAAAATCCCTCCAAAAGCACCAGCATACAACATATCTACCCGCTGAAAAAATAAACTCCTGCCAATGTCGAAAGCCGCGCAGGAAGCTCAGCTCTCAGACAACTCACAGGAGCAACAATTTCATCTTCAGACGACTGTATTGAGCGCGCCGTCTGGTTTATTTACTCAGGTAAAGGCAGAGTCAGCATTTCACCGTGAATCGGCTGAGTGCTTTTGACCTGGTAGCGATCATAATCATAACGCTGATACAGCCCTGTATTCATCCGGGTATCACAGCGTTTACCGCGATACAGGTGGTAGGAATAACGGGGCCAGGGATACGTGTTGCCTTTAAACTGGCGTCCCTGATTCTCTTCCTGACACAATTCACAGAACGAAAGAAAGAAACGTCCGCCGCCCGCCTGGGCTGTCTGCACAGCCAGTCCGGTCCCAAACATTCCTAATAAGACTGTAGAAACAAAAACGGTCTTCCGGAATCCCTTCATCGTACGCTCCATTCCCTTGATTCTGCGTGTTGTGTGTGATGTAAGAAAGAGAACCACACTTCACATTCATCATCGGGTTTAGGGAACCCGGGAAATAAGAGCCGCCTCGCTCCGATCTGGATCCACAGCAGATTCGTATTCAGGTTATGCGGGTTATACGACTCTTATCAGTTATTTCTGACTGTCAGGCCAGACCACGGATCCGCTTTTTGGACGCGATGATATCATCCAGGATGGCATCCAGCTTGACCTGTGGCTTGCGACCCAGCGTCTGCTCCAACCGTCCCAGATCGGGAACCCGCCGCTGCACATCTTCAAAATCTTCATTGTACGCCTTGTTATAAGGCAGATATTCAATTTTAACTGCCGGGTTCACTTTGGCAATGATGGCTTCCGCCAGTCCGCAAATCGAAACCGGTTCATCGCTGCCAATGTTGTAGACCTGCCCTTTCGCAGAATCCAGATTGGTCAGATCGATCACACAATCCACGATTTCATCCACATGTCCGAAGCAGCGCACCTGGCTGCCGTCATCGAAGACAACAACAGGTCCTCCATCCAGCGCCTGATCAATAAAGCGGGGAATCACCATTCCATATTGTCCCACCTGACGGGGGCCGACGACATTAAAGAAACGACCAATGCGCACATCCAGATCATATTTCTGGGCATAAGCCAGCGCCAGAAACTCATCAATGGCTTTCGAAGCTCCATAAGCCCAGCGGGGCCGCGTCGTGGGACCGAAATGCAGGTCATCTTCTTCCGTCCAGCGTTCTTTGGGGTTTTTTCCGTAGACTTCACTCGTCGATGCCAGGAAAAACTTATGCCCCCCCTGCACGGCATGTCGCAGCAGGACTTCGGTCGGATAAATATTGGTTTCAATAGTTCGCACCGGATTGTCTGCGACCAGTTTCACACCGACGGCAGCGGCCAGGTGATAGATCGTATCGACTCCCTGCACCATTTCCGCCATGAGTACAGGATCGGTAATCGAGCCTGTGCGAAACGTGAAGTTGGGATGATCAATGATGCCATCCAGATTCTGAAGAAAGCCGGTCGACAGGTCATCGACGGCAGTAACCTCTTGTCCCTGTTGAATTAATTGCTCACATAAATGGCTGCCAATAAATCCGGCACCACCGGTGACCAGGCAATGAGACATAAAACAAATCTTTCTCAAGAAAGGAAAAAACCGCAAAAATGCGAAATTCGGTCCAAAGTCGGCGAAGGCTTAAAACAGTTTACACGCAAGAGTTGCATTTCGCTACGAACCTGCCATAATACGTACGTGTCATACATAATGACGCAAGAATAATATCGAAATTACCGATGTTAATCAAAATTCCGGGCGATTAGCTCAGTTGGCTAGAGCATCTCGTTTACACCGAGAGGGTCGGGGGTTCGAGCCCCTCATCGCCCACTTATCAAGCACCGTGCATACATTGCAAGGTGCTTTTTTTATTGGGGTTGTGCGATACTGCAACGCACCAACGAAAAAATCCCTCTTCACTTTCTGAAAAGCAAAGAGGGATTGGAAATCGGATTAACAGATCATGGTGATGGAGCGTGACTTAATACTCACCTAATATTTCTTCACTCTCTCTTGTTCCGAGTGCGCCCCATGTTCCATAAGGACTTCTAACAGTGGAGGTCGTACCCGGACTGGGCTGACTTAAATCTCCCGTGTCAATATTTTCAGAGATAAATTTAACTCCCCCATCCGCCATCAGGGCGTGAACGCCCCCGACATGCAGACTGGAAGGCGCCAACGCAGCGGTCCCGGAATCTGCATTGCTGTTTGTCCCGGAAGCACAGGAAGGAGAGTTCGGGGGAAGAATCGTATTAAAGGCACAACGTTCTGCCTGCCCATCCCACAATGATGTTCCATGCCTGCCTTTCACGTTGGTTCCAGACACCCAGTTTGCTCCAGAAGCAAGGCTCCTGCAGGCACCAGGATTGTTTGCAGGGTCCTGGCTGAGAGCAATACCCTCGTTGTGTTTGCGAGTAGCATTATTGGTACTTGCACCGTAGTTGGCCCGGATATGTTCGCTCATGGCGATGGTGTTACTGGTTCCATCGGTAATATCCCGAATCCGTGTCCCAAAACGATAGGGGAACAAGCCGCGCGAATTGGTACCATTGATGCCTGTCGCCGTATCGCCAATACAGAACACATAATTGTTCACACGAATCGCCTGTTTGTTGCGCCCGTCAGACGGACACAGCAGCATCGGAATCTTAACATTCCAGACACTCCAGCCGCACCAGGCACAGGGCCCCATCGGCTGACGGGTAGAATCACCGGCTGAAATTTTGTTAAACAAGGGCGCCTGATCTATGTAAGGCAACAGTCCCACAAAGCCGCTGAGTCGCGCACGGTTTGAAGTAGCACTGTCTGAGCCATTCGTTCCCCCTCGACGCAACACAAACATCCCATGTACATCATGGTAATTGTGCAGCGCCAATCCCAATTGCTTTAAATTGTTTTTGCATGTGGATCTGCGGGCCGCTTCACGTGCCTGCTGAACCGCCGGCAATAACAATGCAATTAAGATGGCAATGATTGCGATCACAACCAACAGTTCGATTAATGTAAACGCTTTTCGTTTGTCTCTTTCTAAATTCCTCACCAAAGGATTCTCCTTGTTAAAAAACAGAACTGAAACTGAATCGAGTCAGTCAGTCAGTCAGTCAGTAAAGATGTAAGTACCCATAGAAACAAGTGTTTTCCACTTCTTTCAGCCAATTGGTATTGATGAGATTATTGAGAAATAATCTTATTGTATGGCGGGTATTACAAAAGATAAAAAACTGATCATTCAGTTTGAAAGATATGAAAGTGAAACGACTGCCAGCGTGGAAACAGAAAAAAATAAAATGCTATTAACCTCGTTTGAGTTACACTCAAATCCTTAACAACTCTACTTATCCTAGTTGAATTTTACGAATTTTCAACTACGATAAATTGACGTCTGCAATTTTCAAAACAGTGTTTTACCTCAAATTCAGGGAATTTTATTCCCGCCGTTTTTATGTTCAAAGTTTATTAAATTTCGTTCAATAACATTTAAGTACCTTGCAAGAACTGGACTTCAACATGCAACACACTCTAGGAAATCAACTGACAGGACGCTGCAGTGCGCTGGCTCTCTTTTTTCCATTATTTTTTTTACAGGGGTGTGGAGGCACTGAAGAAAAGCTTCCTCAACGTACGGCTGTCTCAGGAATCGTCACCTTTGATGGAGAACCGGTCGAAGGTGCCAGCATCACCTTCCGACCTGTCGAAGAATCCGGACAGACTGCCAACGGTCGTACCAACGACGAAGGGCAATTTCAGATGGGAACGTTTGAAGGAACAGATGGTGTGGTTGCCGGCGATTACATTGTGATGATTTCTAAAATCAAATCAAAAAGTATCGCTAAAGTATTACCGGAAGATGATCCCAATTATGATCCCGATCCCCAACCGGAACCACCTCCTGAAAACCTGCTGCCTGAAAAATATTCCCAAGCGGAAACTTCGGGACTAACGGTTACAGTTTTAAAGGGAGAAGAGATTACAGATCTCAAATATGAATTATCTGAATAGCCTCACTGAATCAGCATTGTGTCCAGGTGTGATTCAATAGAGTCCCACCTGGACTTATATCACACGCCTGCTGCCGTTGAATCCTGAAGATCCTCTTTGCATTTCCGACCTGCAACCGTGTATACTTGCCCTGAACCCACAAATATACATCCGCATCTTCCATTGCTTCAGACGTAAGCCATGGAAGAAAATCAAATCGGGGGAAATGTGATGGTATGTTTTCGCGACTCAGAATCAGGAAATTACCGGTTTTCATGGTGGGTCTGGACATTACTCACTCTCTTCGGAGCATTCCAGTTGAGTCTCTGGCAGGCTCCACTGATGGCAGCAGAACCAGAAGAACTGTCAGCGAGTCGACCACCGCAGGTAGAAACTTTGTATGAGCCGGGCCAGCTTGGCGGACACGGCGCAACACTGCATCGTGTTACCATCACGGGTACGGCGCGGAATACTGCAGGCGATCCGGTCAAAGACGCTGACATCTATGTTTCCAGTCGCGGCTGGATTATCCCGAGTGATTTTGAACAACTCCGGGGGCATACTCGCAGCGATGAGTACGGGCATTTTGTACTCAAAGACGTTCAACTGTTTGTGATCAACAATCGCGATTCGCGCTCGAGACCGGATGAAGGTGATTTTATCGTCTTCGGCACGAAAGAGAATTACGGTCTCACCTGGCATCCCACCCGCACCTATCGCCCCGCTGCGCGTCCGGAAGAAACAGACAGTAGAGATCGAAACAGTCAGTCTACGACAAGCGCCTTTTATCAGAATGAACCGATCGTCATTGATCTGCAGTTTGATACACCGGCGAAACTGAAAGGTGTCATCACCGATAAGCAGGGACATCCCCTGGCAAACGCGAAAGTGCAACTGGGATATGTTGATCGCCCACTGAGTACCACCCCTCACAGAACAGGTTCCTGCGAATATCTCAAACAGAAGAATCCCTATTCAAACCAGAATGATTCGTTTATCAATTTTTCCGTAGTCCCTTTATCAATGCGTGAAACCTATACCGACGCGCAGGGACGTTATGAATTCACACAACTCCGCCGCGACACCAGTTATTCTGCCAATATCGATCCGGGTCCGGAGTTCGACCCCTGGCAATTTACTCTGGTCACCGCCAGCCAGTCCCGCAATTCCAGAAATACAGTCGCCGCTGGTTATGCTGGCGAAGTCAACCATCAGTTTACCGCACCGCGTGATGTCACTGTCCGCGTTGTGCAAAGCGACTCGGGTCGGCCGGTTTCCAATGTACTTGTGACAGCTCATCCTATCGGCGAAGTGCGACGCAGTGGCAT
The DNA here is from genome assembly GCF_007746795.1 of Gimesia algae. Classification (NCBI taxonomy): domain Bacteria; kingdom Pseudomonadati; phylum Planctomycetota; class Planctomycetia; order Planctomycetales; family Planctomycetaceae; genus Gimesia; species Gimesia algae. The sequence goes on from NZ_CP036343.1 coordinate 6,290,135, forward strand.
CCAGGCACGAACAGACAGCCAGGGAAAAGCACGGCTCAGGCTCATCCCGGATGAATACAAGCTGGTGTCAGAACCCAATCCGGATCAGCCCTTTCTGTATTTAAGCCAGCAGTATTTTGTTCCCAAACGAGAAGCTTCTGGAAGGAACGACACCCCCAACGTCACCATGAAACTCAACCCGGCGGCGATTGTGAAACTGAAAGCCATCAATGCGAAAACCGGCGCCCCGATTCCGGGAGTCCGCTTCAATTACGAAACTTATGACTCGGGAGAACAGACCCCGGTCTCCACGCAGACCGTTTACGTCGATTATCCTTTTACAAACGATGCCGGAGAAATCCAGGCCTTTATGGAACCAGGTACGCGCCGTTTTGTTGTCGCCGAACCTTTCTCACTGTCCCAGGCAGCAGGCAGTCGCTCAGAGCGGATCAAACTCACCGCAGGTCAGGTCACGGAAGTGACTATCAAATTGACACCGGCGGAATTTCTTCCCACACACCTGGTCGCCAGTGAGATACAGCCTCGTAAAAATTCGCTTTACGTTCCCGAGATTCAGAAGAAATGGCACATTCAGTCGGAACTGCTGCGGCTCACTCCCCTGCGCATCACCACACAGAAAGTCTCAATCTATCGAAAATCTGTCGATACAGAGAACCTGCTCAAAGATTTACGCGCACTGGATCCGTATGAGCTGCCTGATATCAAATCGTTACTCAACAAATATTACACTGGTGAATTAGACTGGTACAAACAGGTGCTGACAGCGCAGGGCACTCTCAAGCATGAAGCACGCTACTTCAACCCTGATGCTCGCCCTCCCCTTTTCTTCAATCTGTCCGGTCAGCCGTTGCCCAATCTCACCACGATGACCGATGGTTGGAAAACAATTCATCATCAAAGCATGAGTAATCAGGCCGGGATTAACCTGAACCGCAGAGGAAGAATCAATTTCCATGTTGCATCCCCCTACGACTTCTGCGAGTGGCCATCACTCCGCAACCGTATTCCTGCCCCCAAAAACACAAAGAAACCCGACGTTAATATCAGCCAGGCAGGACAGAGAATCATTTATGAGAGAGAAAGTGACGAGAGAGTATTCCGCCGCGTCCTGGATCAGGACACCGGTTTTATTTTCGAAACTTCTTACCAGATACATTCTCATCAGTCCGAACAAGTCAAGCTGTCATTTGCCCCGTATAAGCTGGCCAATGGCCTGATCCTGCCGGGGATGCACATCAACTGGAAGACTTACCAGGGAAAACTCCAGCGTCTGGAAGTCACACTGATTGAACAGGCAGAAATACTTTCGACCGTTCCCGCAGATGCCTTTGCGATTGCCTTACCAGCGGGGACTGAGTTCATTGATTCCCGCCAACTGCCTGACAATATCAGCTATATCGCCGGGAATCATGAATCGAAGAAAATCCTGTCTGGACCAGTCAGCGATTTCGCCGCTTACCTGCAGCGGAACCCCTATTACAGCCACGAAATGGAAACAGAGCCTCAGCTCGGCAGACACGCCCCCACTCTGGAACCAGCCCTCTGGTTGACGGCGGATGGAAAAACAGCAGCCCCCAACCTGAATGGAAAAGTGGCCCTGATCCACTTCTGGGGAACCCGGAATGCCAACAGCATGGACCAGTTGTCTGAAATGAAAGCCGCATACAAAAAATATGCAGAACAACCTGTTGTGCTCATCGGACTGCATGATTCTTACACCTCAACATCTCAACTGCAGGCCATTGCAGAACAGAAAGACCTGAAATACACGCTGGCCATCGATCAACGCCCTGAGGAAGCCGGCTGGTTCGGTAAAACCATGCAGCATTTTCGAGTACGCGACTTACCCCAAATGGCGGTCATTGATCAGCACGGAAATCTGACCTTCGTCGGCGATCTCCGACAGGCCCTCCAGAAAGTGAACCAGCTGTTGGATGAGAAGAACTAGAGCGAGTCACATTGAACCATAGCGTTCTCAATCTGATATACTCGGTCCAAATGGCTTTGGAGACGCTACAGTAAAACTGGACACAGTCTAAAACAAGTCAAGAGAGAAACTCATCAGAACACTCAGAGGCAGCCAGAAATACTTCCAGTTGCTGGCATACTCTCTGATTTTCGCTGCATACCTGATCCAGATAAGCGATTCTTTAGTTTGAACCCTGTTCAGAGTGACAGAAGATCTATCTTATTTTATTCCTGAAAACGAACACATTTAAATTTCCAGTGAGTCCCTTTTCCATCAATCATAGTCCCGGACCAGTGTCCCAGACGATTGAAATCCAACCAGAAACTCCCCTTCAAGTCCGTCACAACTTTTCCTTTTTTAGTGAATGCACGAAAATCGGTGAGTATCATGCGGGTCTTCAGTTTTTTGGGATAGTTTTTGCCTACCGCTTTAGAGTAGCTGGGGTCATCAGGCGTTTTTTTCTGATACAAAACATTGTTTTCAACTCGAAATCGACCGTGCAATGTCTTGCGCCGTTCCGCTTTAGAAGTCATCTCGAATTTCCAGACTGCCCCTTCGAACTCCCCCGCATCATAAACGTTATTATTAGCGGAAACTGGTGGCGAATTGAAAACCTGACATGTGATCAGCAGCAGCACTGACAAAAACTTGACTCGCTCCACAGATTTGGATTTTCGTTTGGCAGTTTTCATATCATGGCCCTGTTTTAAATTACGGTCCGTAATAAAAGTAATTAAGTAGATTGAAACTCAGAATTCGTCGCGTATTTTCTGCCCCCTCTTCATTGGTCAGACAGATGGCAGCCCGCTTGAGTAGTTCTCCATAAACAAAGAGCAGCAGATAGTGAATCGCCAGCGCATCGCCAGCATCAGGAATATTCATGATCTCAGTGAGCTCATTTATGGTCAGCATTCTGCCCGGCTGAAGCAAGATATGTTGAGTCTGAACTCATACCGCATCATAACTATTCCCTCTGCGAACAGGCAAACTTTCAATTATGAATTTTTGAATTCTCCAGTTAATCAAAATCGGGCTCTGCAACCGTTTGCAGAACACATCAACTTCCCCCGGATCATGTGGTGTGATGTGCATTAAAATGGTAAGCATCCCTCTTGGGTACAGCAGATCAACCCATGAATCGCAGGAGGAAACCCCTTAATTTTTGTCGTATCGGCGACATTCTGACATTCTATTTTTTTGTTCGCTGAACCTCGTTGACAATCAGCAACAGGAGCATAAGATCATCTCACAGGTGAGTATCAAAGCAGGGATGCCGTTACAAAATCTCTCTGAGATCGAGTAAACCGACAGGATGTCGGAACTTGCCTGGTTATCTCTTACTGATCAGTAATCTCACGACAGACAGAAATCTCACGACAGACAGAGATCATTGAAGGTTCTCCTCTGCTGTTCTTTAACTGCGATACCTCTCCCCAGTTAAAATGCTTCGGCGTCAATTCAACGAATTCCATTGCTGTAACCCCCCTCTGCAGGATTTGTCGCGTCCACTTCAATAGTGTAGACTGCGTGAAGAATCCCAGACGAGTGACGCGTTCCCAACTCCTGGGTTGAAACAAACGCCAGTCATATATACCTGTTTTTCAGCCAGAAACAGAACTATGCGCTTCTGAATTCCGTCAAATGAAATGGATACAACCAGATGAATCAACCGGATGAACCGACAGAACAGACCAGCATTGAACAACCTGATGCCTGGGATCAGCTGGAGCAGATCGTCGCCGCCGGGGACCCTGACGCCGCGCATACGTTTCTCAAGGAACTTCCTCCCGGCGAAGATGCGCGCATCATGGCGCAGTTGTCGGAGACAGAACAGCATGAGTTCATCGCGCTGCTGGATGACGAAAACGCTGCCCGCCTGATGGAGTCGCTCCCCGAACTGCAGGCCGGACAATTACTCTCCACATTATCCGCAGAACAGGCCGCTCACATCTTTGATGAGATGAACAGCGATGAGCAGGTCGACCTGCTGGATCAACTGACAGATGCCCAGTCCGAAGCCATCCTGGAAGAGATGGACCCGGAAGAGGCCGAGAATGTCCGCTTTCTGTCCAAGTACAGTCGACTCTGTGCCGGCGGGCTGATGATCACCGAACTGCTCTCTTTCCAGGAGACAGAGACGGTCGACGACGTGGTTTCGGACCTCCGTAAAAATGCCGAAAAGTACGCCGAATACAACGTGCAATATATCTATGTCATTAACGCCGACCTGCAGCTTGTAGGCGTGCTGCGACTCCGCGATCTGCTGATGGCACCTCCCGGCCGCAAGCTTTCTAAAATGATGATCGCCAATCCACACAGCTTTCCGGATATGACCCCGCTGCAGGATCTGCTGCATTTCTTCGATGCACACCCGCTGTTTGGTCTGCCTGTGGTCGATGAGAACAAGGTACTGGTCGGCGTTGTTCGGCGGGAAGACGTGGAAGCGGCGAGCGAAGAACTGGCCGGTAAAACGTTCTTGAGATTCGCGGGGATTATGGGCGGTGAAGAACTCCGCAGCCTGCCCCTCAAAACCCGCAGTGCCCGCCGCCTGTCGTGGCTCAGTATCAACATCCTGTTGAATATTGTCGCCGCCAGTATCATCGCCATGTACGAAGAGACGCTGGAAAGTGTGATCGCGCTGGCGGTCTTCCTGCCCATCGTATCCGACATGAGTGGCTGCAGCGGCAACCAGGCGATCGCGGTCAGCACGCGGGAACTGGTGCTCGGCGTCATCCGACCCAGCGACTGGTTACACGTCTTCCGCAAGGAATTCGGTTTGGGAATCGTCAACGGCCTCGCCCTCGGTATTTTACTGGGAGGTGTCGCCTACATCTGGAAAGGCAACCCCTACCTCGGCCTGGTCATCGGCGGAGCACTGGCCTTGAACACGCTGATGGCGGTCTGCCTGGGCGCCTTGATCCCGCTGCTGCTGAAAGGCTTCAAACTGGACCCCGCCCTCGCTTCGGGCCCGATCCTGACCACCCTCACCGACATGTGCGGCTTCTTCCTCGTCCTGTCCTTCGCCCAGGCCCTGCTCCCCTGGCTGATTTGATTTGAGAAGATTTCTGACAGCAGACAATTAAGGGAAAGAAAAAGAGCCGCCGAGGAGAGTCGAACTCCTGACCTACGCATTACGAATGCGTTGCTCTGCCAACTGAGCTACGGCGGCGTTGAGGTTCAGCTTGTCACTGATAGATTCATCAGCCGCAGCACAGGTTCGCCGGGCGAGAATCGTGGGGAGCCGGTTTCGGAAATTACGATCCTGAACAGGGCTCTGGCGGTAGCATACCCCCTTTTTTCGGTTTACGAAAGGATTCTGCCCGTTTTTCGTCCCTGATAAACTGATTTCTCAGGCAAATTTGACGCCTGTAATGGCTGCCCTGTTTTTGTGATACCGCCTGCCGCGTGTGTCAATGCTGTCAGGAGCTGAAATCGGTTCAGGGACAAGACTTCAGATCAAACCGTGTTTATCCTTGCTGTCTGCGCGGGGGTTAGCCACAATCGAAGAAGAACAATTCCTACCCAGATTATCCAGCCGGAGAAAACCCATGCACAAACTGGCCTCTGCCTGCCTGCTATTGGCTGCACTGCTTCTGTCCCCCTCCCTCCTGTCCGCCGCCGATCCCCCGCTTGATTATGAAGGCGTCACCGAAAAACATGTGATGATTCCCATGCGGGATGGCGTCAAACTGTCAGCTTACCTGTATATTCCCGATGGGAAAGGTCCCTGGCCGGTGTTGATGGAACAGCGGTACGCCAGCCTGCGGAGTAAAGGGGGACGACTCTCTTTCGCGGAAATGGCCTCTCATGGTTATGTCGTGTGTGGCGTCAACTTCCGTGGCTCGCAGTTATCGGAAGGAACCTGGGTCGGTTATCGCGATCTGCAGTGGGGCGAGAAACGGGACGGCTACGATGTCGTCGAATGGCTGGCTAAACAGCCCTGGTCGACCGGCAAGATCGGGACCTTCGGCAGTTCGCAGGCCGGTTATGCTCAGAACTATCTGGCGGTCACCCAGCCGCCACACCTGGTCTGTCAGTTCATGATCGATACCGGCCTCAGTCTGTATGATGAAGGTTATTTCATCGGCGGTGCTGCCAAGCCGAATCGGTTTAAAGGGATGGACGCTGTCAGCCGCGTGCCTGCCCACAACCGGGCTTTGATGAAAGAATGGTTCTCGCATCCGGATTACGATGATTACTGGAGAGCGGAAGACGCTTCACTGCATTTTGACAAGATGAATGTCCCCTGCTTTACCGTCGGCAGCTGGTATGACTTTATGTGTGTCGGTTCGGTGCAGAGTTTTATCGGTCGCGAGCATAAGGGAGGCCCGAATTCGCGAGGTCAGCAGAAGCTATATGTCGGTCCCTGGCTGCATGGTCGCTTCAATAAGGTCAACAAAGTCGGCGAAATGGTTTATCCGGAGAATGCCAACTTCGACATGATGACCGAGATGATCCGCTGGTTTGATCATTACCTCAAAGGGGTCGACAACGGTATCGAGAAAGATCCCAACGTCCGTTATTACGCGATGGGAGCAGTCGGAGAGCCGGGTGCGCCGGGCAACGTATGGCGGGCCGTGGATGACTGGCCGATTAAGACCGTCGAAACACCTTACTATCTCCAGCCTGAAGGTAAGCTGGCAACAACCAAACCAACCGATGGTGACGCGTTCACCCAGATCATTGCCGATCCTCTGAACCCGGACAAGATTGAAGCCCGCGGCTTCCCCGGTGCCCGCGATGCCCGCAAGGTCGAAGAACAGGAGAACGTACTCACCTTCACCACCGATCCCCTGACCGAACCGGTCGAGTGGACCGGCAATGTGAAAGCGGAACTGCTGGTCTCTTCTTCGGCGAAAGATACGGATTTCATCGTTCGCGTGACGGACGTGTATCCGGACGGGCGTTCGATTTTGATCATTGATATGATCCGCCGAGCCCGCTATCGGGATGGCTATGAACAGCAGGTCTTCATGGAGCCGGGAGAAGTTTACAAAGTCCCGTTCAATATCGGCTGGTTGAGCCAGGTATTCAACAAAGGGCATCGTATTCGTGTGACAGTCGCTTCGACGGGGGCGCCCTTCTACGAGCCCAACCCGAATACAGGCGAACCGATCACAATTGAATTTCCTGAAAAAGTGGTTGTGGCAAAAAACAAAATTCACCACAGCCCGCAAAACGCGTCCCGCATTCTGGTACCCGTCAAAAAGTAATCGTGACGGGCGTTTTTGATACGAACCAAACCTGCATCAGTTACCCATAAAAACGAGGATCAACATGAATCAGAATAAAACCGACCGACGACAGTTTCTGGCGGGTACCGTAGGTGCCGCCGTGGCGCTGGGAGTAACTCAGAGCGTGCAGTCCGCTGACTCGAAAGCGACACAGCAGTTTTACGAGCTGCGCATCTATCGCATTCCCTCAGCCGACAAGCAGGTGATTGTCAGCAATTATCTGGAGCAGGCGTTGTTGCCGGCATTAAAACGGGCGGGCATCAACCAGGTTGGTGTCTTCAAACAGATCGACACCAAAGATGATCACTCCCTGTACGTATTGATTCCTTTTAATTCGCTGGATCAGTTCTCAACGCTGAATGATGTTCTGGAAACCGACGAAAAATACCACCAGGCTGCCGCCGAGTACTTCTCTTACCCCAAAGACTCTCCCGCGTTCACGCGGATTGAGAGCCGACTGATGAAAGCCTTTAAAGGCATGCCTCAATTAAAAACGCCGGAAGGAAAAGGCCCGAATCTGTTTGAACTGCGGACTTACGAGAGCCACAACGAGAAGCTGGCGAAACTGAAAGTCGACATGTTCAACTCCGGTGAGATTGGCATTATGGAAGATGTGAAGTTGGCGCCTGTCTTCTTTGGTGAGATGCTGATTGGCGACGATGTACCAAATCTGACGTACATGCTGTCTGCCCCCAATCGCGCTGCGCATGAGAAACACTGGGAGGGATTTCGTTCTCACCCGGAATGGGACCGCATGAAAATGATGGACAAATACAAAGGAACTGTATCCAAAATCACCAACTGGTACCTGGAACCTTTGCCTTTTTCGGCGATTCAGTAGTTCACAACACATCTGGATTGGCTAATATCTTCTATTAGATACCAACTGGCATTCACTGATTCCTATGCCCTTTTTTCGAAGTTCAGTGAGATTCGCAATCGCAGGCGACTTGGTCTCACGCCAGGAAGTATATTTTTGTAAGTAACTACAAAATAACAAGATATGAACAGCCTTCTGTTTTCTGTCCTCTTCTACGATGTTAAACAGTGGGGGCAGGGAGGGTTGGAATCTGTTCCGAAACCTGAAATATGCTGAATGGAGGTTAGATTCTGATCTGGATACCGTCTATTCTAGTGCATGTGAGTTAGCAGAGTGTTGTTAAGGCTGGCAAAGATGAATTTCGCAGCTGACACTCTCCAATGAACTTAGATTATCCCTCTTCTAACGTATTGGAATTTGCATGCCTGATAAGCAGGCCAATCGGTGGTCGGCAGAGATTGAGGCGGTCTATTTGCGTGATGGTCGAGAAATTTGGGCATTATTATATGCTCAATGCTCAGACTCAGATCGTGCATATGACGCGCTCCAGGAAGCATTCGTACGTTTACAATCACAAGAAATAGAGTCAATTCGAAATATCCGGGCCTGGGTTTTGACTGTTGCTCAAAACTGGCTGCGCGACTATGCCCGTCGGCAGAATCATGCAGCAAGGCCTGCAGACTATTTAGACAGTATTGTAGGTAAACCTTCAGATCCATCGGAGGGTCTGGAGAAAGAAGAGAGGAACAGCCGAGTCCGGCTAGCACTTCAACAACTTCGAGCCGAGGACCGTGAGGTTCTCGTACTTCGTTATGCACTAGGATGGTCATCAAAACGAATGTCGATAGCGCTCAATACTTCAACGTCAGCGATTGATATGAGGCTTTCTCGATCGAGAAAGCGGCTGTGTGAAGAGTTGGAAAAAGTGGGGATAGATCATGAAACCGTATGACACTTCAGGAATGCTCGAGGATGAGGATGAGCTGGAGAGTGTTCTGCGCGAATATTTTCAGCAGGAGATGCCTCCAGAGCTTCAGGAACTTTCCGAAGCCTCGGATGAAGAGTTTGAGAAACGATTCCGGCAGATTCAGACTGTGGGAAACGAAACCGCTGATCCGTTCGCGTCCAGACGACATCGGGCCTTTAAACTGGGCCTGTTGACTTCGGCACTCTGTGCCTGCCTGGCTGTGGGAATTGGATTGATTCAGTTTCAACCAGAAGAAAATCCTGTAGTCGTCGATCGTATCATACCGGCTCAATCTGAAATAGATCACACTCCACCAGCAAATACAAATACAGATACTGACGATTCGGATGAACTGGATTCCAACACACTGGTTGTCGTCGATCATGGCAACAGCCCGATGGAAATGACCCCCAGGGTCGATAATAATGTTCATGAATCAATTGATATCACACTTTATAATACGGAAATGGGACCTGTCGAACAGCGAACAGAACTCTCATGGACGAACATTACGGTTGAGAATCCAAAGACGGGTTCCAACGTTAAAATGTCAATGCCGGAATTAACCATTGATTTTGTCCCCATTAACAAAGCCGGTCTGTCTCTGATCGGAGACGAGAGTGGCGGGAACGGTCAGTAATCAACTGATACTGCGAAATTAATGTTACCACCAGCGGATAAGTAGGAAATATTATTACGGGCCACTTGAAGGATCGATCCTGAACGGAAACGTTTGCGTTATCAGGTGAGGGAGCGGTCTTTCTCGAATCAATTCAAGGCAGTACAATGAAACAGTGTCGACGGTTCATAACGGGCGGTCTCATTTTTTCTCTGCTGGCCGGTCAAGCAGCTTTCGCAGATGACCAGCCGGTATCGGCGAAAAAACCAGGCCAGGCAAATGTCAAACAAGATAAATCAGCGCCAGCAAAACAGGCAATGCCCGCTGCTTCCAAAGAGGCCTCTGACCCCAGTCGCGCGAAAGCCCGGTTCCAAGTCACCAGCAGTCCTACGGGAGAAGCCCACCTGCGAAATTTCGTAGGCATCGTCACCGAACCTGTTGAAGCCGCCCTGGCTGCTCAACTGAACGATATGATGAAAGAAGGTCAGGGAGTCAGCGTCAAGCTGGTCCTGCCCGATTCTCCCGCCAGAAAGTCAGGCCTCAGAATGTATGATGTGCTGACGACATTTAACGGTCAGGCAATCACCTCTTCTGACACGCTCCGCAAATACGTACTGGATTCCCCCAAAGGAAGTAAAGTGGAACTGGGTGTGATCCGCGCTTCCAAACAACAGACGATCGAAGTGACTCTCACTCAGAAGTTGTATCGAAATTATAAATTCACCGTGAAACCAGTGGGGCACACCCCACCTCCGAAGAAACCAAAGGATAAAGAAGACACAGCGCCCCCAACTGATTCCGAGCAGGAAGGCCCCATCGCAGCCCGCTCTGGTGAAAAAAACACGAAGGGCCGCGAGTTACGACTCGGGTTCAACCATGCTCCGGTGACAACAACGCAGAACCTCTGTCTTTTATTCGTGGGCAGTATCAAAGATGGTTACTCTGTCAAGATCAGCTATCAGGACGAAACCGACACGCTCCAGACACATCAGCTCAAAGGAAGTATCGATGAGATCACAGAACAGACTATCGACATGCCCAGCCACGTTCAGATGATGATCAACGAGCGATTGCAGGAACTAAAAATGGCCTTGCAGGGGAAAGCCAGTTTTCGCCTGCAGGTCAAACCATACATGCAGGGAAAGAATCGCTTCACGCGTGTCTTTCTCAGTCGAACCACAAAAGAAAGATCGGTTCGGATGGTCGAACTCGACCATCACCTGGGAAATCGTCCGTCGCTAAACGTGAACCAGATTCTCGGTAACCAGGTTTTCACCTCAGAATTGAAACAACTGACGCCAGCCATTCAGGAACAGATTCGAGCCGCTTTGCATCGGGTTCGCATCCCAACCATCCAGATCCATGCGGATAACCCGATTTAATCGCTCTGACATTTAGACTGTGTCCAGTTTTACTGTAGCGTCTCCAGGGCCATTTGGGCCATTTGGACCGAGTATCATAGATTGTGAGACGCTATGGTTAAATGTGGTGCGCTCTAGACATAAAAAAACAGCTGTTTCCGATACAGGAACAGCTGTTTTTTTATTTGAATCAATGCGAACACGCGGGCATCTTACAGGAAGCCGCGGCGTCGCTGACTGCTATAGCGTTGCAAAGAGTCTTCAATGATGGGGAACGCGGCGGAAGCTGACTGGAATTCTTCTACTTCTACCGTTTTTCCTTCCAGCATTTTGTAATCCTGGAAGAAGCGTCTCAGCATCGCCAGACGGTGTGGCGGGAGTTCGGAAGCTTCTGTGAACGGGTTATATTCCGGATCATTGACTGCAACAGCCAGAATCTTATGGTCTGGCTTACCGCTGTCGATCATGGTCATCACGCCGATGGCCCGGGCATCCAGAATCGTCAAGGGATCAACGGGTTCCTGACAGAGTACCAGTACGTCCAGCGGATCATCATCTTCAGCCAGCGTCTGGGGAATAAACCCATAGTTGGCGGGATAATGGACCGCGGAATAAAGCATGCGGTCCAGCCTGAGCAGGCCCGTAGTTTTATCCAACTCATACTTCACTTTGGAAAAGGTCGGAATTTCAATCACGGCGGTGAAATCGCGAGGCAGGTTCTGCCCCGGAGTCACATCATGCCAACAGTGGGTCACTGTTTCTCTCCTGAATTGATTCGATAGATTACAAATAGATCAGCCGATTGTGCGCGTCATCAACTGGAACGTATCTCATTTCACCAGTGCGTCTCGTTGTAGCATACTCAGCCCAGATAGCCCCGGAGACGCAGCAGCCAATCTGGACACAGGTTAATTTACTTTAAACAGTTCAACCCGGAAGTGTAATGTCGCCCCGCCAGGAATCACCGGTGGCATACCCTGGGCACCGTATCCCAGTTCGGAAGGAATAATCAGTTCGACTTCGCCCCCTTCACCGATCAACTGCAGACCTTCAGTCCATCCCCGAATCACCCCATTCAACGGAAACGAAATTGTCTGACCGCGACTGTAAGAACTGTCGAATTCAGTACCGTCTTCCAGAGTGCCGCGGTAATGTACGGTCACATGATCTGTCGCTCCCGGTTTAATATCGCTACCTTCGCGAACAATTCGGTATTTCAAGCCACTTGCTGTAGACAAATAACCTGGCGTTGATTCATCACTCACGTAAACTTCCATTTCTTCTGATCTGGATCTTCTGTGTGCCCGGGAATCGGAACTGACCGAGACCGAACCTGAATCCTCTTGTGGTTGAAAGTAGCCTTTACAACCAGTAAAAGTCAGACAGATAAAGCCACATAAAACTAAAAACTGAGATTTTTTCATAGACTCATTACCTTATCTACCGGCAATCAATTATACTGCGGCCGTGACATCAGTAATGGTCGTAAGCGATACCATAACCAATAGGCCTTTGAGTTGCACCACCAGGGTGTCTGCCTTTTTCCGACTATCAGAAAAAGAGTACACGCCCCTGCAGTCACGATCTGCGATGTTCACGCTCCACAATGAGAGCGAACAAATCAACACTTTCTTATGTAACAAAGTTCTTCTTAAATGATTCAGCATATTCACATCCGTACTGCAAAACATGAGGATATCAGCAAACTTGCTGAATTTATTGTTCCCTTTGTGGAGCAGGAAAAGATTCTACCTCGGACATCGGAAGAACTGGATGTATTAGTGGAAACCGGGTTTGTCGCGGTGGAACAGGTGGAAGCAAACGAGGAAATTGTCGGCTTCGCTTCACTGGAGATCTATTCCAGAAAACTGGCCGAGATCCGCAGCCTGGTAGTCGCCGATCACCGGCAGGGAATTGGGGTTGGTAAAAAACTGGTTTCAGCCTGTGTTGAACGGGCTCGTCAAAGAAATATTCTCGAAGTGATGGTGGTGACTTCCTCAGATGTCTTTTTTCAAAACTGTGGTTTTGATTTCACCTTACCTGGGGAAAAAAAGGCGCTCTTTCTTCAACCGCATCTCACTGACTGAACAGTTTCAATACAGTCAATAATGAAACGTAGTCTGCTGTAATCTGGTATCGACGTATCCACCGAAAAACAGAACGATTATTTTTCTACAATCGAGGCCGTTGTAATAAAATCCAAGCGAGGAAATTCTCGCTTCAGATAGTGATTGCCTTCGTACTGAATTCTTGCCTGTGTTGGTCCACGGCCTGCCGGAGATCCTTCACCATATCCGGAGTAGAGCGCCTCAACTATTTTCATATCGGCCTCTGACACAAATCCGAAAGGCGCAAATCCATACCCGTCGAGCCTGCGATTGTCATTATAGTTAATAAAGATTTGAGTCGTTCTTGAATCAGGAGCACCCGTCTTGGCAAACGAGACGTACCCCTTGAGATTGGGCTTTACCACCGGGTCGTCCTGAATCGTCCGGTCCCGCCACTTCTTCTGGACTTCCGGGTCACCGTTAATACCAAACTGCGCCATAAACCCATCGATGACTCGAAAAAAAGCACAGTCATTGTAAAACCCGGCTTGAACCAGTTTATAAAACTGATCTGCTCCGTTCGGACACCAGCTGCGAGTTACATCAATATGGAATGTACCTCGAGTGGTCTGCATTTTGACACGATAGGTTTCAGGCGCCTGAGCCTGAAGTGAAGTTTGATTTCCCATCCAGACAGACGAGCTCAGAGCCGCTGCTACAATCAGTAAGGTCTTTCTTGATATCACGCTTTTCATTCCTTTAAAAGACGCTCAATGAAAATTTATATCGGCGAAAGTTTAGTTGAAATCAGCTTTTTATCACAAGATCGATTCAGCAGCTCTGCCTGTTCTGAAACGCAAATCTACTGACTCGTTAAAAATAAAAAAAGCCGCCGCGAATCAGGGGGGGAGAATTCGCGACGGCCAGAGCCCGGGGCTGCTGACGATCAGCCCCTCTGCAGATCCCGCGATCTGCAACTTTATGGAGTCGCCCACGATTGTGGACAACTCCGTTTTCCTTAGTATCCGAGGAGTGCTTCCTCTTCTTCTTCCTGGATGATGATACGGGGAGTGACCATCATCATCAGACTTTCTGTTTCACGCCCCACCCCGGTATTCTTGAATAGACGGCTGACATAGGGCAGTTTATTCAGAATCGGAACACCGGCCATGCTGCGACCTTCACGGAGTCGTTTAACACCGCCCAGGAGCACAGTACCACCGTCGGGCACACTGACTGTGGTTGTCACAGTCACCTGTTCGACCACAGGCTGCTGAATCGTCGTGGTTCCCAGACCACCACCCTGCTGGCCTTGCTGACCCTGCTGGCCCTGTTGACCTTGCTGGCCACCCTGGCCACCCTGGCCTGTGCCGCCGGCACCACCAATACCACCCACACCCGTTCCTACTCCGTTTCCGAAGTTTCCACCACCCTGCTGACCCAGCTGGCCACCCTGCTGGCCTTGCTGACCCTGTTGACCCTGCTGGCCGCCGGTTGTCCCCCCCTGGAAGGAGAAGGTAAAGACATCGGTGACGTTGGTGAAGTTAGGATTAACTGAGAGTCGTACATAGCGTCGGTCTGCAGAGATCACAGCCGAGACTGTTAAGGAGACCCCTTCAGGAATGTTTGCGATGATTGGCGTGAACCCGACAGCAAAGTTACCTACCGTTGGTACCAGACTGATCACGAAAGGCCGCGATACGTTACTGGTCACAAAGGCAACCTGACCGTTGAAGAGTGTCACTTTCGGAGCAAACATCAGGTTTGATCGTTCATCTGCCTGAGCAGCGTTGATGAAGAAGAAAGCTTCGATGTCACTCAGAATAGCCAGACCCACGTTCACACCGGCATTTGCATTGAAGCTACCGAATTCAGGTACACCGATTTCAAATGATCCCTGGCGGAACTGTACATCCAGGTCGGGAGTGAAGGACTCCGGTGAGGCCATCCCGACGACAGTACCTGATTTGGGCCAGTTATCAAAATTGAGCAGAGTCCTTGTGGGTGGATCACTGAATGGTGCAACCCCTTGTCCACCCGTCTGACCACTCGATGTGGTCGTCTGCCCCTGCTGTCCCTGTTGTCCCCCCTGTTGTCCCCCCTGCTGACCACCACCAGTCTGGCTGGTATTCAGCAGGTTGACCTGACCGAAGGCAGGAACCGGGTTACCGTTATTATCGACAGTAGGACTACCTACGGTATCCGCTACGTTAAAGTCAAAGTCGACCCCAATTCGTTCGAAGAACCGGTCAGATACGGTGACGAAGCGAACTTCGATTGTTACCTGCAGGTCCTGCAATCTTCGCAGCTGTTCCAGCAGGTTGGCAATTTCATCATGGACTTTCTGGGTCTGGCGAATGACCAGACTCAATGTTGTTTCAAAAGGACGAACACTGCCTGCTCCACCAATCTCTTCCCAGGAATCGGGTTCGACGGTCGAGACAATCAGTTCAGTCAGAGAATCAAAGTCGATATTGGATCCCCCACCGGCAACCTGAGCTGTCGCTCCGTTGTTGTTCCAGGGATTGGAGCCAGGTACACCACCCATTATCGGGTCAGCAACCTGGAAGTTACCAGGAGCAGCCTGATTGCCACCAATGCCGGAACCATAGCTGATCGCTCCCATCTGACTGTAGGGATTGGCGGCCATGCTGCCACTTGCGGCAAAGTTCGGAATGGGTACAACCAGATCAGCCACCGGGTAAGTCTGAGTTTTCAGAGTCCCCTGCTGACGGATGCGGCTGGTGATCTTTAATACTTCGTTATCAATTGTGTATGACAGATTCAGAGGTTCGAGCAACAGATTCAAGGCACTTCGCAACTTGATTCCATTGACGTTGATCGTCACAGGAGCACTGGGAGTAACCCCTTCTTCTTCAAGTCCCAGACCGTCCAGGAAGATGTTGATCCCGGTGAGAGTCCCAATCTTGCTCATAACATTTGTCAAAGGCTCATCTTCAAACTGAAGGTTCACTGGTCGATCCAGGCTCTCTTCAATCTGCAGTTCGCGTTCTGTTTTCTGGTTATGATTTTTGACATGATATTTATCACGTCGTTTGCTCAGTTCAGCCCACTCTTTGGCATCGTGACCAAACTTGATATCTGATGTGTAGGCATCTGCCAGAGATTCTTCTACATCGTTCAACTGATTCCAGGTATTCTGTTCCTTACGATCACGCATCGCATTGTTGGATGCATCCCGTCTCAGGAATTTAGCCTTCCATTCCATGGTGACTGCCACAGGGTTTTGTGGGTCAAGGTCTTTGGCCTGTTTGGCAATCACTTCTGCTTCCGCATAGCGACGCTGATCGACCAGTTCATTAAATTTCTCTACCAGGTCGGCCAGTTCCTGTTCGACCCGGATTTTATTTTTGATGCGAGCATCGATATACTCTTCGACTTCCTGGTTCTTCTTTTTCAGCTCTTCCAGAGGAGCAACCTGCTTACGGAAGGAGTCAATTGACTCGCGTGTTCGCTGCAGAGAACCGATCAGAGTGGCGGTCGATTTTTTATCCAGACTGGAACTTTCGACTTTCGACATGGTCTGATCGATAATGTTCAATGCGTCGGTAGGAGCTGATTCACGCATCCTTTCTGCTTTAAAGATGGCATTCAGCACATCAGATCGCAGGCGGCTGAACTCAATCGCCTGTTTCTGCTGAACCAGATCAATATTACTGGGTTCCTGCGAACCGGCAGCCGCATCGTCTGCAGTACTCTGGTTCTTCACGAGGCGGATCTTGTCTGCCCGGGAAGGAGCCAGTTCCCGTACGGCATCCTGCAGCTGTTGTGCACGATGATTGTCCAGTTTTTCACCCGACTGATAAGCAGCCAGGAATGACTGGTAGGCAGCCTCCCGATTACCTTCGGACAGGCGTTGCATACCAAGATTATACAGTTCCAGAGCAGACGCACCGGGATGAATCACGGCAATCTCGCTGGCTTCATTTTTCTGCATCCGGGCGACCCGCTGAGGCTGTGCTGCCATGCGGGATTCCAGATCTCGTAGAATTGACTGAGGGCTGTCTTCACCAGGTTTGAATTCCACGCCGACATTCAAAGCTTCCAGGGCATTCACCCGGGCAGTATCAAGACGACCAGCTTTCAGATCGGTTCGTGCCTGTGCAACCAGTTTCTGAGAGAACTGTTTTTTACGTTCATTTTCAGCGGCATACCGCTGTTCCTGTGAGAGTCCGCCTGGTTGTCCGGCCATATTGCGAATGTCTGCCAGAACCTGTTCAGGACGATCTTCAAACAGACTGTAGGCAGTATCAACCTGCTGGGCTGCTTCCGCTTTCTGTCGTGCATCTTCGATTCGCCCTTGAGCTAAATCGTTCCGGGCAGCGGCAACCAGCTTACGAGCATATTCAGGATTATTCTTTTCACTGGCAGTATTACCAGGATTAAATTTGCTTGCCGAGCTGGTTCCCACACGCTTGATGAAAGCTGAAGGAGATTCGTTGTTAGCAGCAAATTCAATATTCAGTGTTTCAGCCAGTTTCTGAGCAGAGGAAGCCAGCATCAGTGCTTCGTCTTTATTACCCTGCTGCAGGGCAACCTGTGCCTGTTCCATCAGACGGTTAATCCGTGGTCGAATGGCATCCTGGTTCTGCTGCAAACCCTTGATACCGGAAATCGTAGCGGCTTCGTCAGAGATCCGATCGATGGCTGCCAGAACCAGTTCAGGACGGTCGTCAAACAGATCATAGGAAACTTTCATTCCCTGAACCTGTTGAACCTTCTGGCGAGCTCCTGCGAAGTCTCGTTTCTTAATATCCAGTCGCGCCTGTCGCAGTAATTCGGTAGCCTGTTCTTTAGAAGCTCCTTCAGCTCCAGTCATCCGGTCAGCATCGGCGTTTCCAGTGGAAGCCAGAGTTTCTGCACCAAACTGGGCACGTTTAATTTCGTCGAGTACCAGTTCCGGACGATCGTCAAACAATCGATAAGCGACATCCAGTTGGCTGGCCTGTTGAGCCAGAGCCCGTGCGGAATCGAGTCGACCCGTCTGCAGCTCTGCGCGAGCCTGCTTCAGCAGTCGTGCTGACTCGTCTTTATCAGACGAACCAGGGGAAGACTGTGCGATCTGTTGAGTTGATTTCCGATTGCCAGCGAAAATTTTGGCACCGGTTTTACGTTCGATTTCAGACAGAATATGTTGAGGGCGGTCTTCAAACAGTTGGTAGGCAACATCATAATTCTGAGCCTGCAATGCGAGAGTACGGGCATCATCATAGTTGCCAGATTTTAGTGATTGTCGAGCCTGCTTAAGGAGTACGGAAGCCTGCTCTTTTTCAGTCAGTTTTCTGTCCTGGTTACCATCAAAAGGATTTGCAGCGGAAGGTGAGAAGGGATTACTTCCCGCTGGTTCTTCGACAGCGGCGACCTGCATCACTTGTGAGTTCTGACTGTTAAATCCACCAGCCTGCTGAACAGGAGCATTTTTCTGTACGCGTTGTTCTGCGCGAGCAATGGATGCGAGGACCTGTTCGGGACGTTCTTCGAAAGGACCATACTCCAGTCGCATGGCTGCGACCTGGCTTGCCTTCTGACGGGCTTTGGCCAGTTCATTCAGCTTAATATCTTCACGAGCGGAATGAAGTAACTGTCGTGCCAGTTGCTTCTGTTCTTCCGGAGACTTTCCGGCATGACTCGAAAAGTTCGCAGGGTATTCGGTGTCGGATGCAGGAGACTGTGCTCGGACAATCTGTTTTTCCCGGGGAGCAGCCGCTCTTGTCCGAGCCCTGCCCAGGTACTCGTTCATTTTGCGGAACTCGGCGGAGGACAGTCGTCCCGGAGAGACAGAGGCTTTTTCAAGCACCTCTACCGCTTCGGCGAATTGTCCTCGTTCGTAATATTGAGTCCCCAGACTCAGATAGTAACGAGCTGAGCGTAGTTGACGCCCAGATACAGACTGACCGTTATTCTCGACATCAGCAGCGACCTTCCTGGTCGTGTTGCCGAGATTGGCCAGCCACATTGACGCTGCGATCAGCGTCGTACAGGCCAGTACTCCAAATGCCTTGCCCAATGTAGGTCCCTCCTTCAAGCCAGAACACCAACTGTGATTATGTTTATTTTGAGGAGTCATCATGACTTCCAACTCGCTATCTATCTATGGGTAGGATTTTAGTCCGAATTCTGGATTTAGTGCCATACGAGTTTTGCAGGACTAACCAGGATTCCAGAAAAACGAAACGCTATTGAATGTTTGCCCCAGGGCAAAATTTAACAAACGATTGTCAGAGAAATGATAGTGTGATTTGATTTATTGAGAGTAGAGAGAAGTGTGTGCGGTTAATAATCGATTTGTCGTTTTCAGGTCAATATGATTTTGACAAATATTTCAATTTTATTTGCATGCTTTTCAAAATACTTTTTCAGTCTGTATTTCATGAAGCAAATCTTAATCTGAGCTTCATTTTTGCTCTTCACAAAGCCACTTATTTTGTAACTTTTTCATCTTCTGTTTCGTATTCGAACATCGATTCGATGATCGCTTTGTCGTAGAGTTTATCCAGAGTTTCCCTGGTCGCTTTCATACGTGCATCATTCACCATCGTTTGCTCCAGTTTGGTCTGCACATCAGCAAATGGTGTATGTCCTGCCTCTTTCCGATCAATCACTTTCACGATCTGAAAAGAATTATCCGTCTCGAAGACCTGACTGGTCTGTCCAATCGGCAGTTCAAACAATGCGGCTTCGACTTCTGTTTCAGCCAGACTGCCTCGACCGGTCCAGCCCCATTGCCCTTTTTTTTCTGCCCGTGGTCCATCTGAATACTTTTCAGCCAGGGTCCCAAAATCTTCCCCGGCCTGCAGCTTATGAATTACTTCGTCCAGAACTCCAACAGCTTTTTCTTTACCGCCATGCTTTGCATAGGAAATACGAATTCGCTGCCAGCGTGCTTTAGCGGGGTAGGCATAATCCTGGATATTAGATTTATAACGTGCCAGAACTTCTTCACGGCTGAAATCATTTTTCGCTTTCGCTTTGACAGACATAAACTGAAGAGCTGATTGCTGCCTCATGAACATCTCTTTTTCAAAGTACAACGATCGGCCCTGCTGGTTCAGTTTATCTTCGAGTTCCTGGGGAGAACTGACCCCCATATTCTTTTGCAGTTCCGGGATTCTTTCTTCTTCGAAGGCCTTTACCAGATGTTCCTGGAGCATCTCCAGCTGTTCTTTTTTGAGAGTCGTTTTCATCTCATGAATCAGCAACTGACGTTCAATGTGATTTTTCAGGTCTCGTTTTACCAGAGCGATGCGCAGTTTCTGGTATTCTTCAGGTGGCATTCTCTGTTCTGCCTGCTTCAACTGAAAGTCATAGACGCCAATGATATCTGAGACGAATAGCGGGGTCCCGTTGACCATGGCCACCACAGTACTGTCTTTTAATTCCTCAACCGATTCATCGATGGCGCTGGTTGTGGAAGCATCAGAATTAGATGAGGCAGTGATAATTGGCGATTCGAACGGATTACCCGATTCCTCGAAGTCGCCTTCCAGAATATTTTTTCTGTCATCAGACCGACTCGCCATCTGCGTGTGTTCCAGCTTCTGCTGTTTCAACGCAGACTCCAGACGTGGAGGGGGTGGTCCCAGCACCGGGTTGTCGACTTTAGGAGTCGTTTCACACCCTGTAATGCTGAGAACAGCAATCATCAATAAATATATTTGCGCGTAGCGCATCAAGATGCATCCTGCATGATGAACGAATTATTTACCGGGAATTTGAGAGACAATCAGTAGTTAGATTTTGAATTCAGCCCGAATTACAAGGGAGGTGTAAGGAAGGGGAAACAGACTGTTTTCAAGATCCACAACACCCTTTTCAGTAACCAATGAACCTCTTGCAGAGTTCATCTGTTGAACCACTCAGGGTGATGTTGCAGGATTATAGGCCGGATCAAAAGTTTGTTGCAATACCGTTTTGAGTTCCTGCATCACCTCTTCAGTATTCTCAGCAGAAATCGGCAATGGAATGTATGCTGACTTCTGGTCCACGATCCGGACGGGAATCCGATCCCGATTGCTTTTTGACAATGCCAGTATGTGATTTTTGTCTCGATAACCCAATACCGCAAAGTTATCTTCCAGTCGAATACTGTCAACCTGCCAGCGTTGTGACAGAATTTGTAATTCTTTCAAAATCAATAATTGTCGCGCAGGATGCGGAATAGGGCCGAAGCGATCTTCCATCTCTTCTTCCAGAGCGTTCAACTCCTCAATGGAGCGTATGGCTGAAAGTTTCCGATAGAGTTCGATTTTAATTCGACCGGGAGGAATATAATCGGAAGGCAGATACGCCGTGCAAGGCAGGTCAATTGCCACATGATGATGTTCACGAATGGGCTCATTTTTCAGCTTCCTGCAGGCATTTTCCAGTAACTGACAATACAGTTCATACCCAACAGCTGCAATATGACCACTCTGTTCGGTGCCGAGAATATTCCCGGCACCGCGAATTTCCAGATCGCGCATTGCAATTTTGAAGCCAGCCCCCAGTTCACTGTACTCTTCAATCGCCTTTAGGCGTTTAGCAGCGATCGGAGTCAAAAGCTGCCCATCGCGCAACAGCAGATAACAATAGGCCCGATGGTGTGACCGTCCCACACGTCCCCGCAACTGATGCAGGTCGGATAATCCATGATTCCCCGCATCATGGATAAAAATCGTATTGGCATTGGGAATATCCAACCCACTTTCAATAATCGTTGTGCAGACAAAGATATCAACATTGCCGGATACAAAGTTCAACATCGCTGCTTCCAGCTCTGCCTCCTTCATCTGTCCGTGGCCAATCCCGATTCTCGCTTCCGGTACAATCTGCTGGATTCGATCGGCGTATTTCTGCAGATCATGTACGCGATTATGTACGAAATAAACCTGTCCATTGCGGTTCAGTTCCCGGACCATCGCGTGACGGATCAATTCAGGATCGAAGCGGGTAATCCGGGTTTCAATGGGAACACGATCACGGGGCGCTGTCATCAGGTTGGAGATATCACGGATCCCCAGCAGGGACATATGCAGCGTTCGTGGTACGGGGGTTGCACTCAAGGTCAGCACATCAATCTGTAACCTCAGACGCTTCAGCATCTCTTTGGCATCCACACCAAACCGCTGCTCTTCATCAATAATCAACAACCCCAGGTCTTTAAACTTGACGTCCTTCTGGATCAGACGATGTGTGCCGATTACCAGATCAACACTGCCGGTAGCCATTCCTTCCAGAATCGCCCGCTGTTCTTTTTTGGTTTTAAAGCGGGACAGTCCTTGAATAGTAATTGGATAATCGGCCATTCGCTCGCTGAAGGTACGGGTATGCTGTTCTGTGAGCACTGTGGTCGGCACCAGGACAGCAACCTGCTTACCGGCGTCGATGGCTTTGAAGGCAGCACGGATCGCAACTTCTGTTTTTCCATACCCGACATCGCCACAGATCAGTCGATCCATGGGCTGTGCCCGTTCCATATCATGTCGAACATCGCTGATGGCGT
The DNA here is from genome assembly GCF_007746795.1 of Gimesia algae. Taxonomy (NCBI): domain Bacteria; kingdom Pseudomonadati; phylum Planctomycetota; class Planctomycetia; order Planctomycetales; family Planctomycetaceae; genus Gimesia; species Gimesia algae. The sequence goes on from NZ_CP036343.1 coordinate 6,312,655, forward strand.
GCAGCTGGTCGGCGGTCTCCGAATAGGGAAACGCAGCTTCAAACTCTTTCTGCCAGTGACTGTCGGGAGGATAGGAGATACCGGGTTGCCCCGATCGCTGTGCCTGCAGTCGCAGCATGTCACTGGCCATATCCCGGACCGCTTCTGCCGCTTTTTCCTTCTTGCTGGCCCAGCTTTTCGTCCCCAGCTTAGACAGCTGCGGCACATGCTTGCCTCCACCGATATATTTCTGAACCAGATGCACCAGTGAAACAGGCACGTACATCTGCACTTTATCACGAAATTCCAGCGAAAGATGTTCTTCCCGATAACCTTCTTTCTCCAGCAGTTCCAGTCCGCGGAAACGGGCGATTCCGTGTGAAAGGTGCACAACATAATCACCCACATTTAAATCCAGAAAACTGTCGATCGCCCGACTCTCAACTTTACGTTTTCGAGGCTTATGCCTGATATCTGCACGGCCAAACAGCTCATGATCACTGAGTACCACCAGATGTTCGGGCACGATACGAAATCCCAGAGCCAGGTTGCCAATACAGGTTTTCACGCGTTGGGTGAGATCCAGAACGGACTCATCCAGCAACTCCTGCAGACGATCCTGTTCTCCCTGATTGTGACAGCAGACCAGCACGGTATCCTGTGGACCGGTAATCGATGCCAGCTCTTCCAGCATTTCCGACTTGGCCCGGGTAAACCGCTCTACAGATTCGATCTGTAGGTGACATGAAATTTCGGTCGATTCTGCAGAGATCGGTGCAATGGTCACTGAGGAAAAGTCCGTGCAGCGCGACATGGTAGCCGGCACACTGAACAGACCCCGCGGATTTTCCAGACGATCCAGATAACGTTTCCCTTCATCAATCAACTCGGGGAGTTCTACCAATGCGATACAGGCATCGGAGGGCAGGTTATCCAGCAGACTTTCAGACGCGGTATTGTCTTCATCTCGGGTTGGAGTTTGTGGTTGCCTGTCGGACGGGGATGCGGGAACAGGCGAGATCAATGTCAGGTCAACCTGCTGACAGGTTTCCAAAGTCCGCTGAGTTTCAACATCGAACTGTCTGATCGATTCCACTTCATCCCCGAAGAACTCGATACGGATTGGCAATACAGAATCCGGTGAGTAAAGGTCCAGAATCCCACCATGCATACTGAATTCACCAGGCAGCTCAATCGCTGTGGTCCGCTCAAAACCACGCTCCAGTAACCATTTCATGAAGTCATCAGTATCGATTTCATCTCCGACCTGAATTCGACGCGTCGCTGCTTGCCGCTGTTGTCGACTTGGCACTGGCTGCAGCAGAGCAGGAAATGATGTGACGATCACCTGGGGAGCCGAAGGATTTTCTCCTGACTGCTGCAACTGACTGAGCACCCGCAGGCGTCCGCCAAATACCGAATCGGCGACGTCATGTTCGTCAGGCAGCGTCTCCCAGGCAGGAAAGATTTCGGGAATGATTCCCAGAAAACTGGCCAGGTCACCAGTAAATTCATCGATTTCAGAGAGTCGTGGAAGCACGATCAGCAGCACGGAATTCAAAGCGGAAGCTACACTTGCCGCCGTCAGCGCGCACGATCCTCCCCAGGCTCCGTCTATTGTCCCACTCTGTCCGGATCGCAGAGCCGCTGTTACCGCGGCAAATCCATCACTACGACTGAGAACGGGAACCAGATCCTGCATCGACTGAATCTGACTGTCACGGGAAATCATCATGTTCGGGAATATTTTAGCAGGCGGCACCAGATTGTCACCTGCCTGCTGCCGAAAAACCTTCTCTGCTGCTCGATTTGAGTCAATCCGACGTGACTTCATCCTGCGACAGAGTTACGATAGAGGCATGATTGATCAGCTGGTCGGAAACCTTTGAAAACCCTGTTGAACAAGGTTTTCAGTCGACTGCCTACCCGATTTTCCAGTACGAAGGATGCAAAGTGTCTGAAAGTTTAGATGTCAATGTCGCTCTGGGGCCACGCAGTTACCATATTTCGGTTGTCAGCAACCAGTTTGATCAGTTTGCAGACACCCTGGAAAACTGGATGAATCAGAATCCAGCCTACCGGAATGCGCTGGCAGATGGCAGTAAGACGGCATTTATTGTGACAGACAGGAATCTGTCGACCCTGCATACTCCTGCGATCGAAAAGAGTCTCAAATCAAATGACTGGAAATTTGAAACGGCCATCATTGAACCGGGTGAAAAATCAAAATCACTCGATGTGATCTCCAGCCTGTATGACAGACTGGTCGCGATGAAAGCAGATCGACAAACCGTATTGATCGCCGTTGGTGGCGGCGTGACGGGAGATGCTGCCGGTTTTGTCGCGTCAACTTATGTTCGCGGTCTCCCCTTTGTTCAGGTTCCGACTTCACTGCTGGCCCATGTAGATAGCTCAGTGGGAGGTAAAGTCGGGGTGAACCATCCCCAGGCGAAAAACCTGATTGGTGCGTTCTACCAGCCTCTGGGCGTTTTCATTGATACTTCGACACTGGAAACGCTGCCTGTCAGGGATTACCGCAGCGGTCTGGCAGAGGTGGTGAAGTATGGTGTGATTCTGGATTCCCGCTTCTTTCATTATCTTGAGCAGAATATCGAAGCACTGAACCAGCGCGATCCTGATGTACTGCGCCAAGTGATCGCCCGCAGTTGTGAACTCAAAGCTGAAGTTGTGGAACAGGATGAACATGAACGTTCCGGATTGCGTGCGATTTTGAACTATGGACATACTTTTGCACATGCATTCGAAGCGCTCTGTGGATACGGAGAACTGATGCATGGTGAAGCAGTTTCCATCGGTATGATCTATGCCAGCTATCTTGCCGAGAAACTGGATCTGATTTCACATCAGGAAACAGAGCGTCAAATCCGTTTACTGGAAGCCCTTGGTTTACCGGTACTGCTGCCGAAAGGGACCCGACTGGATACAGACCAGATCATTGACCGAATGAAACTCGATAAAAAAACCGTGGGTGGCAAACTGCGATTCGTACTGCCAACCTGCCTGGGCCGTGTCGAAGTTTTTAAGGAAATTCCGGAAAGTCGGGTCCGGGAAGTTCTGGAAGAATTGGCACATCCTGCGGCAACAGACGATGATTTTCAAATCTAGACTGTGTCTAGTGCAGGTTCTCAATCTGAAGGACTCCCTTGCAGGATCGCTTCTAAGCATCTTCTGCCAGACTTAACTGCGGGTTTTCTCTATTGAAATGGGTGAGTAGTGTCATCAGCAGTGTCACTGCCTGCAGGGGAACACCTCAAAATCCGTCATTCATTCACGGAACAAAAACATACTAAAGTACAAAGTTTCCTGAATTTTTTGCCAATTTTATTCTCGCAATCGGCACAGGTTGTAGAGTTCCTACAAAAAACACCTTCCCCTGTTTCTGTTTCAGACGATCTTGCTACATCACAGAAATTAGAAACTAACCTTACCTGTAGGCCTGCTGAAATTTTCTCAGATTCATTGCGCCCCAGCGAAACTTCATTTCCAGCAATAGTCGTCTGGTATGCGCAATATCCCGTTATGGAAGAATGTAGATGTCGAACTCAAATACAACAAACAAAGCAGGACAGTGGCATCTGATTGACGGTGGTCGGATTCTGGATATGGCTATCGGCGATACTGATTTTCTTGCCGAATTAATTGATCTATTTCTGAGTATCGTTCCTGAGCAGATGTGTGAAATCAGTCTGGCAATCGAACGAAAAGACGCAGCGACATTAGCTATTACTGCACATGGCTTTAAAGGAACCGTTGCCAACTACACCAAGGCTGAACCCTATCTGTTGTTGCAGGAACTGGAAGATCTCGGAAAGTCGAATCGACTTCAGGAGGCTTCTATCAGTTACGTTGAATTGGAAAACGAAATGCAGGAATTAATCAGCGAACTGAATATGTTTATGGCTCAAGTGTGCCATTGAAACTACTTTACCCGCTAAATCTGGTTTTAAACCAAAGGCTGATGTAATGAAAATTTTAGTTGTAGATGATGTTGGCTATTCCTGTCACTTTCATGCAAGACTCATCGAAAAATTCGGTTATCGGTGTTGTTCAGCGACCTCAGGTTTTGAGGCTCTGAATCTACTGAAAACAGATAATGATATTAATATTGTCATCACAGACTTGATGATGCGGGGCATGGATGGGGTTGATTTATTCAAAGAAGCCCAGCACCTGGAACGATTCACGGATGATGGCCAGTTGGATCCTCCCCAGTTTATTTTAATGACTGCTTTACGCCTGGAAAAGAATTCCAACGATAAAGATATACAACGACTCAAACTGGCAAAGGAACTCGGTGTTTCCAAAATCATGTTCAAACCGCTGGATCAGGATGAACTTCAGGAAACGTTAAAAGATATGGTCATGGGGGCTCCAGAAGGTTCGATAAGCAATCAAGCTGTCGACTTATATACGCCAGCTCAAAAGATCAAAGATGCGGTCAAAGATATCATCGAATCCGGAAATTCCGGAGCCGCAGAACAGTTCATTGAATGCCTGAATGGGGAAGTCAAATCACTGCAGGATTTTCTCGCTCAACTGGAAACCGTTTAAAAACGCAGATTTACAAAACACCACGTAACATCGAGACACCATAATTTCTTAATTCATGAAAGGAGGGATTTGACTGTATCTGAACAAGAACTATAGTTGTGGTATTCCTGAAACATACTTGATCATCGCTCGCATCAGGTAAGCATTAATTTTTATTCCATCTCTGCAATGGTTACTCCCATGAGTCTGATAAATCTGGACCAGTATACAGTCAAACAGAACCGGGCCGTCTTACGCGTACTGGATTCACTGGATCGTATGGATCAGCGAACCGGTCTGCACTATTCCGAAAAACGCGCACACGAGCGAAAAGACTTTCGGGGAATTGTGTGGATCTCATTGCCGGACAGCGATGTTGCAGACGACCAGGAAACAACCATCAAAGTCTGGTCTCGTTCGATCTCTCAGTCCGGCCTCTCTTTCATTTACCCGTTTCCCATCTATCGCAACAGTATCATGGTAGGAGTTCCTGTTCAGGACACCCATGTCGCCTGGTTTCGTTCAGAAATTGTCAGGCAAAAAGAGATCCAGGAAGAACAATTCTGGGAATTTGGTGTTCGCTTTTTAGGTAAAGTAATTACCTGAAACGGTTTCAGAAGCCTGGCTCTCAATTGGATTTTGAGAGGCCGGGAAGATATGATTCGAACTTTATCTTCAGAAACTCATGTAGCTGACCAAAGAATCGAATCCACTGAATCAAACGGGAATCACATCGGTAATGGAAGACCTCTCTGGCCGCCTCCTCAAGAATTTGACTGGGATACAAAACCGGATCCGAGCGGCCTGTCTCAGAGCACATCGTGCTCCCGAATCCGTAGCACTTATCGGCGTCACCAAATATGCCCGTCTGGACTGGGTCACCGAGCTGATCAAACTTGGTTGTCGGGAACTGGCAGAAAGCCGTACCCAGCAACTCGCAGAGCGGGCTGAGCTCCTTTCCCCGGATTTACACTGGCACTTCATCGGCCCTTTGCAGCGGAATAAGGTCAGACGAACTATCCAATACAGTCATTTGATCCACTCCCTCGATTCAGAAAAATTACTGAAAACCATCGACCGCATCGCTGCTGAATCTGACCTGAAGCCGCGTGTTCTGATCGAAGTGAACCTTTCAGGTGAAGCAAATAAAAAAGGATTTCAGAAAGCGGAACTGCTTCAACTCTGGCCGTCTCTCTGTCAGGTCACGCACGTACAAATCAACGGCCTGATGACGATGGCCCCGCATGTAGATGATCCTGAAGCAGCACGCCCTGTCTTTCGTGAACTGTCAGAACTACGGGATACTCTACAGGCGATATCTCCGGAACAAACCAGGCTACAGGAACTCTCGATGGGCATGAGTGGCGATTTTGAGGTGGCGATTGAAGAAGGAGCCACTCTCGTGCGAGTCGGCAGTGCACTGTTTGCAGGGCTTGAGGCCTGACCCGAGAATTGGGAACTCAACGTGAATCTACCATTAAATCTGGAAATGGATGGCACTGCGATTCTTCTGCCGGTACGTGCACAACCGCGATCCAGTAAAAACGGGATAGAAGGAATTCATGATGGCAGACTCAAAGTCTGCGTCACACAGGTTCCTGAAAAAGGGAAAGCCAATAAGGCATTGCTCAAAGTGATCCAGTCGGCGCTCAAACTGAAACGATCGCAAATTGAGTTATGTAAAGGGGAAACGGCAGCATTGAAGGTCTTTCGCATTCACGAAATCTCCAAGGAAGAATTGTACACACGAATCACTGCTGCTGCAGGAAAGTCCCGGTAACCACTCTTTGCTGTGACAGTCGATCCCAGGCATAATTCCCCAGATATTTCCCAGACCTCACCTTTCACAAAAAGCCCTGGAATTCAAAATAGACTCTCTGTTGGACAGGATTCGGTCAACATAGATTGCAGCCACCCTGACAGGGTCATATAATTGTTAATGCGTCCGTGTCTTACCCCCCAGAGGTCTTCGCTACGTCTTCTGAATCAAGCTGAACTGAAATCGGTAGCGACCTCTTAAACTAAAGAGCATTCCATTTAACCACAGCGTCTCTCACCCATTGATACTCGGCCCCAATGCCCTGGAGGCGCTACAGTAAACCTGGACACAGGCTGGATTCATCCTCGCCTGAAGATCTCAAAAAGGACTATTTGATTATGAGTTACTCGATGCCTGTTCGCCTGCTGCTGGGCGCCATACTGGTTTGTGGACTCTCCCTGTCAGTAAAAGCAAACGAACCAACAAAACTGTCAGACTCATGGGAACAGTGGAGAGGCCCTGATCGTCAAAACCATTCTGCTGATACTGGTCTGCTGGATGACTGGAATGCAACTCCTCCCAAACTACTCTGGACCGCCAGTGGTATGGGTAAAGGATATGCCAGTGTTTCAATCAAGGATAACCGGCTGTTCACAACAGGAAACCTCCCGGAAGGTCAGGCCGTCATCGCCGTCAACACCGATGATGGCAAGATCCTGTGGAAGACCAATCTGCTGGAACTGAATCCCGAACATGGTTACCCTGGTGCACGCTGCACACCTTCCATTGATGGCGATCGCCTGTATGTGATTACCTCGAATGGTGCCATCTCCTGCCTGAGTGTTGCTGATGGAGAAATCATCTGGACTAAAAACTTCCAGGAAGAATGGGATGGCAAAATGATGTCCGGGTGGGGCTTTTCCGAATCTCCACTCATCGATGGGGACCGCGTCCTCTGCACACCAGGCGGTAAAAATGCCATGATGGTGGCCCTCGATAAAACCACGGGCCGGGAAATCTGGCGGACTCCTGTTTCTGATCTGGGTCAGAAAGGGAAAGATGGTGCCGGCTATTCCTCCATCGTGATCTCCAACGGAGCCGGTGTAAAACAGTACGTCCAGCTCACCGGGCGAGGCGTGATCGGCGTACGTGCCAGCGATGGCAAGCTGCTCTGGAACTACAATCCGGTCGCGAATGGCGTGGCTAATATTCCCACTCCCATTGTTTCCGGCGATTACATATTCTGCTCCACAGGCTACAAAACCGGCAGCGCCCTGCTGAAACTCTCAAAAAACGGTGAGGGAGTCAAAGCGGAAGAAGTTTACTTCCTGGATGGCAAAACCCTGCAGAACCATCATGGGGGCATGGTACTCTACAAAGATCACATTTTCTGTGGTCATGGCCACAACAATGGTCTCCCCCTCTGTCTCGAACTGAAAACCGGGAAAGTGGTCTGGGGCGGCGACATCCGCGGGGAAGGCTCCGGTTCCGCTGCAGTCGTCTTTGCCGATGGGAATCTGATCTTTCGCTACCAGAGTGGTGAAGTCGCTTTGATCGAAGCCAACCCCAAGGAATACGTCCTTAAAGGGAGCTTCAAGGCAGATCAGGTACTGGGTAAAGCCTGGGCGCATCCTGTCGTTTGTGGCGGAAAACTCTACCTGCGAGAGCAGGATGTGCTGATGTGTTACGACCTGCGAAAGTAAGGTTCTACACAAGTCATACTGAACTAAAAGCTCTGTCGAATCGATCGGCAGAGCTTTTTATTTTTCATAAATCGTATTAACCGGCCGCGTTTTTAAATCGACTCAGATCGATTTTTCCGTTGCCTTCCACGGGCAGCTTGCCATTCGGACAGTAACGGGAACGAGCCACACTCGACGCGATGTTATAAGTATAGACAGCATCTTCCCGGATCAGAAAAATGACCGTTCCTTTGTTCTGGGCACCAATCTTATCCAGCAGCTCGACGAAGGGCAGGCTCTTCCGCAGATCATCACGTCGGACATGTAAGTCTTTCGCAGGCCCATCCAGAACGACGATTCCGTTTTTGGTACATTCAATAAACGTGGGATTCAGATCCACGCCCGAACCTCCCGGCTGAATTCGTACTTCCGCGGCGACCGGGTTTTCCCGTTTATTCAATTCGATTTTGAGCTTATCAATTTCCTTCTGCAGAGTCATCGGTTCGTCTTTAATTTCGGTGATCCGTTTTTCAAGACGATTCGCTTCCGCCAGCAGCTTCACTTTTTCCTCAGGACTGACATCCGTCGGAATTTTGTTTTTTTCCTGCTTCAGTTTTTTGAGCTCTTCTAAGGCCAGGATCAGATCGCGATTCAGTTTTGACAGATCTTCAACCTGACTCTGGACCTGCTCCAGTTCCTGCTGTTTCTCGGTGATCTGCTCCTGATCTTTTTCAAATTCTTCGACGCGTTTCCAGGAATCATCCTGTTGATCCATCTGACTGAGCGCCATGGCGGTGATCATCAGTGTCAAAACACCAATCACGCACGCCAGAATGCTCAGAAACGGAAACAGGGAAACCGTTTCTTCACTATCCTTCTTCTTTCTACCCACGTTACCTTACTCTCTTCGAGTTCCCGAACAATCCCCAGCGTTTGCGAGGTGTCTCCACCTGCTGAATCAGCACTTGCTTCTCACCCAGGTTTGTCAAAACCATATTCAGACCGTTTAATCCCTGCTGGACGCCATTAAAGGACTGGGAGAGTACCCCCGCGGCCTCGGCCATTTCCGTCGCGTCGCCATTCAGCTTTTCCAGATGTGACGTGTGCGCCGACTGCAGAGCCGTCATTTTTTCTTCCACGCTTTCCAGATGCTTCATCACCTGTTGCACTTCTGCCAGCTGTGCTTCCTGCTGCTCTCGAATTTTATCATCGATTTTACCCCAGGATTTCACAACCTGCTGCGACAGCGTACTGCCGACCCCTTCCAGTTTTTCGATCCAGGTCTGTAATTCCGCATGATGGTTCGCCATCGCTTTATCGATGGTCCGCTGGATCAGGCGTCGATGATCCTTTTCATCACCCCCGCCACCTGCCTGATCGCTCTCCTTGAGCCGCTTCAACAGGTTTTCGTTGCAGTATTCATCCACCCAGTTCAGCAGATCCTCTTCCGATTTCTGCATGGAACTGCTGGGAAACATCACTAGCATACTCATCACCAGCGCGACCAGTGTCGTGTCAAAAGCAGTCGATAGTCCGCCAGTCACACTCCCCAGGGATTCTTTCAGAGCCGAAATATCGGAGGCTTTATCCATCCCTCCGGCGAACCCCCCCACCGCAGCACTAATCCCGATCACAGTACCGATGAACCCTAAAATCGGAATCGCCCAAATGAAAACTTTGAGAATGGTATAACTGGAATCGACGGCCGTCGCGTCGATTTCCGATTGAGACTGCAGACGGCTGGAAACCTCGGAACTGCTTCTCAATACACTGAAATGTTCCAGTCCGCGTAAAACCCGGTTCACCAGAAAACTTTCGCGGGGATCAACGGGCAGGTTTTTGACATGCTCGATGAATTTGGCAACCGTCTTCTCGGAAATTTCCTCAGAAATATCCGTTGGCAGTGTATCAAACAACATCGAATCTTTCTGTTTGCCCAGCTTACGGTATTTCAAAATCAGAATCGTGGCAGACCAACTCATCAAAAAGACTAACGCAAATGGCACCCAGCCCCGGTCCAGAAACAATTCACCCAGATAGTATTTCCGGAAAGGAAACATCAATGCAATAAATGCGACAGACGTCCCCACGGCGATCATGCCACTCTTTGAGAGGCTGACTTCGGTACCATCGGCCCAGCCACTGGAAACATGCTTATTTGCACCGCGACTGCTGCTCGAAGGTCTACTGGAGCTGGTTGAGCCGGCAGAATTGACATCGATGGTAGTATCAATTATCGGTGACTCAGGTTTTTTGACCAGCATCGTATGGTGACAGTAGGGACAACGAACTTTTTTTCCCACGTTTTCATCGCGGACTTTTAACTTTTTGGAACATTTTTCACAGGGAAACTGGAAATACATTGAGGAAACCCCAGGGTGTAGTAAACTTTAGTGTAGCATTAAGCATTCAAATGAAAGGCTCAACAGTAATTCGTACCGAATAGTTTAGCCAAGCTGCCCCAGTCCCAAAAGTCAACAGCCTGCCGCAATCATCTAAACGTGGCAAACAGTAGCCTTTCCTGGTGGATTTTCCAGGTATTGATACTCAAGACCAAAAAAACTCAGTTTTCACTGGAAACAGAAATCTCAGACTCCCCTTGTTTATTGAGTTCTAAATGCGTCAGAATACACGAGATAAGAACGACTCGTTATAATGACAGCAGATAGAATACAATTGAGTGAAAACTGTTTAAGCTTTCCGCTGACCGCTTTTGAGCGGAGAGTAAGTCCCTAACGTATAGAAAACAAATTCATGTCTGCAGATTCCGTTGAAACCACCAGCCGCTACTGGGCCGGCTTCGACCTGGGTGGCACCAAAATGCTGGCCAAAATATATGACTCTCAATATAAAACTCTGGGCAAAAAACGGAGAAAGACCAAAGGTCATACAGGGGTAGAAATGGGACTGGAACGCATGGTCCAGACGATTTATCAGGCTTTGGAAGAAGCTGGTTTGACTCCCAACGAACTGGCGGGCATTGGTGTCGGCTGCCCCGGTCCGCTGGATCTGGAAGCGGGAATTATCTTCGAAGCTCCCAATCTGGGCTGGTATAACGCTCCCGTTAAAGACGTACTGGAAAAAGAGTTCGGTTGTCCGGTTGTGATCTGTAACGACGTCGATGCTGGCGTATATGGCGAATACCGTTTCGGAGCTGCCAGAGGTGCCCAATCAGTCCTGGGAATTTTCCCGGGAACCGGTATTGGCGGTGGTGCCGTCTACCGCGGACAGCTGATCCAGGGAAGTAAAAGCTCCTGCATGGAAATTGGACACATTAAGGTCCTGCCGGAAGGTCCTGAATGCGGGTGTGGGCAACATGGATGCCTGGAAGTTCTGGCGAGCCGACTGGCAATCTCTGCCGCTGCAGCACAGGCAGCATACCGTGGAGATGCGCCGACCCTGCGTTCCCTGGCTGGCACTGACCTGTCCAATATTCGCAGCGGCATCCTTGCATCAGCCATCAAGGGTGGTGACGAGAGTGTCAAAAATATTATTCAGCGGGCTGCGGAGTATATTGGAATTGCAGCAGGAAATCTGGTCCACACTTTTTCCCCGGAAATTATTGTTCTGGGAGGTGGCCTGGTAGAAGCGATGCCTGAACTGATTGTGCCCGCGGTGACCGAAGCCACACGGAAAAACGTGATGCCTACCTTCAAAGATTCATTCAAAGTTGTTGCCGCTCAACTGGGGGATGACTCGTCGGTTATGGGGGTCGCCGCCTGGGCTCAAAACGTAATTCAGCAAAACTCTTCGATGAGAATTGAAACGCAGGTATGAACACGAAAGATTCACCGCCGGCTGAAGCTTCTTCAGGTTCCAGTCGACCGGAGTCTGGCACAATTCAGTTGATCGCCGTGATCGATATCGGAACGGGTGCGATTCGTATGGCCATTGCTGAGATCAAAGAAGACGGCTCTGTATACGCATTGGAACGACTCTCCCAGGCGGTGACGCTGGGGAAAGACACGTTTCAAACGCGGAATATTCAGAAGTCAACGATGGAAGAGTGTGTGCGCATCCTCAAAAGCTACCGTCGGCGGCTGGATGAATACCAGATCACGCGCGACGATCAGATTCGGGTGGCTGCCACCAGCGCTGTCCGCGAAGCTGACAATCGCCTGGCGTTCACAGACCGGATTTTCATTGCGACCGGGTTTGAAGTCTCCCCCCTTGATGAAGCCGAAGTCAATCGAATTACTTACCAGGGGATTCGCCCTTACCTGGCAGCCAAACCCAACCTGGACGAAGCACAAACCATTGTTACGGAAATTGGTGGAGGCACAACGGAATTGCTGCTCGTGCAGAAAGGTGATGTTCTGTTCTCCGGCAATTATCGACTGGGGGCTTTGCGGCTGCGGGAAATGCTCAAGGGGTATCGTGTGCCGTTATCCAAGGAACGCACGATCATGGAGAATCAGATCGAACGTGTCATCCAGCAGATCGTACATGAAGTTCCCGGTGATAAATCAGTCAAACTGGTCGTATTGGGAGGTGATGTCCGCTTTGCTTTGGCACAACTCCGACCTGATGATGAAATCCCGGATCCTGGCAACTCACCCGATGAGCTGGATCGGCTCAAGGTCTCAGAACTCAGCAAGTTTACCGATAAAATTCTGCAGAAGAATGAAGACGAACTGGTCCAGGAATACCACTTGTCATTCACCGACGCCGAAACACTCGGGCCGGCACTGCTCGCTTATACCAAGCTGGCAGAAGCCTATCAGCAGAAACACATCTACGTGACGAAAGCCAACTTTCGTGATGGTCTTTTGAAAGAAATGGCCGACCAGAGTAACTGGTCTGACGAGTTCAATCAGCAGGTACTTCGCTCCACAATTGATTTTGGAAAACGCTTTGATTTTGATGAGACTCATGCCAGCCATGTCGCCTTTCTGGCAGACAAGCTGTTCCAGTCATTACAGAATGAACACAAACTCGACGCGCGGAATCGACTGTTATTGTATATTGCCGCTCACCTGCATGAGATCGGGATTTACGTTAATCAACGCGGTTATCACAAACATTCAATGTACCTGATCAGCAACGGTAATCTGTTTGGACTGGGACAGACCGACCTGCTGCTGGTCGCGTTGATTGCCCGTTATCATCGCCGCGCTTCACCCAAAGCCACCCATCCGGGATATTCCACACTGGATCGTGTCAGTCGCATTGCCATCGCTAAAATGGCCGCCATCCTGCGGGTCGCAGACTCCCTGGATTATTCCTACAGTCAAAGGGTTAAGGAAATTGAATGCGAGATTGACCAGGGACAGTTGATCATTTCGATTCCCCATGTGGAAGATGTCTCGCTGGAACAAATCGCGCTTGTTGAAAAAGGCCCGCTGTTTGAAGAAGTCTTCGGGTTGAAAGTTCACTTGAGGAAAAAACAGTAACACCGCCTGATAAGATCTCCAAACGACCATTGAGTTCTACTTCATACAATTGACATACTGAAATAACAGGTTGACCATGGCCAACAAAACAACGAATTTTATCAACCGGGAATTAAGTTGGCTGGAATTCAATCAACGGGTTCTGGATGAAGCACATGATCCGGAAATCCCGCTGCTGGAGCGACTGAAGTTTCTGGCCATCACCAGTTCTAACCTGGATGAATTCTTCATGGTTCGTGTGGGTGGTCTGCATCTGCTGCAGGCCAGTGGAAATAAAAGCACGGATCCATCAGGGCTGACACCGCGTGAAACGCTCGATGCAGTCGGTCTGCGTGCGCACCAGATGATGGTGGAACAGTATCAGTGTTTGCTCGAAGAAATTGAACCACCGCTGGCAGCCGCCGGCTTCCAGCGCGTCAACCCACAGGAACTCTCTGATTCCCAGCGGCGGATAGTCGAACATGTTTTCCGGGATGAAATTTATCCCGTACTCACACCGATGGCAGTCACGGAAGATATGGAATTTCCCTATCTGGTGAACCAAACGCTGAATCTCGTCGTGCGACTGGCCCCCGATGAAAAAGGAAATGGGAAAGGGAAAACAAAAGAAGACCGCTTCGCCATTATTCCCTTTGGCAGAACTGAATTCCGGTTCATCACTCTCCCCTCGGAAGGTGGCTACCAGTATCTGCCCATGGAAGATGCGATCTGCCTGTTTATCGAACAATATTTTCAAGGCGAACATGTTCTGGAAAGTATCCCTTTTCGAGTGACCAAAAATGCGGATGTCAGTCTGCAGGATGAATTCGCCTCTGACCTGCTGCATCAGATGGAAGACATGCTCGACCAGCGCAAGCAGGGAGATTGCATCCGACTGGAAATCGCGGAATCGGTTTCTGTTGAAACCCTGGAATTCCTGGAACGAGGTCTCGGCGTCCTTGATGAGAATGTTTATCGGATCCCCGGACCACTGGACCTGACGGCCTTTATGCGATTGACGGATACTTCGGGGTTTGATGCCCAGAAAGATGTCAGTTGGCCGCCCCAACCCTCTCCGGAAGTCAATCCACGCATCAGCATGTTTGAAAACATCACCCGGCAGGACATCCTGCTGTGTCATCCCTATGAAAGTTTTGAACCCGTAGTACGACTGGTTGAAGAAGCCGCCGTCGATCCTGATGTGCTGGCCATCAAACAGATTCTCTATCGCACGAGTAAACACAGCCCCATTGTGGCAGCGCTGACCCGCGCCGCTGAGCAGGGCAAGCATGTCACTGTGATCGTTGAGCTCAAAGCCCGATTCGATGAAGCGCGGAATATCGAATGGGCCAAGAACCTGGAAAATGCCGGCGTGCAGGTCATCTACGGAGTCAAAGGCCTGAAGACGCATGCCAAGATCTGCTGTATTATTCGCCGCGAACCGCACGGAATTCAACGTTACCTGCATTTTGGTACGGGCAATTACAACGACGCAACATCAAAAATCTACAGTGATATCAGCTACTTCACCAACGATGAAGTTCTGGCGTCTGACGCCATCAACTTTTTTAATTCGATCACCGGTTATTCGATCCCTCAGAAGTATCAGAAACTGGAAGCAGCCCCCATCAGCCTGCGGGATAAACTGCTTGACCTGATCCATCATGAAACGGAGAGAAAAAAACAGGGACAGAAAGCCCGAATTGTGGCGAAGATCAATTCCCTGGTTGACCCTGAAATCATCGATGCACTTTATGAAGCTTCGGAAGCAGGTGTGAAGATCAAGCTCAACATTCGTGGCATCTGCTGCCTGCGACCGGGTGTTCCCAAGCTCAGCAAAAATATCGAAGTCATCAGCATTATTGATCGCTTCCTCGAACATGCCCGGATATTTTACTTCTATCATGGCGGAGACGAACGCGTTTTCATTTCCAGTGCCGACTGGATGCCACGCAATCTGGATCGCAGAGTCGAACTGCTCGTTCCCATTGAAGAAGAAAAGTGTCACCGAAAATTGATCAAAATTCTCCACAGCTACTTTGAAGATAACGCCAAAGCACGCGTCTTAAACAGCGAGGGAGTTTACGAACGGATTACCCCGAATAAAGAGAAAAATCTGGTGCGCTGCCAGCAGGTGCTTTACGAAGAAGCCGTCGCTGCGATCAAGCAGGCTGAAAAAGCCGGACGCACCGTCTTTGAACCGCATATGGCCCCGGACGATCAATAATAGAGCGAACCTGTTTCAGACTTGCGTGTCACTACACAAGAAGTCAGTCAATTTGAGACACAACGGTCTACCGTCTGACTTCATTGATCTGGAATTCGCGGGAATGGTTAAATCCTTATCTTCTGCAATAAGAATATGTTACCGTTTTCTGTTTTCCCGTTCATGAGAAATTCTGCAGGTTCCTCGCAAATAGGTCTTGTCACAATCAAGGGATCTGCAAAAATAGGAGTAAGTAATGTATCGCACCCACGCAGTGCGATAGGACTAAAGCCTGTGTTCAAGTTGGAGCTACAGACCGATGATGAAACAGGGAGTTTATCCAAGAAAAGGAGGTGATTGAGTGGACAGTTATTGTTGTAGCCAGAAAGGTGGTTGTTCTTAGCGACTACTGGCGGGTTGTCAAAGACAACCACCACTCGTGAGGATCACCTCGATCCAAACGAAAAATTAGCCGGAGGCTGATCTGCGCCAGCGTAGATCAGCCTCTCTTTATTTCCAGAGAAGATCATGTAAAAAAACAGCACCGGAGTCTGACTCCGATGCTGTTTTTTATTTTCAGTAATACCCTGATCAGTACTGTCAGACTTCGTTAGGAACCACAAATGGTTCACGGTACTCGCGGGTCAGATATTTATCTGCTTCCGCATCGTTTACAAACTGTTCCGTCTTGGGATCGAAATTCAACTGACGCCCCAGACGGAAGGCGATGTTACCCAGGTGGGCAATACCGGAACTGGTATGAGCGGTCTCAACGGGACCGTTCAAAGTTTCTGCCTTACGTGAACGGACGGCATTCAGGAAGTTCGTGAAGTGAGGAACAACCGGATCGTCACCACTGTTTTTAGGCCCCGGTTCGCCTTTGCGTCCCAGGAAGATTTCATAGGAGTTATACCCTTTCACGACCATATATCCTTCTGACCCGTAGAAGATATTGCCGACAGAGGCTCCCCCTTCGTCATTGGTCATCCAGGGACGTACTTCAAACTGAATCATTTTATTTTCTTCAGGATAGAAGTAATTGGTAGAAAGAACTTCGGGAGTCACTTTGTCGTCATCCCAGAGAAACTTGCCTCCCATCGCAGTAATCTGAGAAGGAAGTTTGACATCCAGCCCCCACAGGCACATATCCGTTTCATGGACACCCTGATTCCCCACATCACCATTGCCATAATCCCAGGTCCAATGCCAGTTATAATGTACATAGCGTTGTGAATAATCGGTTTCCTGAGCAGGCCCCTGCCAGAGATTCCAGTCGAGGTAAGATGGAGCTTTCTCATCCGGTTTGTGGCCGATTGACGGACGCCAGCGAAAGACCAGACCGCGGGCCATATAAACATCGCCGATTGTTCCTTTGCGAAGATGCTCTACCCCTTCCTGAATCGCAGGCTGACTGCGGAGCTGTACGCCGTGTTGCACGATCCGTTTGTATTTTTTTGCCGCTTCAATCATTTTGCGGCCTTCAAACAGATTATGTGAACCTGGCTTTTCGACATAAACGTCTTTACCGGCCTGGCAGGCCCAGATGGTTGCCAGTGAATGCCAGTGGTTCGGTGTCGCGACAGTCACAACATCAATGTCATCCCGGTCGAAGACCTTTCGCATATCGGTTTCGGTCTCAACTTTACGTCCGTATTTTTTTTCGAACTCGGCAGCCCGCTTGGCAAGCACCTGTTCATCGGGATCACACAACAGCACAACATCAGCGCCTTCAATTTCACCAATCGCTTTAATATGTGTTCTACCGCGTCCGTTCACACCCAGAACGGCAACTCTGATTTTACTGTTGACATCTGCTCGCGCGGTACCAGTCAACAATGAAGTGGCTGCAACCGCCCCTGCACTGGTCTGAAGAAAGCTGCGTCGTGTGACCTCACTCATAATTCACCCTTTATCATTTGAATAATAAAACGTTAACCTGTGACAGGCTGAACGAAAATAACCCCCTGATGTAATACATTATCGTAAGCAGCCTGCCCACCAAAGTCCAGACATTCGGCAGTGGAACCTGAGTTAACAAAACCGGGTTTTTCCTGAAAATAGTTTCTCGATGGAACTCTTAACGTCGTTTACTTCTGGCAACAACTGCCTGCCTGCAGGGACAAACTGGATTTTCAGGGTTTTTAAAGCTTGCTGCAGATCCGAATCTGAATGCACGTTGATTTCCAGGAACATCACAGAATATTCTGTTCAGCAACTGACGGCTTGAGCCAGAGTATTCCCATGCGGTTCACAATCAAATTCAATCCGCCTCTAATCATTTGTGTGTTATAGTTTTAAAGGTTCCACTATGAATGAAAATCAAAACACAACCTGTCTCTTAATTCATACCTGTGATCGAATCAGCTCTGCAGATACAGTCCATTTGAATTAAAGACATTTCAAAACGCTCTCCCCTCTGGTGAGGAGAGCGTTTTGTTTTCACAAATCACAAACCTTGCTCAGAAAGAAGCTGCCTATGAAGGTACTTGTTGTCGATGAAGTAGGATATACCTGTTACGTGCATACCAGGCTACTAGAGGAACTGGGGTATGAAGTCATCTGTGCCTCTTCCGGATTTGAAGCACTCTCGATTCTGGAAATGGACAGCAAAATAAAAATCATGTTTTCAGAACTCGTGATGCGGGAACTGGACGGACTGGATCTGTTCCTCAAGGTTCAGAAGCAGGAACGGTATAACGACGATGGGCAGTTGGATTCACCCATGTTCTTCCTGCTCACGTCACTTCAGCCGGGCAATCAGTCTCATAGCCGTCAACTGGAGCGACTGGAACTGGCCAAGAAGCTGGGCATCACAGGGGTCATTTACAAAACGCGCGACCGGGAAGAATTAAAACAGTCCTTTGGCCACAGTTTGAAAACGGCGCTGGGTGAACTCTCCGAGACTGCTCCACTTGATATCCAAACACCGGCACAACACCTCTGTGAAATCATCACAGTCATCATCGAATCGAAAAATCTGGAAGCAGCAGAAGAGTTTTATGACTTGATCAAATCGCAGACAGAATATCTGGAATACTTTATCGAGAGCTCTCACAAACAGGTGGAAACCGCTTAACAACTGCATGGCATAATAATATTTCCGCCGAAGGTTCCCCTGTTATCGCTCACATTCCTGACTCACTTCCCTGCTGTACATCACAAGTACTTCAAGCCTGTGAAAATTCATGGCAACTGGATTGTCAACAGTGTAAGATTCAGAATAGAGACTGCAGAGTCACTGTTCCCTGTAAACTTCCACTCGCCTGACTTTTTTCACGAAACCAGAAATCATGGCTGATCAGAAAACACTGCTGGCAATTGGCGCCCACTTCGATGACTGCGTTTATGGAGTCCCCGGCATCATGCTCCAGGCAGTTGCCAAAAATTACCGCGTCGTCCAGCTCATTCTCATTGGGGACTACAGTAACTGGCCTCCCACCAAAGGGCGGGAAACAGAATTCCGCAAATCGGTATCAAAGATCGCCAGCGAATATGGCGTCGAAACCCGGTATCTGGACTTCGCCTCACATCAGTACGACACAAACGCAGAAACCAAACAGAAAGTTGCCGCCGCCGTTTACGAGATCAAACCAGACATCGCACTTCAGCTCTGGGAGTATGATCATCACCACGACCATACGGTCGCATCGCAGTTGAGCAAAATTGCATTAAATCATGGCGGACGCGTATTGAATGAAGATCGTTTCCGTGGACCGCGGACCATTTACCATTATGATAACGGTCCAGGCCATACCATTGGTTTCGAACCGGACACCTTCGTGGATGTCACCGAATACTGGCAGAAATCCATGGAATGGCTGGGGCGCTATATGGCATTACAGAGAAATATAAAATATGATCCTTCTCAGACCAACGGTGCCCTGCAGGGAAAAGAAACACTGGCCCGCTATCGCGGACAGACGTGTCGCGTTAAATACGCTGAAGCACTCTGGGCGCCCCGCAAGCAACCCGTCAACATACTTTAGTAACAGACATCCAGTTTAACTTTTAACTCTTCGAACAGAAAACGCATTTTCATGAGCATCGCTGAACATATCAAGTCCTCTCTCCAACTCCCTACCTTTGTGGTCAACGGATATCTCGAAGATCTGACGGATGCCGACCTGCTGGTGCGTCCCGCAGAAAAATCCAACCACATCAACTGGCAGCTAGGACATCTGATTCAAAGCGAACAGTTCCATACGTCACAGGTCTGCCCTGACGTGGTACCAGAGCTTCCCGCCGGTTTCAAAGAGCGTTACACAAAAGAGACCGTGTCCAGTGACAATCCTGCCGACTTCCTCAGTAAAGCAGAACTGGTGGAACTGATGCATAAACAACGCGAAGCCACTCTCAACGCTCTGTCGAAGTTCAGTGATGAAGAACTGATGCAGCCCGCTCCGGAATCAGTCAGTTACCTCGGCCCCACAGTGGGATGTGTTTTCGCAGGCGAAGCCACCCACTGGATGATGCACGCCGGTCAATGGTCGGTTATCAGACGCATTATCGGAAAGCAACCGCTGTTTTAAACAGAGCAGGAGAATTATCAGGAGTACCTCCGTATGCATAATATCTGTTCTTACGATTCACCAGAGCCAGAATTTGTCCAACCTGATTATCGAAAATGGGAAGCAGTCCAGATTGGAATGAGTCGAGAGGACGTCGTTGCCTTACTCGGTCCCCCGCTCAAGGATCCTTATCGGGCTGATGCAAATTGTTCTTATGGGCATTTAGACATGCCGATGCTTCCCCAGCGGCGCACTTATGTGTTTTTGATTGGGTATGATGAAAACGAGAGAGTCTTTAGGAAAACAGATCCTTTCATGGGAAAACTGTCACTTGACGGTACTCCTTCGAAACCGGAAATCATCATTCCTGTTTCAGGAACAGCTTTTTCACACTATCCCCGGGTCCTGGACTGTCGCTGGTATCCCAGTTCGGGTGAATACCCCATCACTTATACCATAGAAGAAAGTTGCGCCAGCCCCCTGGAGCCGAGAATATTTTATAATCCTGTAGAGCTGGATTCTGAAATCCCGATTCCTTTTTATATGTTTAATTTTGGAGGATCACAACCAGGAAGAATTCGGGTTAAGGCCAGAAACAGACTTGGCGAAAGCGAATGGTCTGACTATTGTTATTTCGATTTTTCAGTACGAGAAACAACACCGGGTTAATACAACACGCTTCTCAGGGAGACGCTTCCGGCTCTGACATCGTAAATGGCTCCGGTTGAATCCACCGTGTATAACTGCGGGGTGAGCCCGGCAGCTTATCCTGTGCCTCAGGTGTATCCACCGTGACCCCATACAGATATCCATTCATTTCTCCCACCAACCGCGTATGCAGAATCTGATTCTGAGGATTCTGATGGACTAACAATCGAATGCTTCCCTCAAGCGCAGTCGCGATCTTAAAATCCCCCGCAGCCGATTCCTTGAATGTGAAAGTTTTTTCGAATTCATCCCGCATGCGTTGAGTCGCCCGAAAAGTGCCCCCGGTGGGACTGACCACTTTTTTACCACGAAACAGAACATTGCGGTCATCGTAGGCCATCACGATCAGACTGCGGCCTTTATCACTCTGCAGCCAGTCGGAAAACTTTTTCCCATGTCCGTCGGCGGTGCTGAAGGAATAGTTCGCGTCGAGAAACACAAAGCGGTCTACTTCAGGGGGAATCGAATCAGAGCCGTTCAGGTAACCCCACAGAAAACTTCCCCCGCCACTGTGACAGGCCAGCGTGAGCCGTGGATCTTTGAGCGGTATCTGTTTGAGAATCGCAGCGATGACATCACGAATCAACTGGGGATTGTCAGGATGGCGGGCTCTCCACCCCGGCCAGCTTAAGCCTTTCGCTTCCAGGCAGACCAGGATCAGATTCTCCCGCTCATTCAACGACTGACACTGACGATGCTGGGCTGCAATGTGCTGGATATCAAAATGCCAGTCTCGACCAGCCTTCTGCTCACACCCCAGTGTCTGTTCAATCGTGTTACCGTTTGGCGTGGTAAACAGCACCACTCGATTGATACGCCGCGGCTTTATTCTTTCAGGACGAGGCGCAACAATGATCGCCCGCACCTCGGGCCCCGGCTTCAGATACTGATATTGCTCATCAAACCACGGGCTCTGCACGTAGCCATTCCAGAGTGGTTCTGCAGCGAATAAATTTTCACTGCAGACAACAATCACAGACATGATGATGATCTGAAGCAGATAGCGCCGCATATTGAATACCTCAGAGTAGACCATGTAGAAATACGAAAGGTGACACATCCGTTAAGTAGGAATCTTTCTCATCAGCATCTAAGATACCATACGCAACAAAAAAAAGACAGCCACTCAATTGAGGGCATTCTAAAACAATCCATCCATTTTCCTTATGAGCACAGGACACTCAGTAACACATGAGCCCGCTTTCGGTAGAAGAACTGTTTGATCACCTGGGAGACTCACAGTTGGAACAACTGGTCGCCGCATTTTATCGTGGCGTCCGCAGCGACGAGATCCTCAGCCCGATGTACCCGGCTGACGATCTGGACGGGGCAGAGTATCGGCTGAAGGAATTCCTGGTGTATCGTCTCGGCGGGCCACAACGCTATCTGACAGAACGAGGGCACCCAGCTTTGCGAATGCGGCACGCCCCGTTCGCCATTGATCAGAGTGCCCGTGACCGCTGGATGGAACTGATGACCGCCGCCATGCAGGAAGTCGAACTGTCCGACGAGATCAGACAGACTCTTGAACCGTTCTTTGATCAGATGGCAACCTTTCTGATCAATCGTTAATGCGTCTCACTCATACATGGAAAGAGTTGAAAACATGAATCTGGACGAACGACTCAAAACGGACTGTCACATTGTATGTGAACTCGAACAATCAACTCTGCTACTGTTGAACAACTCACTCGTCGACTGGTTGATCCTGGTCCCGCATGGTGAAGAGATTGAGCTGACCAACCTGCCATTCACACAGCAGACGGCTATTCTCGGCGAAGTCAATCTTGTTGCCCGTTTCATTCAGCAGACCTGTGCACCAGATAAACTGAATATAGCCACACTGGGAAATGTCGTCAGCCAGTTGCACATTCATGTCATCGGCAGAAAGCATACTGACCCGTACTGGCCGGCCCCGGTCTGGGGACAAACCCAAAGTGAACCTTACGTTAAAGAACAAGTGCAACAGATCAAAGATCAATTTACCGCCTTTCTGAACTCAGCAAATCATCAGGCAAGTTGATTCATACAACAGATCCAGTTACCCCATTTTTTACAGAGTACAACCATGATAACTCAACCACTGCGAATTGGAATTCTGGGCCTGATCCACGATCACGTCTGGGACCATCTGCCTCAGCTGCAACATTCAGACAACGCGGAACTGGTTGCCGCATTTGATACGAACCAGCCTCTGCGAGAGCGAATCCAGACTGAATACGATTGCCCTGTATATGCTTCCGAGGACGAACTGTTTGAAAATCATGACCTGGATGGCGTCTATATTTTCAGCAGTAATCAGCAGGGCGCCGAACTGACATTAAAGGCTTTGAACCGCGGTCTGCCGGTCATGATCGAAAAACCGATGGCTGCCAACCTCGCGCAAGCAGAGCAGATGCTGGAAACCGCCCGAGCGCAGGGAGTCTGCCTGATGGTGAACTGGCCGTTTGCCTGGTGGCCTCAGATGCAGCATGCCGTCAATTCCGCCCTGGCAGGTGAAATTGGTGATCTCTGGCAGGTCAAATATCGCGCCGCACATGCAGGACCAAAAGAACTTGGTTGCAGCGATTATTTTTGTGAATGGTTATTTGACCCCAAGTGCAACGGTGGCGGTGCCATGATGGATTACTGCTGTTATGGCTGTGTTCTGGCCAGTTCCCTGATGGGGATTCCCACATCCATTCTGGCGAGTGGAGGAGCATACCGTCCCGAACCCCTGGGAGTCGAAGACAACGCCATCATCGTTATGAATTACCCGCAAGGCATCGCGACTGCCGAAGGCTCCTGGTCGCAAGTGGGTAAACTGACGGCCTACGCCACCGCCATTTACGGCACCCAGGGAACCTATATTGTAGAACCGCAAAAAAAGGGACGCTTGATGCTGGCTACCGCCGAACAGCCGGAAGGGACAGAAGTCAAAGTTCAATGCCCGGTTCTGTCATTACAGACTGCCACCGAACACTTTACCCATTGTATCAGGACGGGAGAAACTCCCTGGGGGTTGTGTGCTCCGGAGACGAGCCTGGAAGCACAACGGATTCTGGAAGCAGGAATGCAACAGCTGAACCAGAGATAACTCCAATTGAGACCTGTTTTTAGAAACAGGGCCTTTTATTGATCCCGCCAGAGTCCTAGAATGGAAGCAGATTATAAGCCTGAATCCGGTTGAGCGCCGCGTTTTCAAAAGCCGTCGAACCTCAACCGCTAAGGTTCTATGAAATACGCACCAGACTCTTACATAAGGATTTTATCATGTCACCGTCGCATGCAAAAGCGGGTGAAGTGCTTACTGTTGCCCCTCTCGGATCTGCTCTGGAGTCGACGAAAACAACGACCCTGATCAAGACCGAAGATCTGGAGGTCATTCGCCTGATCATCAAAGCAGGGAAGACCCTGCCCAATCATTCTGCGCCAGGCGTCTTAATAGTCCAATGTCTGGAAGGCCATGTCCGTTTTAAATGTCTGGGGGAAGACCACGACCTTAAAGCCGGGCAACTGCTTTATCTTCCCCAGGCCGAAACTCACGCCGTCGAATGTATCGAATCAGCGGCGTTACTGTTGACGATTGTTCCTTCTCACTCCAAAAAACCGCCACTCAATAGAGTGGACGAAGCCTCTGATGAATCGTTCCCGGCAAGTGACCCTCCCGCCTGGACCGGAGTAAAAGGCTCCTGAAATCAGATTTCAGACCGGTAACAAACTGTGGTTTTCATCAGCGTTTTTCCGGAAGTTGCCAGCGTATCTTCCCAGGACAGGCCGGGGTCCTTAAAATTGAGGGAGGCCTGTGTAAATCGATTTTCTAAGACATCGTTTTCACAGGGTTCCTGTCACCCGGCTACTGGACGAGGAGTGTGCTATGAGAACCATTCTATTAATCATTGTATCAGGCCTTATTTTCACAGGTTTGGAAAACGAGAACAGGACTCTCCCACTCTTGTCATCTCAAGCGTTAGATCTGCATGCGGCAAAGCCACCCGTTAAAAAGAATCCGACTCAGGAGCAGATTTCGGAATTCATGCGAACCAAGCTGGACAGCTCAAAAGAGGTCCTGGAAGGTCTGGTTGTGGAGGACTTTGAGTTGATCCAAAAGGGTACGCAGAAAATGATCGAGATGAGTAATGCCACAGAATGGCAACTTGTAGAAGGTCCGGTTTTTGCACAGCAGAGTGCCGAGTTTCGTAATGCAGCCAAAGATGTCTTAGCATTTGCAAAGAAAAAAAATATTGATGGTGCATCCCTCAGTTATCTGCATTTGACCATGACCTGTATCGCCTGTCATAAACAGATCAAAAAATCTGCCGTCGTCATGCAGGAAGCCTTCACCCCGGAACACGTTCTGGTAACTCTCAAGTCAGAGAAATAATAAGATGCAACGTGAGCTACTGGAAAAGCAGCTACGGGAACAGAAAATCGAGCTGGTGCGTGCCATGTATGTTGGCCCGGATGGGATCACCCGTGGGAAAGCTTTCCGCCCGGACGATCTGGAAATGATTCTGGAAAGTGGTATTGGTCTGACACAGGCCCAGATGTCGGTGACAGTCTTCGATCATCTCCCACCACTTAGTCAATATCAACCAGTGGGTGAAGTCCGCATCCGTCCTGATGTAGACACGTTCCAGGTTCTACCTTACCTGCCAGGCCACGCCCGGATGCTGGCAGATGTGGAAACGCGAGAGGGCGCTGCCTGGGAACTCTGCCCGCGCAACCTGCTCAAAAACTTTCTCAACAAGCTTTCTGCGCAGGGTATGCAGATGCAGGCTGCTTTTGAGAATGAATTTACGCTGTTAGAGCAAACGGAATCAGGTTGGGAACCAGTCGACCAGTTAAACTGTTTCAGTTCTGCAGCCATGGACCTGGCCAGTCCGTTCATTCTACCTCTCATATCTGCGTTGGAACAACAGGGCATCAAAGTAGAAAAATACTACCCCGAAGCAGGTCCGGGTCAGCAGGAAATTCCGATACGGCATCAAGCCGGATTGCTGGCGGCTGATCAGCAGGTTATTTTCAAAGAGACCGTTCGAGGAGTCGCGCAGGCAAACGGTTATCGCGTCTCATTCATGCCTAAAATTTCACCCGCCTTTGCCGGTAATGGATGTCACATTCATTTCAGTCTGTGGAATGAAAACCAGAATCTGTTCTACGATCCGACGGGCGAATTTCTGCTCTCACAGACAGCACGGCAATTCATGGGAGGCATCCTCAAACACCTGCCCGCTTTAATGGCGTTGACAGCACCGACCACCAATTCCTACAAGCGGTTTGTGGAACGCTGCTGGAGTTCAAGCTATACCTGCTGGGGTCCCGATAACCGTGAAGCCACAGTCCGCGCTGCATCCGGATTCCAGGGGCAGGAGGCAGCCACCATCAATCTGGAGTACCGTCCCTGCGACCCGACCTGCAATCCTTATCTGGCACTCTCCGCTCTGATCTGTGCTGGCCTGGATGGCATCGAGAATCAGCTTGATCCGGGTGATCCCCTACTGACTGACCCGGCGCTACTGACTTCGGAAGAACAACATTCACTCGGTTTGAACGCTTACCCGCTCGACCTGGAATCTGCCCTGTCCGCGCTCGAACAGAACTCTGTGCTGCTGTCAGGATTCGGGGAAAGTCGGATTAATGATTATCTCACCATGAAACGGGCAGAAATCGCTCTGATTCAATCGCTGGGAGACGACGGCGAACGTCAGGCCTATGAGTTTCGATTTTAAGAAACAGGAAACGAGAAGCGTTTTCCATGCTCTCTCGGGGGAGCTGTTCCATTATTCCTGATCTGGTAACCTGGTGTTTTACTTCACATCATTTTTCGTTTATCATTTCATTCAGTCAGATCAATAACTGAAGCAAAACCCTCCTGCCAAATTCACATATTTTCCGAATGCAACTAACCATGCCAGAACTTACTGCAAAAGTCACAAATGCCATGGTCTCTCCTTCCTCTCCCCAGAGCGCTAAAATTGCAGAACAGATTTGTAATCGAATCCAGAAGGAAAAACTCACTCCAGGATCGTTTCTGGGAACGGTTGAAAGCCTGACGGATCAATATCGCGTTTCGCGGTCCGTCATCAGGGAAGCCGTCGGAACACTGCGTGGATTAGGCATTGTCACAGGGCGTCCGAAAGTGGGAATATCGGTCGCCCAGGGAGATATTGCTTCCATCCTGCAGAAAGTTCTGATACCACAGATGTCACAACAGAAAGGCTGGATGGAAATCGCCCGTTTTCGCGTTGTAATTGAAATCGGATCGATGCCACTCGTCGTGGAAAATATTCAACCAGATCTTCTGAATCGTCTGCAAGAGATTGTTTTTGAACAGTCAGAACTACTGAAGAATCAGAAGCTGGAACCCGAGTTCCTGCTGCAGGAATTTGCAAAAAAAGACATGCTGTTTCATGAAATCCTTCTGACTGCTGCCGATCAGAACCTGATCTCACAGTTCCATCAGGTCGTGGTGAATTATTTTCAACAGGGAATTCAACATTTTCCTCCTCCGACCGATCTGTTTGTGGAACACCACCAACAGATCGTTGATGCCATCAAAGCCCGCGATCCCATACTTGCAGTCGAACGGATGACTCGACATCTGCAACCGGTTCTGACAATGATCAGTTCCCTGAGAGAGCATTAAGGATAGGTCTTTACAATAATTATACGGCATCAGAAGTCAGAAGATCACCTTTCACAGCAGCGAGGTCTATTCCATGAAACCAATCCTGTCAGTTCTGTTTCTGTTCTGCGTGCTGACCATGAACAGTCTGGCTGAGGAAACGATTCTGGATATCGGTTCGCGACGTGAACTATTTGTAGATCGTTTTCTGACAGGCGCGCTTGATAATGCTGAACTGAAGCTGCATACACCGCAACTCATGCCCGCTGTGACTCCAGCGCGACCTCACGGTCATTATGCCACAGTCCTCAAGTCAGACAGGGGATATCAGTTTTATTACCGCGGTGATACCAAACCGGGAAATCACTGGAAGAAAGGCTGGGAGCAGTATCACGAGGGAGAAGTGACCCTGTATGCCGAGAGTTCTGATGCGATCCACTGGACACTGCCTCACCTTGGCATCTACCCGGACCGTCCGACATTTCCCCAAGGCAATGTCGTGTTGATGAATGAATTTCTGGTCAATCATAACTTCACTCCCTTTATCGATACCCGACCAGGAGTCTCTGAATCCGAGAAATATAAAGCATTGGGGGGACTGGCCTACCAGCCGAATCAGCATCTGGAAGTCAAACAGCGCCGCGGGCCTGGGGGACTCAAAGCTTTTGTCTCTCCCGATGGAATCCACTGGAAACCGCTCCAAGAGGAACCTGTCATTCCTGAAGAGTGGGGGAAATACTTTGACTCCCAGAACTATGCGTTCTGGTCCGAAAGCGAACAGACTTACGTCTGTTATTTCCGCCGCTTTATCAAAGGCTATCGAGGCATTGCCCGGACCACCTCTCAGGACTTCCTTCACTGGACACCGCTCGTCGAAATGCATGCGAATTTACCGAACGAACATCTTTATACCGCCTGCACGCAACCCTACTTTCGCGCACCGCATATTTATTTTGCTCTGCCAACCCGTTTCATGGCGAAACGCGGCGCTGCCACCGATATTCTGTTTATGAGTACCCGTGGCAGTGCGCAGTTTGACCGGGAATTTACTCAGTCGTATATCCGACCCGGAATCGGCCAGGATGGCTGGGCTA
Organism: Gimesia algae; assembly: GCF_007746795.1. NCBI lineage: Bacteria > Pseudomonadati > Planctomycetota > Planctomycetia > Planctomycetales > Planctomycetaceae > Gimesia > Gimesia algae. Next base: position 6,341,121 of record NZ_CP036343.1, read on the forward strand.
ACCGGGCCAACTATGCTGCGATTGGTATTCACCAGACCGGTCCCGCAGAAATGTCTTTCTTCCTTACAGGTGGTCGCCGCTATGTGACTCGCCTGGACGGAATCGCTTCCGTCAATGCACCTCTGGACGGCGGAACCCTGGTAACGAAATCGTTGACGTTTGCTGGCGATGAGTTGGAGATCAACTATTCTACCAGTGCCGCCGGTCAGATTCTGGTCGAATTGCAGGACACTTCAGGAAATCCACTACCCGGATTTTCACTGGCTGACTGTGAACCAATCTTTGGTGATCACATCGCCCGCATCGTGAAATGGAAACAGGGTTCCGATGTATCCAGCCTGTCAGGCAAACCAGTCCGGCTGCGTTTTGTGATGCAGGACGCAGACCTGTATGCATTAAAATTCAATCAACGAAAATAATCATTTATACGGTATCAATTCCGCAAAAAGCGGAATTGCTGCCCCGCATTCGGTTTTGAGCAATATCCTGAATCGGTATGCTTTAGACGTGACATGAATTTTCGCTTTTACGTATTAAGGATACCACTATGAAACCGTTTCGGGACACGTCCCTTTTCGTTTTATCACTGCTCATGATTTCGGCATGCGCTGACAAGCCAGCCCCCAACGAACCGGCTGCCACCCCGGCTGCAAAAACAGAGAAATCAGCTGAAACCCCCAAAGCAACAGTGCCTGAAAGTGAAGTGAAACTGGCGGAATCTCTGAAAGCACTGGGAGCGAAACTGAAACAGGATCAAGCCGGCTATGTGATTGAGGTCGATTTCCGTGGAGTCAAGATTGATGATGCAGCTTTGAAAGACATTGCAGGTCTATCGCATCTCCGTTCCCTGCTGCTCAACGAAACTCCCATCACCGACGCGGCACTGGAACCAGTGGGGAAAGTCACGACCCTGGAAAACCTCGACCTGCGAAACTGCTCATTAAATAACAAAGCCATTTCTTATCTGACAGGACTGTCGAAACTCAAAGCACTGCGTCTGTCCGGCAACTCCGATATTGATGATGATGCCATGGCAGACATCAATCAATTAACCAACCTGAAAGCGTTAATGCTGGATTTTCTCTGGGTCAGCGGTGACGGTCTTTCTCAGATGAAAGATCTGCAAAAACTCGAAGAACTCTATCTGGCAAAAACGCTGGTGGACGACGATGGGCTCGCGACACTGCCCCAATTCACCAAACTGAAGAAAACACGACTGTCACAGAATCAGATCTCAGACGAGGGGCTGGCGGTCTTCGCTAAAATCCCGCAACTCGAAGAACTCGACCTGAGTGAAAACAGCCTGCTCTCGGATGCCGGCATGAAACATCTGTCCGGACTGGGAGCACTGAAAAAACTGAACCTCTGGCGAGTCGGCCTGACCGACGCCGGTGTCGAACCCCTGCAGGGACTGACCAGTCTGGAATGGTTAAACCTGGATAATACCCGATTGACCAATGCTGGTCTCAAATACCTGAAAGACATGCAGAAACTGGAATTTCTGCATCTTGGTTCGACAGCAGTCTCAGATGAGGGATTAAAACATCTGGAACCACTCACCAGTCTCAAAGATCTGAAACTGACGCGAACCGCGGTCACCGAAAAAGGGGTTGCTGAATTGAAAAAGAAACTGCCAGACACAGAAATTCAGCTGAAGTACATTGAAGGCCAGTAGCCCGGCTCACTCCCAGTGGAGGAGCCGGACATTACTGGATGGCTTTCGAAATTAAACCACTTCCCAGCCGGCACGGTACTCTTTCGTGATGTACTGGTCGGCTTCGGGACAGTTGGTGGCTTTCAGGCTGGCAGCATCCCAGTCCAGTGCTTTCTTGGCACGGAAGGAAACATTACCCAGCAGAACCGATTCGGTCAGAGCACCAGAATAATCAAAGTTGCAGGTTGTGGGTGAACCATCTTTGCAGGCTTTGATCCATTCCGCATGGTGTCCGATCGAATTCGGAATGCTCTGCTTAGGAGGAGTGAAATCAGCAAATTTTTCCTTGGGGAATAATTTATAGCTGCCGTAGTTGGCAAACATACTGCCTTCCGATCCGACAAACATCACTCCACTGCCGGGAACACGTTCGCCGGCGACTTTTTTCGGAATCATGTTTCCGTCGTACCAGGTCAGGTTGACCGGTACCAGATCGCCCCGTTTGGGGAATTTGTAGCGAACCGTCAGTCCGTGCGGACAGGCTTCCGGATGTACTTCCGGGCCTTCTGCTTCACAGTGAGTTGGATGCCGTAGTTTCAGAGCCCAGAAAGGCAGGTCCATGTAGTGGCAAGCCATATCGCCCAGTGTTCCCTGACCGAACTGCCACCAGCGACGCCATTGTGCGGGATGATAGCGTCCTGCTGCGTAAGGACGTTCGGGAGCGGCTCCCAGCCACAGATCCCAATTCAGATTTTTGGGAGGTGCCTGAGTTTCCGTAGGCAGATCTCCGCCTCCCCAGCCTTTACCAACCCAGACGTGGACTTCACCAATATCTCCCAGAACACCGGATTCCACGATTTCAACGACACGGCGATAATTGTCACCCGCGTGAATCTGTGTTCCCAACTGAGTGGCGACCCCCTGCTTCTTTGCCTCTTCCGCGATGATGCGTGCTTCCTGAACCGTGTGGGTTAGAGGTTTCTCACAATACACGTGCAGTCCTTTGCGAATCGCACGGATGGTCGCGGGAGCATGATGATGGTCGGTCGTACCAATCACGACGGCATCAATTTTTCCTTCTTCGCTTTCCAGCATCTCACGATAGTCGGCATACAGACGGGCATTCGGGAAACTGGCTGACGCGCGATCGAGATAATTACTGTCCACATCGACCAGGGCGACAATATTCTCGCCTTTCACGCCATCCACATCAGCGGCTGCCCGGTTGGCTGTACCGATGCAGGCGATGTTCAACTTACCGTTGGCAGACTTTGAAGCGGCGGGAGTAACTCCCGTCCAGACACCGGCTGAAATCGCAGCGGCACCAGCAGTGGTGGTCTTCAGAAATTCGCGACGACTGAAATTTGAATTCTTTTGCATTAATCAATCCCATTAAAGAGGCCAGCCAACAGGATGCGCGACTGGCAGGTGTGAGTATTGATTGACTGTCATAGTCAATTCATCATGGTTTGGTGAGCATCTGCAGTGTTCTTTCTACGTGTCAGCAATGGATTTGCTGGAGGTTTCTCATCTGAAACCGGCAGAAAAGAGAGTCAGATCTCACCTTTTAATTTAACATTCCTTATTTATGGTAATTTGAATCACCATCTGTGACTATTCCAGATTGAATCTGTTTTTCACTTTCTTTGAGAAAGAGCCGTTTGTGATAGCACAGTGCCTGACCTCAAAACCTGTTCAATTCATGATTTAAGGGGCAGATGACTTCTGAGTGATGTAGACCATTTTTGGCCCGCGTTCGAGCTTACCTTCCAGAATTTTGACATCGATTGTCTGTTCTCCTGCATGTAATTTCACATTCTGGAAGACATGTTCACTTTTGCCGGCGGGCACTTCGGCATGAAACAAATCGTGCCCGACCTGCACCGTCATTTCGATGGTGGACTGTTCCTGCTCTCTGCCGAACAGCACTTTGATATCATATGGTCCCGTCTGTTCAATGGTCACCAGCCATTGACCTCGCGCATCACTGGTCCAGCCTTTCCCCTTGGGACCGGAGTAGCGCCAGTCCTGTCGCGTGAGAACGGTCGTCTCTTCTTTCGCATTTCCAATATGAATCCGGGGCGGGGCGTAATTATCAGGGCGAGTCGAACTCACATCTCGAAACCAGCTGTTGTATTGCTCTGTCAGGTTTGACGCCAGTGTTGTTTTTGCTCCCGCCAGGTTCTGGCGTTCTGCAGGATCGTTCTGCAGGTGATACAGCTTGCCCGGTTCATCCGGTTTGGAAAACGTCATTTTATAATCTTGTGTGACCACCGCAGCATTCGTGCGGGGCTGAGGTTCATCCCCCCGATGCCACTGCAGAAACAAAGACCGCTCGGGCCACTGATCGGCATTGTTTTTGAGGAGTGGGAGTACATTGACTCCATCCAGTTTTAAACCCTCTGGTTTTTCAACACCGGTCGCCGCCAGAATGGTAGGAAACAGATCGTAATGGGCGGCGATGGTGGGATTCACTGTGCCCGCTTTCAACTGAGCCGGCCAGTGCGCGATTAATACGGAGCGGATGCCTCCCTCATTCACACTCCCCTTCGCCCCGCGGTGTTCCCCCACATATCGGGGACCATTCGGTCCATTGTCGTTCAGAAACAGGACCAGTGTATTATCCAACGCGTCAATTTTTTTAAGATGCTGAAACAGTTTGCCGATATTCTGATCAATATTTTCGATCATCGAAAAGACACGCGACGTTTTGTCAAACTGTTTTTTGTTTTTGCGTTTCGGGTTCAAATCAAAGTTGTAAGCATCTGTCAGATCCATCGCCTGATATTTTTTACGAAGATCTTCAGGCACATCATCAAACGGACCGTGCGGTGCGTTGGTCGCGATATACATGAATGTCGGCTTGTCCTGGGATTCGTTCTGCTCAAGGAATTGCATCGCATGGTCGAAATAGATATCCGTGCAATAGCCCTGCATCTGTTTCTTTTCACCATTGTGGAACAACACCGGATCGGTATATTTCCCTGCCCCTTCAGGCGGGTCGCTGGGCTGACCAATGCCGCCTCCCCGATGCACGAGAACTTCCTGGAACCCCTGGTCCTGTGGCCGCAGTGGATACGAATCTCCCAGATGCCATTTCCCAAAGATTCCCGTACGATAGCCGGCAGGTGCCAGTGCTTCGGCAATGGTCACTTCAGTCGGCTCCAGCATGGCGCGCCCGATGTACGTATCGATGGCCCGGGTGCGGTAGTTATAACGCCCCGTCATCAGGTTGGCACGGGTCGGCGTACAGACCGGGCTGACATAAAATCGACTGAGTCGCGCCCCGTTCGCAGCCATCATATCCAGGTTCGGCGTACTCAGGTGTTTGTTTCCCTTGAAACCGTAATCCCAGCCCCCCTGATCATCGGTCATGATCAGAATCACATTGGTGTGTTTGTCCGCGTGAACTTGCGTCGCCAGCAGAGAGATGGTCAACACAATCAGCAAAGCAGGGACAATTCGACAGATTTTCAAGTAAGGCATGGTATCGGATCCGGAGGCAAGGATGGAACGAACGTATGAAGGTCTTCTGGAGTGAAACGGTCAATTCCACGCCGCCAGTAAATTTCACCAAAGATTTTCATTCGGTGAAACGGCATGGTATAATCTCAGTCTATGCATTTCATCGGGGCTCTGCAAACAGATTATATGCTGCCTCTCAAAAAAGTAGTTCACCTTTCTCTTTTTGAAAGACGGGAACCCATGCAAGCAAAGCGCTTCTGCTGCCTGATTCTGTGTCTGACCGCGATTTTGAGCACTGCTCAGGCCGAGGAAAAACGTCCCAACATCCTCTATATCATGTCGGATGACCATGCCGCGCATGCCATCGGTGCTTATGAGAGCAGGCTGGCGGTGCTGAATCCGACCCCCACACTGGATCGGCTGGCCAGTGAGGGTATACTGCTGAAAAACGTATTTTGTACGAACTCGATCTGCACTCCCAGTCGAGCCACCCTGATGACGGGACAATACTCGCACGTCAACGGCGTGACCACACTTAACGGTGCGATTGGACCGGAACAGCAGCATCTGGCAAAACTCATTAAATCAGCCGGTTACGAAACAGCCATGATCGGCAAGTGGCATCTTAAAAAAGAACCGGCGGCGTTTGACTTCTACACGGTGCTGCCCGGACAGGGAAGTTATTTTAACCCCGTCTTTCGTGTTCGTGGTCCCCTGCCCTGGCCAAAAAATGAATTCCGTGCCGGCGGTTACGATTCGAGACACTCTTCCGATGTGATCACCGATATCTCTTTAAAGTGGCTGAAGAACCGCAAGCAGAAAGACAAACCCTTCTTCCTGATGCATCACTTCAAAGCACCGCATGACAACTTTGAAAATGCGGAACGCTATGACTGGCTGTATCAGGATGTCGCCATTCCCGAGCCCGACTCTCTCTGGCACCGTGGTCAGCATGGTCCTTTGCATCAGGCACTCTATGGTACCTCTGTCGGACCACGCAATCAGCGGCGCAATATGGGGCATCATATGTTTGTGGACCAGCATCTCTCTCCTGAAAACTATACACGGGAAGCGTATCAGCGTTATCTGAAAAAGTTCCTGCGCTGTGTGCGTGGCGTTGATGATAACATTCAGCGTCTGCTGGAACATTTGAAACAGACCGGCGAGCTGGATAACACGATCATTATTTATACCGCGGATCAGGGCTTCATGCTGGGGGAACACGACTATATTGACAAGCGCTGGATGTATGAAGAATCATTACGAATGCCCTTCATTGCACGCTACCCCAAATGGATTAAAGCGAATTCGAAAAATGAAAACATCATCAATAATGTCGATTTCGCTCCGACGTTACTGGAAATGGCCGGCGTAGAAAAACCGGAATTCATGCAGGGGCGTTCATTTCTGCCGATTCTGAAGGGAGAGGCCGCAGCCGCTGACTGGCCCGATGCAACCTACTATCGCTACTGGATGCATATGGCTCACCATGACAACCCGGCCCATTATGGTATCCGTACAAAAGACTATAAACTGATTTTCTTCTACGGACTGCCTCTGGATGCCCCCGGTGCAGAAAAAACACCGACGCCTCCTCACTGGGAACTTTATGATCTGCGCAAAGACCCACGTGAAATGCAAAATGTGATTGCAGACCCGGCTTACAAGGAAGTACTTGAAAAATTGAAAGCCCAGTTAAAGCAGCTTAAAGAACAGACAGGAGACACAGACGAACGCTACCCGGAACTACAGGCACGCCGCAATGCTTTCTGAGTGTTATTTGCTGACGGTCTCTGCCGACTTCGTTTCAGGAAACAGCTGTGTTAAAGCAGCAGAGATCGATAGTTCGCCATAGAGTCGCTCTGGATTGACATTCCCCAGTGTGACAGCCAGCTCACCTTCACGATTATAAATTTGACAGAAGGGGAGCGTGCTGCCTTCGATGCCAAATTTCTCGTCGCGTTTGACATCAGGCTTCACAGTGCTGATAAAGTTTTCGAAAGGGGCGCGCTGTTCGGTAAGGTATTCATGCACCACCTTGCGATTACTCACATTATCTTCATCCAGATTGATGGCCAGGATCACCAGGCCTTTGGCAGCGTACTCCTGATGCCATTCACTTAAATGGTGAAACGAATCCAGGCACATCGGACACCATGTCGCCCAGTAATCCACAAACACCACTTTCCCGCGATGTTTCTCTATTTCAGCAGGCAGGGATTCAGGTGTGATTTCCTTGAGCTGAATTTCGACCGGAGGCAATGACTGAATCACAGCCTCACGCGCTGTCAACGGTTGTGTTTCCGTCTCTTTCTCTGGTGACTCACCTGACGTGCAGGCAGACAGCAGACAAAGCAGAGTTGAGTAGAGGATCAAATTTCGCATCATGAGAATTACCATTAAGTCTGGACCAGATTTTTAAAATCAGTCAGTTACTTCGAAAATTTAAACTAATTACTCGAGTTGAAAACGCTGCTTGACATTATGTATTTCCCGCCGTTTCTGTTTCGTCGCCGATTCCAGCTTCAGAGCCTCATTCAAATCACGGGCAGCATGCGCGGGTCAGACAGAGGTCGATAGTAAGGCAGCGTTGGAAAAAGGGGCTCTGTGAAGATCAATATGAGATCGTCGAATGACTCCCGTGGTTGTTGTGCCAGTATCTGTTCGGAATCGTCATACAGAAACGTGTTCGAATAGAAAGAGCCGTATAAAACGGAGATGACTGAAACGACGGCAAGTATAATCAGAGTTTCCGCTTTGCGAGTCATATCAGCCTGTTCGGACAAGAATCGTTTCTGAGGAGCCGCCTGAACCAGCAGTTTTGATACAGGACCTTGAACAGATAAGATACCTGATCTTGTGATGTGGGTACAACTAAAAATAAAAACCGCCCGCTCCCCTGTCAGGAAAACGGGAACGGGCGGTGTAGCTACAGGCTGATTCATCAGCACTGGTTTTCAAATCCAGGTAACATACCGCTCAGTATCACTGATTGATGCTGACGACTTTACCATCACTGAACGAATGAAGGTATTGCCAGGTAGGTCCGTCAATGCTGTCAGAAGCAAAATGGACTGATCCATCTACCATCAACACATGAACTCCCCCTGCGTGCCAGCTGCGGGCGATTCCAGAGTTGGAACCATTTGTACTCGTTCCGTTACAACCATTGGGAGTGGAACCAGATCGAATCGTGTAGGCCGTTCCACCAACGGCAGGACGAGCCCATCCATATTTTGCCTGACTTGTTCCGCCGGTGAAACCACACCCTGCTATTTTTGCTTTGTTCTGTGCGAACTCAGAAAAGCTGATTGTATTAGATGTTCCATCGGTGATCAGCCGCAACTTCATGGCAGGATGAGTTAAGGCAGTCCCCGCTTCATTCAACTGTCCATTTCGTTCTGCAAATACACCGGAGGTACCGTGATAACCACACAGCCCATAGGGATGGGTCGAGCCCGCTCCCGGATAATTGTGTGTCGCCATGGTAATCGAAGTGCCTGCTCCATTCGTGACCACATTGGTGTCGGAGGTGCGGTTGTCGCTCGGACAGATATAAACGGGGATCTGTGTACTCACCGCAGGACCGTTCACCGTATCATCATATCGCAAACTCATATTGATCTGATTATATACGTTTGCCTGGTCCAGAAATGGGAGCAGCATGGTGTGCATCGTGTGAAAACTATGCGGAACTCCCGTCGTATTCAGAGCAGTTGCGGTGTAGTTTTGGCAGCAACACGCCTGACCGTTCGCGGAAATGGTAGCACGGGGGAATACTCCCGAAGTCATGTCCAGATAGTTTGCCAGCGCGAGACCGATCTGCTTCAGATTGTTTTTGCAGGAACTGCGACGAGCTGCTTCGCGCGCCTGCTGCACGGCTGGCAGCAGCAATGCAATCAGGATGGCGATAATTGCGATTACCACCAGAAGTTCGATTAATGTAAATGCCTTACGTTTCATCAAGGGGTCTCTCCTTCAATAAATAATAAACTTAAATTAGTAATTAATGACGAAACAACGTTTGACACCTTGGCAGAAAATGCTGTCTTTTGAAAAAGACATCGGGCAGCGATGAAACTGACTTTGGAGAAATATCGAAGGGAATGAGTAATGCTATTGTGCTGTGGAGTGATTTATCTGGTCTGGGATTCGGTCAGTCAGGCAGCGAATATGCAATTCGGCTTTCATGTCTGTAAAGGGTCTGGCTAACAAGCTGTATCAAGTCCTCCTGTGTTACCGAGTAGCAGAACTGAAAAATGATCAACTGACTTCATATCCTGGAACAAAGCATTCGCAGGGAAAATAGCCTACTGATCGGAGAGGGCACATCAAACTCGAACCGACCAGAAGGGATTATCTGGTCAGAGGCGGCTGAGACTGCCTCTGTCCAGTATTTTGATTACTTAGAAAAGATCGCTTTCAAAATAAACACCAGAACTTCACGCAGGTAACGTATTATTCTTTAATTCTGACAAACAGATTTCTCTCGTAATTCCACCAGTAACAGGGGCTGGCGTCAATAGAAGCTGTTAATAAATCCATTGAACACACATCCTCTCAGATGAGCATATAACGTATGCCAGTTACGTAAATGAGCCTGAAAACGGAATACCCATCTTCAGGCTCATAAATTCATTCTGTAGAGAATCATTGAGGTCAGATCATTTATTAATACTCACAACCTGATTATCACTGATGGCTCCCAGATATCTCCAGGTAAAACCATGAATACTATCTGAGACAAAATGGACAGAACCATCAACCATCAGTACATGCACACCGCCAGCGTGCCAGCTGCGGGCGATACCCATATTTGAGCCGCCGGTACTGGTGCCGTTACAACCATTCGGCGTAGAAATTTCGCGAATGGTAAATGCGGTTCCGCCGATGGCAGGGCGTGCCCAGCCGTATTTTGCCTGACTGGTACTACCAATATTGCAGTCAATCTTAGTCTTGTTTTGAGCAAACTCAGAAAATGCGATGGTATTGGAAGTCCCATCTGTGATCAGGCGTAACTTCATCGCAGGATGGGTTAAGGCCGTTCCTGCTTCGTTCAACTGCCCGGCCCGTTCTGAAAAGACACCCGTTCCGGATCCTGTTGTACCGTGTAAACCACACAGTCCGGAAGGATGATTCGATCCCGTCCCTGGATAACTGTGAGTTGCCATTGAGATCGAATCCCCAGCCGTATTTGTAACCACGTTCGAATCCGAAGTTCTATTATCACTGGGACAAATATAGACAGGAATTTGCGTTTTGACAGCTGGTCCATTAACTGTGTCATCGTACCGCAGACTCATATTAATCTGATTGTAAACATTGGCCTGATCAAGATAAGGCAGCAACATAGTGTGAACTGTGTGGAAACTGTGAGGGATTCCAGTTGTGTTTAAAGCAGTCGGGCTGTAGCTTCCGCAACAGCAGCCTCTACCGTTAGCTGAGATGGTGGCCCTGGGAAATACCCCCATGGTCGTGTCGATGTAGTTTGCCAGCGCCAGACCAATCTGCTTCAAATTATTTTTGCAGGTACTGCGACGTGCCGCCTCCCGTGCCTGTTGCACCGCCGGCAACAGTAAGGCAATCAGAATGGCGATGATGGCGATGACCACCAGAAGCTCGATTAACGTAAATGCCTTGCGTTTCATAAAATAAATTTCTCCTTCAACCGTTCCATAAATAAATTTAATGAAAAAATCTAGTGCATATCAGATTTTACTATTGCGCCTCTCGTAATAATGATACTCGATCCCAATTCCCTTGGAGACGCGACAGAAAAAAAGACATAGTCTAGTCTTCAGAAAACATGTCTCTTTTGTTGTTGAGAAATTCTTTCTACGAAATCAAAGCGATTCAAGAGAGTACATGGAGAATAATAAAGAGCCTGAGGATAGAATCCCCATCTTCAGGCTCATAAATTCATTCTGTAGAGAATCAATGAGGTCAGATCATTTATTAATACTTACAACCTGATTATCACTGATGGCTCCCAGATATCTCCAGGTAAAACCATGAATACTATCTGAGACAAAATGGACAGAACCATCAACCATCAGTACATGCACACCACCAGCGTGCCAGCTGCGGGCGATACCAATATTTGAGCCGCCGGTACTGGTGCCGTTACAACCATTCGGCGTAGAAATTTCGCGAATGGTAAATGCGGTTCCACCGACGGCGGGACGTGCCCAGCCATATTTTGCCTGACTGGTACTACCAATATTGCAGTCAATCTTAGTCTTGTTTTGAGCAAACTCAGAAAATGCAATGGTATTGGAGGTTCCATCTGTGATCAGACGTAACTTCATCACAGGATGAGTTAAGGCCGTTCCTGCTTCGTTCAACTGCCCGGCCCGTTCTGCAAAGACACCCGTTCCAGATCCAGTTGTACCGTGATAACCGCACAGTCCGTAAGGATGATTCGATCCCGTCCCTGGATAACTGTGAGTTGCCATTGATATGGAATCCCCAGCCGTATTTGTAACCACGTTCGAATCCGAAGTTCTATTATCACTGGGACAAATATAGACAGGAATTTGCGTTTTGACAGCTGGTCCATTAACTGTGTCATCGTACCGCAGACTCATATTAATCTGATTGTAGACATTGGCCTGATCAAGATAAGGCAGCAACATAGTGTGAACTGTGTGGAAACTGTGAGGGATTCCAGTTGTGTTTAAAGCAGTCGGGCCGTAGCTTCCGCAGCAACAACCTCTACCGTTAGCTGAGATGGTGGCCCTGGGAAATACCCCCATGGTCGTGTCGATGTAGTTTGCCAGCGCCAGACCAATCTGTTTCAAATTATTTTTGCAGGTACTGCGACGTGCCGCCTCCCGTGCCTGTTGCACCGCCGGCAACAGTAAGGCAATCAGAATGGCGATGATGGCGATGACCACCAGAAGCTCGATTAACGTAAATGCCTTGCGTTTCATGAATAAACTCCTTTACGAAAACAAAAAAAATAAAAACGCATATTCAGCGATAACGATTTGGAACACAAAATCGCGTCGCAACAGATATCAGATTAATGATCAACTTCTCTGGTGGTAGAACCCCTCTGGAGAGAATGCCTTCATCTTCTACTGTGTCTAACTCAATGACTGCTCTGTCAATTCAGACCAGCATTTTGCTTTTTATTATTTTTATTCAGCACAGAGCCCCGAATTCGAGATGGGAATCAGAAATACTCCGGCTTTTTTGAAAGGAATTTACTTATTTTGAAGTCAACTCAAAATCAAACGTTTTATTGGTTTCCGTAACATCTGCGGTTAATTCACTGTTCACGCCAAATTTTTTATAAGGCCCTGTTTCAAAGGCGGCTGCCCCTTCTTCTTCTGCTTTTTCCTCTTTTATCTCATTGACCATTACTGCGTATTTCGCCGGGTATACATTTTCCAGGGAATACTTACCGGCTGAATCGGTTTTTGCCACATATTGCCGATATTCTGCAGGTGCACCTGCATCAAGCCTTTTAAAAATGACTTCCACACCATCAGAGGGTTTGCTATCCAGAGTAATTGTTCCAGTAACCGTTACAGCGGTTCCGAGATCTGCCGTGGGATCACTACCACAACCAGAGAGAGCAATAAGAGAAAACAACAGAACTGAGTACAGGGCTGGTCGCACTTGGTGTCTCCTGAATCTGAAGAAGTATGAATTCGAATGAATTATTCACAAGAGAAATTAGTTTGTTTTGATGTGCTTCTTTCAGGCTACCAACAATTTTTCATAAAAGAAAGATTTTTTTTGTAATAGATATAAAGAAAATGTTATTTTATATAAACCCGAAAACATTGGCACTCACTTGTGCAGTAAGTAGAAAATCGCCTTTCGAAAATTCAGATGAGTGGTTTCTCTGCTTCTGAGAATCTGGAATGATCAGGATTGCGGAAATGCCAGAGCGATGCGCCCGATTAAATCGGATAGATAAAAGGTGCAATCGCACTACCACTGACGAGTATCAGTAAGCCAATCAACAGTAGCGCGATAATAATCGGCGCTAACCACCATTTCTTGTTATGTTTCAAAAAATCCCAGAACTCAGCCAGGATCCCCGGTGCCGCCGATTCTGATTGAGACAGGAAATCAGAAGACTGTTCTTCAGATGCATTCGATTGCGAATCGGACTGTTCTGACATTTTCGTACCTCTTAATTTCTTTTCCGTAACCAGTAATCTCAACCAGCATCAAAACTGGCGAAAATAATCCTGCTCCTGCCTGGCGCGGCGTTCTGTCTTCCAATAGGAAGTTGTCTGCGAGTCAAAATGTCTGCCAACCAGATCATGTCCCAGCAACCGTAAGGTGAGGCCGATCGGCGTAATAATCAGGTAATATACCAGAGCGATCAACAGACAGGAAACAGCCCAGCGAACAGGAAACAACAGGATCATCCAGACGAGATATACTGGTTTGATCTTCTCGGGTGCCATCAATCCCACCAGCGCGATCAGCACAGCTATTCCCGACAGCGTCACTGCCAGGGGAACCGAAGCCGACGCACGAAAGCTGACAAATGCGATCAACGCTAACAGGCTGCCCAATGCCACAGAGAAAATCCGCAGCTCACGGGATGAAGGTTTCCAGTTAATTTCTGCTAAAGCCATCTTGAGATATTGCTTTCTTCTGCCATATTCGAGAGTTTAATCCAAAGCGTACTGATCCAGGTGCAGGTCATCCTCAAAGACCCGCGCATCAGGCTGTTCTGACTTGAGAATCACAAACTGTTCCAGTACAAGCACATCCATATTGGTCGCCATAAAACATTGATAAGCGTCCTTCGGCCTGCAGACAATCGGCTCGCCTCGCACATTAAAGCTCGTATTAATAATGACCGGTGACCCCGTCAACTTTTCAAACGCGGTCAGCAGTTTGAAATACCGTCCATGACGTCGGGCGTCGACGGTCTGCAAACGGGAAGAAAAATCGACATGCGTTATGGCCGGCACACTGGATCGAACCTGTTGCAGCTTCTGCAGACCTGTGAGCTGCGCGCTTTCCGCGGTCGGAGTATTTCGCTGATGAAGTTGCATGTCGGCGACCTGCAGCATGTAGGGGCTGTCCACATCAGACGGAAAATCAAAATAGTCTCTAACCCTGCTTTGTAAAATCGAAGGAGCAAAGGGGCGAAATGATTCCCTGAACTTGATTTTCCGATTCATTTTCGACTGCATCGTTGTACTGCGTGCATCACCGAGAATGCTCCGTCCTCCCAATGCCCGCGGCCCATACTCCATGCGGCCCTGCATCCAGCCAACCACTTTTTCATTCGCGATGTAACCGGCAACCTCATCGCACAGTTCATCTTCATCTGACCGATGGTGATACACCACTCCCCTCGCATCCAGAAATTCCCGAATCTGCGTCTTGGAAAAGCGGGGGCCCAGAAAACTTCCCTGCTGTTGGTCTGCGGGTTGAATCAGTCGGGGCTGCTTGAGTAGCTGATGCCAGAGGAATAATGCCACGCCCAGTGCGCCCCCTGCGTCTCCCGCTGCAGGCTGGATCCAGATCTTTTCAAAGGGACCTTCCCGCAGGATCTTACCATTGGCGACGCAATTTAAGGCGACTCCACCAGCCATACACAGCTGCGAGAGTCCGGTCTGGGCATGCACATGCTGCACCATTTTCATCAGAATCTCTTCAGTCACCACCTGAATGGAAGCGGCCAGATCCATATCGCGCTGCGTGATTTGTGATTCAGGCTGGCGGGGTTCTCCTCCCAGCAGCTGATGAAATTTCTTCGAAGTCATGGTCATCCCATGACAATAATTGAAATAGGATAAATCGAGGCGAATCGATCCATCGGGCTTGATATCCACCAGATTATCGCGAATCAGATCGACATAACGGGGTTCCCCGTACGGGGCCAGTCCCATCAGTTTGTATTCGCCTGAGTTCACTTTGAACCCGCAATAATAAGTAAATGCGGAATACAACAAGCCGACAGAGTGGGGAAAGTAGAGTTCGCTCTGAATTTCGATGCGATTTCCCCGCCCGACTCCATGACTGGCGGTCGCCCATTCTCCGACGCCATCCACCGTCAAAAAAGCTGCCTCCTCGAACGGCGCGGGAAAGAAGGCGCTGGCGGCGTGTGACTCATGATGTTCCACAAACACGATCCGCTTATTGTACTGCTGATGTAATCCGTCATAGATCACGCGGGGAAGATGCAGCTTGGTTTTGAGCCAGCTGGGAATCGAATTCAGAAATGCTTTGATTCCCCACGGTGCGAAAGCCAGCGTTGTTTCCAGCAGGCGTTCAAACTTTAAAAACGGTTTTTCATAGAAACCAACCAGGTCGATCTGATCAGGCGTCAGGCCTGCTTCTTCCAGGCAATACGCGATTGCCTGTTCGGGGAACGCAGCATCATGTTTGATACGGGTAAACCGTTCCTCCTGAGCAGCAGCGATAATCTCACCATCCACAATGATGGCAGCTGCTGAATCATGATAGAATGCGGAGATCCCCAGAATCGCTGTCATGCAGTACTCAGTCCGAATATTGAGAAATCAAAGTGGGTTGAACCGTCATGAAAATGGAACACCTTAGTACCACAAACAAAAGTGAATCTGCAAGAGCGGTTACTGTCCCGTCCCCTGAATCAGCGTCAGCTCTCCCTGGGTCGGCAAATCGTTCCACTCTTCCTGGCTGCCATCAGGCCAGGTGAGAACCAGGCTTTGAATCGAAGTCGCATGGCCTGTGGGCACAATCACACGTGGATCGCTGGACGCCTGATAGCTGCCTCCCGCCGGGATCACCAGAATCTGCTCCACATCCCCGGTCACGACTTTCAGAGTACAGCCCAGAGGTTCTCGCGGGCCTTTGACACCGATGAATCGCAGTCGCACACTTTTGCCCTGCATCGGACTCTCATTCTGCAGGAGGGCCGCCGGTTTGATTTCATGCGTCGCCAGCAGGTCGGCATCGCCATCGTTATCGATATCACCGACTGCAGTCGCCCGCCCCAGGAATTTGGATTGAAAATAAGGCCCCGATTCCAGTGAGACATCCTGAAACCGTTTTCCCTGCCGATTATAAAATAACTGTTGTGTCATTTCGTATTCATGCTCGGTTCCCAGTGCACTCAAATCCCAGATATGCCCGTTTGCAATAAACAGATCGGGCCACCGGTCCAGGTTGAAATCGGCAAAGATGGTTCCGAACGCCAGCATGGGCCGTGATGTGGTATCCAGCCCCAGGCGGGAATTGGTGGTCAGATATCCGCCGACCTCCAGTTGTTCATAGAAATCATTAGCCGCATTTTCAAAATTGGTGACGAACAGATCCAGCAGACCGTTACGATTGAAGTCAGCACAGGCAATCCCCATTGATGACTGCGGTTCCCCCTGATCGCCGACAGCTACCCCCAGGACCAGCGCCTGTTCCTCGAATTTCAGGTTTCCCTGATTGATAAACAGAAAATTATCTGATGTGTCATTCGCGACAAAAATATCGAGCAGGCCATCCCGATTCAGATCAACAATCTGCACTGCCAGCCCTTTACCCCCGGTGGGCTGAATGATGCCTGCCGACTCTGAGCGATCCACAAACCGACCATCCCCCCGGTTCTCAAACAACAGATCCTGCTGCGCGATTCTGCCGATCGGACCGCAGGAAATCTTCACCCGCTGCGAACGAATGGTTAAATAGCAGGGTGGTTCATCGCGGGAATACTCCACATAGTTGGCAACATACAGGTCGAGGTCTCCATCTCCGTCAAGGTCCCCAAACGCGGCACTGGCGCCCCAACGTTCATCTCCGGTCAGGGTTGTCTCAGTGATATCAGAAAATGTACCATCTCCGTTATTTTCCCAGAAATAGTTTTTTCCAAACGTGCATAAATACAGGTCAACAAACCCGTCGTTGTTATAATCTCCGCAGGCAACCCCCATCCCAAAATCGGAACGCTCTACACCCGCGACCGCTGCAACGTTTTCAAATTGCACTTCTTGCGGGAGCCTTCCTATGGAACGATACAGCCGATGCACTTCACCTGCCTCTTCAGCCGGGCGATCAAAATGAGAGCCGTTGGAAAGAAACACATCCAGACACTGGTCACCATCAAAATCAAACAGCGCGACCCCGCCTCCATTCTGTTCCACCATGTAATGTTGTGGACTGGGATTTCCATAATAAGTGAATTCGAGACCACTCTGGTGAGCGATCTCTCTAAATTGAAATGGTGCCGGTTTTGCAGCTGCCTGAATAGATGACTTGTTGCTTTTTACCTTAGGAGCAACCTGACTGGCAGACGTTTGCTCGGGTTCCGGTTTAACCTGCTCACAACCGGAGATCAGCGAAATCCAGAACAGAAACAGTACAACCGAAAATCGGTGATGCATCGTAAACGGGACCAAATTGACCTCTACCCTGATACTGTAAGACATGGGAATTCGACTGACTGCCAGATTTTTATATGCAAGAGTCCACTCAGATTCAATCGAGTAATCTGATTCTTCCGTGAGTGCCACGAAGAAGAACACGAGAGACGCTACACTCAACCTGAATCAGGATTGATTTGCTTTCCCTCAATAAACATTGTTAAATAAGATCATACAACGGTTGCCGTACCGAAGCGAGTCAATCCTCGGCGGAATTCCCTCAGCAGTTTCGTCGGACAGGCTTGGCATATTAAGATCACCAGCGATGAATGACATAGTTCCTATTGAATCAGATGAATCCTCACTGTCATCCGAAAATGTTGACCAGCGATCATTGCTGAAAGTTGCTTTTCTCTTTCTTGTTCTCCTGCTCCTTGTGTTCTCACGCTGCCTGGCGTATCCACTGCTGGACTGGGACGATGAGATGCATCTCACACAGAACCCAAATCTGAACCCTGTAACACTCAGCAGCCTGGGAAAGATCTGGTCCGAGCCTTACGAAGGGCTGTATATTCCTCTCAGCTACACTTTTTTTGCGGGTGAAACGGCAATTACCCGACTACTGGGGGGGCAAAATCAGGACGAACTCTCACCCTACCTGTTTCACGCAGGGAACTTGTGCCTGCACCTCATCAATTCGCTGCTGATCTACCAGATTCTGTTTCTGCTGGTCAAAGATCGACAGGCTGCCTGTCTGGGAGGTCTGTTGTTCCTGTTACATCCACTGCAGGTGGAATCCGTGGTCTGGATCAGCGAGACGCGGGGGTTATTAAGCAATTGTTTTTCGATTAGCGCGATCTATTTTTCACTCATATTTGCATCTCATAATACATCTCACGAGCAGCCTGGCTCTTCTTCTGAGTCAAAACCCAAGCCTGCCTCACATAGTCCTCTAATTGCCGCCAGTTTCTGTTTTCTGCTCTCACTGCTGGCCAAACCCAGTTCTGTGACGACCCCGTTGATCATTGGAATTCTCGTGATCGGTTTTTTCCCTGCACAGTTAAAATCGCTGCGTCTCTGGATTGCTGGCTGGCTGATTCTGGCTGTCGCCTTCATTCTGCTGAATCGCGGAGAACAGGCAGAACTGTTGTTTGAAAGTCCCCTTTGGGCTCGCCCGTTGATCGCCGGGGATTCACTGACCTTTTATTTATGGAAACTGGTCGTACCTTATCCCCTGGCGATGCAGTACGATAAAAGTATCCAACTGATTCTGGAAACCGGAACATTATACTGGTTCTGGATCATTCCCTGTGTCCTGTTACTGATCGCCTGCTTTGTCAGACAACGTCGAATCTGGTTGACGATCGCAGGAGTCTTCATCGTCGGGCTGCTGCCTGTACTGGGCCTGATTCCTTTCGCCTACCAGTTTGTATCCAATGTCGCGGACCGCTACGTCTATCTCTCCCTGTTGGCGCCTGCACTGGCGGTAGCCTGGCTCATGCGTGGCGTTTCCCATCTTGCCCCGCGGATAGTCGTAACTGTACTCCTGCTGGTCTGTGCCAGCCTGAGCTATTTCCAGACGGCCACCTGGGGCAGCAATCAAAGCTTGTATCAACATTGCCTGACTGTCAACCCGCGTGCTTTCATCGCATTGAGCAACCTGGGTCATCTTGCCTTTCAGTCAGGTAAGTATGACACTGCCCTGCATTACTTCGAAAAATCGCTGGCAGTGATCCCCGATGATGCGGGCACGCACCAGAACCTGGGCACCACTCTGATGAAACTCGGAAAGGAAACAGAGGCGATCAAACACCATCAACGCGTGCTGGAAATCGATCCACAGCATCCGGGAGCCCACCTGGCGCTGGGTGTCTATTCTGAATCACAGGATCAGCTCAAACACGCCTTCGATCATTATCTGCAGACATTGCAGGCGGACCCCCAAAACATTTTTGCGCTGCAAGGATTGGGAAATATCGCACGCAAACAGCAAAACTTTAAGGACGCATTGAAGTATTACCAACGGGCACTACGCTTTCAACCTGATGACGTTGCCCTGAATGAAAACCTGGGGATGCTATACCTGGAACTGGGGGAGGAGCAGAACGCAATCCAACAGTTTGAACGTGCACGAAAACGGGGTTCCATCAATCCAGCGAACGAATTTAACCTGGGACTGATCGCTGCGAATAATCGAAATTTGCCTCAGGCGATTCGGCATTATGAAACGGCTCTGAACAATATCGATCCAAAGTCTTCTGCTGCCCTTTATCAGAAAATTCGTCAGGAACTGGCGCTGACATCCAACCTGCTGGGAACCATTCTGCAACAACAGGGACAACACACGCAAGCGATACCCAAGTTTGAAACCGCCATCAAATATGCAGATGACTTGGCCCCCGCTTACTACAACCTGGCAGAATCGTTACAGCAGCTTCAACAGACCACTGCCGCTCTCTCCGCGCTAAACACCGCATTGAAACTTGTGCCTGCAGGCTCAGAGCCGGCACGAGATATCCAAAAACGAATTGATTTGTATCAAAAACAATAGAAACTATGTGACCACAAAACTTATAATCAGAGACTCACATTTCTGAAACCTTTTCCGTCAGATCGAAATCCACTTGAATCAGATTTCCAATAACAAATCCAGCCAGAATACACCCGCGACACCTGGACGCAGCAGAAACAAAACCATTCTGTTTCGTCTCGCTGCTCTGGGTGTGGGACTGCTGCTCAGTCTGGTCGTTGTAGAAACGCTCGTGCGTGTTTTCGACGTTGAGCCCCCGCGATTGATTTCCAAACGACAGCTCGCTGATCTGACACAGCAGGATCAGATTACCTATTATCAATGCTATCCTGACAATCCTCACGCAGAATTCTCGCCGGTACCAGATACCTCACAAGGGAAATGGGAATTATTGACTTATACGCTCAATCCGAAACCCCTGCCACTGGACCGCCTCGAAGAGACACCCTGGTGTGTGAAATACACGCATTCTTCCAAAGGGATCCGGGACCGCGAATATTCGAACGGGACCCCTGAGAACGTGATGCGGATTGCCTGTGTAGGAGACTCGTTTGTCTTCGGCGAAGGGGTTCCCATTGAAAAAACCATCTCCCGCCAACTGGAATCTCAGCTGGGAAATCAATATGAGGTCATCAATGGCGGTCAGGTGGGTGCGAACACCATGGATGAGCTGCAGATCCTGGCAGCCATCACCCGGGAAGCAGACTGCCATCGGGCGATCTTTGTCTTTATCCCGAATGACATCCCGCTGCATCCACGACTCGCGGAACGACAGAAATATATCAATGACCTGGTTCAGATCCGTGATCAGTACCTCGACGATTACAAAAAAAACAGCTGGCATGGAGGCTACTTGAAATCCGTTAGCCTACTGACCGCTCCTTTCGAAATGGACAAAATCAAACGGGAAACCGTACAATGGTATCTCGACTCGTACGACCCTGAGTTCAACAAAGAAAATCTGCGTGTTTTCAAAGAAACGATTCAAACAATTCCTAAGATCCCAGGCTGCCGCTCCGTGTTTGTAATCTATCCACTGATGGAAGGTTTTGAATCGGAGTACCCGCTGAAACCCATCCATGCACAAGTCGCAGCAATCGCAGAACAGGCCGGCCTTCCCGTACTGGATCTGACCGATGCTTTTGAAGGACAGAAAACGTCAGATCTTTGGGTGCACCCCACGGACCATCATCCCAACGGTCAAGCCAACGCGATCGCGAGTAAAGCAATCACCGAATGGCTGAAAAAAGAGGTCCCCTGGTTTCTTGAACCAGACCAGCCACAAAAGACAAAACCCCATACCGGGTTTTAACGGCAGAGCATTCCTGCTCGCTAAAAATTTGCACCATACAAAAACTTAAACTTAATTTTCAATTTGAGATAAGAAGGTAGAGCGATGCGACAGCGAGAAATCCGATTCCCCATGGTGATACTGACATTGTTGATCACTGCGATGCAGGTTACTTATGCTGAGGAAACTACCAACGACTATAAAACGCTGAACGACATCCCGTATTACACGGCAGAGCAGACACAGCAGAACGAATACATGCAGGAACGCTGTAAGCTGGACCTGTATTATCCAACGAAAATCAAAGGCTTTCCGACGGTCGTCTGGTTTCATGGCGGCGGCTTGAAAGGGGGCAGTAAATCCATTCCCAAAGAACTACAGGACCAGGGGATTGCGATTGTTGCTGTCAACTATCGCCTGTTTCCCAAAGCCAAAAAACCGGCTTATCTCGAAGACGCTGCGGCAGCGGTGGCCTGGACGTTTCAACATATCAAAGAGTATGGCGGCAATCCCGAGCTGATTTTCGTCGCCGGTCATTCCGCAGGCGGCTACCTGACCAGTATGCTGGGTCTGGATCGACGCTGGCTCGCTGCACACGAGATCGATGCGAATAACATCGCCGGCCTGATTCCCTACAGCGGACACTGCATCACTCATATGACGGTTCGTGAAGAGATGGGAATCGAGCGCGATCAACCAATCATCGATGACATGGCTCCGTTGTTTCATGCACGTAAAGATGCACCGCCGATCCTGCTGATCACCGGTGACCGGGAACTGGAATTCCCCACACGATACGAAGAAAACGCTTACATGCATCGCCTGTTACAGGTAGTCAAACATCCGCAGGCTCAATTGTTTGAGCTGGATGGATTTACCCATGGAAGTATGGCTAAACCGGGACATTTTCTACTGCTGCAAGAAATCAAGCGCATTATCAAAGCGAAAAAACAGGCCGATTGAACTCAGCAATCAGGATTTTAAACGCAGTCGGAGTGCATTACCAATCACGGAGATCGAGCTGAAACTCATCGCCGCTGCAGCAATCATCGGGCTTAACAGAGCATGCATTCCCAGGAAGGGGACCAGAATACCTGCGGCGATCGGTATGCCCAGAGCATTATAACCAAAGGCAAACAGCAGGTTCTGATGGATGTTCTTCATCACCAGCCGACTGAGGTCAATGGCATCGACAACGCCACGTAGATCCCCTTTAACGAGTGTGACTTCGGCACTTTCAATAGCGACATCAGTTCCTGTTCCCATGGCAATGCCCACATCGGCTTCTGCCAGGGCAGGCGCATCGTTAATACCGTCTCCGGCCATCGCGACTTTGTGACCTGCATTCCGTAACGCTTTAATTTTTTCGTATTTGTCCTGCGGCTTCACCCCGGCTTCCACATCATCGATGTTGAGCGACTTCGCGACCGCCCGCGCCGTTTTTTCATTATCGCCTGTCACCATCACAATCGTGAGACCCAGGGCATGTAGCTTCTGAATTGCCTGAGCAGTGGTCTCTTTAATCGGATCTGAAACGGAGAGAAAGCCGGCAAACTCGTTCGCCACTGCAATAAAAATGATGCCCTGCCCCTGTTCGCGGAGTTGGTCCGCCTGCGAACTCAGTTCGTCTTTGATGTTGATCGACTGATCCCGTAAAAAGGACGCACTACCAATCAATACCAGCTTTCCATCGACAGTGCCTTTAACCCCTGCACCAGTCACTGAGTCGAAGTCACTGACGTCCTTCAGTTTCAACCCCCGTTCTTTTGCGGCAACCACAACTGCCTGTGAGAGGGGATGTTCGCTGTGTTGCTCGACCGATGCTGTGATCTGCAGCAGATCCGCTTCGCTATAATTCGCAGCAGGCATACATTCTGTCAGACTTGGTCGACCTTCGGTGAGTGTACCCGTTTTATCAACGACCAGTGTATCCACTTTCTGCAGGGTCTCGAGCACTTCCGCGTTTTTGATCAGGATACCCTGCTTTGCACCACGACCGACACCCACCATGATCGACATGGGAGTTGCCAGACCGAGTGCACAGGGACAGGCGATAATCAACACGGCCACCGCATTGATCAGAGCATACGCGAAGCGGGGCTCCGGTCCCAACCAGCTCCAGAGCAGGAAGGTCAGTACAGAGGCAGCCAGAACAGCAGGCACAAAATAAGAAGCAATCGTATCGACCACCCGTTGAATCGGTGCGCGGCTGCGTTGTGCACTGGAGACCATCTGAATAATCTGTGACAGCAGTGTCTCTCCCCCGACTTTTTCGGCTTTCATCAGAAACGAACCGGTCTGATTGACAGTCCCTCCAATGACGTCGTCCCCCTGCTCTTTCGTAACGGGTACTGATTCGCCGGTAATCATCGATTCATCAATCAGGCTTTTTCCCTCCTGAACGAGACCATCGACGGGCACCTTTTCGCCGGGACGTACACGCAGCAGATTACCTGCCTGTACTTCTTCCAGCGAGATCTCCCGTTCTTCGCCATCGACGACCAGATGGGCAGTCGGCGGGGCAAGGGAGAGCAGTTCCTGTATCGCGCTGTTTGTCCGCTTGCGAGCCCTCAATTCCAGCATCTGCCCCAGCAGGACCAGTACCGTGATCACAACAGTGGCTTCAAAATAGAGCTCGACCGTTCCCTCATGTTGAAAAGAAGCGGGAAAGATTCCGGGAGCCACCAATGCAATCACGCTGTAAATGTAGGCGGTGCCCGTACCAATTCCGATCAGCGTAAACATGTTCAGATTCATACTGATGATCGAACGGTAAGCGCGTTCAAACAGAGGCCAGCCAGCCCAGAACATCACAGGCGTGCTGAGCAGAAACTGAATCCAGCCTGATACAGTTGGTGAGATCCAGTTATGAACCGGAATCCCGGTCATAGGCAGCATTGCCAACAGGAACACCGGCATACCCAGAATCAGCCCACCCCAGAAACGACGGGCCATAAGCTCATATTCGGCTGCTTCTTCCGGCGAATCCTCTTTCTGAGGCATCAGCGGTTCCAGATCCATGCCACAGATCGGACAGCTGCCTGGCCCTACCTGCTCAATCTCAGGATGCATGGGACAGGAATAGATCGTGCCAGCCGGTACATCTTTGGAATCCTGTTTGTGAGACTGGTGCTTCGCATGGTGATCAGGCGGGCCATGATGACAGCAGCTCTTTTTATCCGCTGGCTCAGGCTCTGCATGCTGCGCAACAAACTTGTCGCGGCATCCCTGGCTGCAGAAATACCAGTCTTGACCCTCGACGGTTGCGTGCAAGGCAGTGGACTCGTCGACTTCCATGTGGCAGATCGGATCAGTTGCAGTCATGAAGTGCTTTTCTATTGTTGTTCAAATCTACTGATTGAGTTTTGACTGTTCTTTCTCAATCATTTTTTCTTTTAAGCTGGCTGAACGGGCAGGTCCGAATACTTTGATAGCGTGAATGACAACACCAATTCCCCAGCCTAGAAGGGGCCAGATAAACCAGTACCTGTCTGGAGATCGCGTCAGGTTTAACGCAATCAGGCCGGCATTAACAACTACGTAAATACCACAATGGATCATAAATCCCATTTTCTTCTCGACCCGCTCTTTTGCCAGGTCGTAATTTTTTTCATTCTCTGCCATTACGGTTTCTCCTGTCTCAGATTTTATACCGCAGACCATATTAAAAAAACAGATTGATTTTAAACCGTCTGCCTGAGAAAAGAATCGCAATCGCTATGCCAGTCTGGCATTAGCGCACCACATTGTCTGTAAGTTGCTGAAAATTCGGTATTATAGCTAACCCACGAGACTCAGATTTGAATTTTAATGGAATAATAGGTAATAAAAAAACGGTTGCTGCCCTGTCAGAATGAGAGATCAGCAACCGTTCGCATCAGATTATTTCTGTTGTGATTACTCTTTTGAAAGATCCAGAGACAGGGAAACACCATCATTTTTGGCCCCTTTGTCAGCCTGCAGGGGAATATTCCACTGTGCAGAATGCTGTTTACATAAGCCGCCAACTCCGTCGCGACAGTAACCAAACCGCAGATTCAAAACGTATGTGCCCGACAGTTGCTTCAATGCCGGCAACTGCAGGACCAGCTGATCACCTTCAACGGCCCCTTTTCCACGAGCCAGGATGACCTCGGGATTTTCTGCTGACTTGAAGGTAAACTTCACCGGCGCCAACGGGGAAAGTTTATATTCCGCGGGTAGCTGAGGAGTTACATTAATTTTTAATGCCGCACCAGGAACGACTTTCCGGGGAGTAACACTCAATGCCTTGCCTGAAGCTGCCGCAAAGCTATTGTCGACTGTTTTCGGCAGGCTGGGAGGCGTTAAGCCAGCAATTTTGAATTCACTGACTTTGTGATCGTCCAGATTTACGACACAGATTCGTTGATTGTTGGTGTCAGCCACGAAAAGCTGATTTCCTACCTTCGCCAGGCCCGATGGTTCAGAAAACTCAACCGGGTTCAGGCTGTTGCCATCGTTGCCGGTTCCCAGAAACGTTTTGACTTCGTTCGTCTTCAGATCAATGGTTTTCAGTTTATGATTGTAAGTGTCGGCAACAAACAGACGTCCGTTGTCATACAGAACACCCAGCGGATGCTGCAGGCGTGCCTCTTCCCCAATGCCGTCTTTGTCACCAAATTCGAACAGTGACCTGCCCCGTTCGAGGTCGGAGGTTCCTGCGATTGTGGAAACGGTTTTGTTCTTCGTATCCACCTTGCGAACAGCAGAGCCTTCACTGTCAACGACATAGAAAACATCACCATCAACGGCGATACCTGACGTCTGTGCGAAAGCAGAGGTTTCCAGAGGACCGTTGGTAATGTCTTCCCGTCCGGAGCCGGCATAAACGCCTATTTCATCGGAACCGAGTTTGTGAGACCAGATCTGATGCGGTCCCGCCATGCAGATATAGAGCACATCATCTATCACCGCCAGGGCCCAGGGACTATTGAGAGCAGCTTCTTTCAGCTTCCCGCCTGCAGAACGAAAACGCGCCTGCTCCCCAGTGCCGGCCAGTGTACTGACCTGTTTTTTCTCAAGATCGATTGTCCGGATCAGATGGTTTTCGGTATCAGCCACAAACAATGTATTACCCACTAGAGCCATTCCCTGCGGATGATCAAAGGAGGCCGTTTTATAGCCGCCATCCTGGTTACCGATCTGACCGGAGCCAATGACGTCAATCAGTTTTCCATCCAGTGAAGCAATCACGATCCGGTTATGATTACTGTCGGAAATGAATAATCGCTGCTGAGCGGGATCGGCGAGCAGTTTGCCAGGGAACTTGAGTGGCGTCTGTTTTAATTTGGCAGACTCCAGTTCAAAATGCACGGGAGTCTCATCGAGTGTGCCTTTGGCGCGATGATAAGCGATGACCTTTTCCAGAACGTTATCCAGCACTTCCCGATTGCCTTCGCCTGAGAGATGACCGCAGTAATTTCCTTCAGGATCAATCAAGACCATTGAAGGCCAGGCACGGACACCAAACTTCCGCCAGACCGTCATATTCGCATCATTGATGACGGGGTGTTTGATTTCATAACGCTGAATGGCGCGGCGGATATTATCGGTCTCTTTTTCATTATCAAATTTGGCAGAATGACAGCCGATAACCACCAGTTCGTTGGGATACTTTTTTTCCAGGTACGCCAGATCCGGCAGTACGTGCATGCAGTTGATACAGCAATAGGTCCAGAAATCGATGAGGACGACTTTTCCCCGCAGATCTTTTAGTGTGATCTCTCCGGAAGTATTCAACCACCCTATACCACCATCAATACTCGGTGCCTGGGGGCGATCTGGAAAGGGATTTTTAATTTCGGTATCGGCCGGGGCAGCGGGAGTTTTTTCATCAGCTAAAGCGGACGAGAAACCGCCGGCGAACAGCAGAGTGAAAAGTGCAACAGTGCAGGGGATTTGATTCAGAAAAGCTGACTTTCCTGGCATGCCTGATTCTCCATCTTCTGGTTGGCAACATGAGGTAGGTTCAAAATAGGATGAGGGTGCTGCGGAGTGAGCACACTTCTATTGTAAGAGCCAGACAGGAGAGTGGAACAGCTTAACCTGAATTTTTCATAGAGGAAATCAGATTCTTTCAATTCCACAATAGGAAACGACCGGCGAAACGGCAGACAGAAATCAGACGTTTATTCGTGCCTGAGTGCTTCAATCGGATCAAGGCGTGCTGCAGAAATCGCCGGGTAAATCCCTGAGATAATTCCGATGGTCACAGAGATTCCAAAGGCAACGGGCAGACTCCAGAAGGCAATCTGGGGATGGAGATCAAAAAACATACGGCCGACTTCCGAGCCCGCGGAGTTCCCTTCCATGACAAAGTTCTGTACGAACCACTGAATCCCCAGAAAGGAAAGCGGGGTCAGTAATCCAAAGACCACGCCAATCAACCCTCCCGACCCGGCCAGTACAATGGTTTCGGTCAGGAACTGCTCGATGATATCCCTTTGACGCGCACCCAGCGCACGTCGCACACCGATTTCACGTGTCCGCTCGGTGACGGTCGCCAGCATGATGTTCATAATTCCGATGCCTCCCACCACCAGACTGATGGCGGCGATCGACCCCAACACGACGTTAAAGATCATTCGGATCTGTTCCGCCTGTTTTAACAGTTCCAAAGGCACAACTACTGCATAGTCTTTCGTGCGCGGATGTGACTGATCGAGTGTCTCTCGAATTGCCTGGGCGGTTGGCAGCACAGCATCTTTATGATTCACACGCAGGGTGATCTGATTGAGTTCGATGTGTTCGGCTGTCATACTGCCAGCCTGATTTTTGATATCCAGATCCCCTTCGCGCGCCTGCAGGGTTTTGATGGGAATATAGACGTCTTTGTTATAATCCTGACCGGAAAGACTGCCGCCGATGGCTGCGGATGCTGTCCTGTCTTTCGTAACACCTATCACAGTGTAAAACATGGGACCGATACGAATGGACTTGCCGAGCGGGTCTTCAAATTTAAACAGACTGTTGGCCACTTCGTTGGCAATCACGGTCACGTTCAACAGTTTTTCCTGGTCACTGCCTGTCAGGAACCGCCCTTGCGAGAGCATCAGATGATTCATCTCCAGATAGTCAGCGGTGCATCCCACAACGCGGGCATTCATGGCTTCTTTGAGATAACGAATTTCCCGGTCCACTTCGCGAATGGGAGCCGCACTGGTGATGGTTGGTAGAGTTTCCGTCAAAATTTTATAATCAGAACGCAACAGGCCGTACTGCAGAACGCGGCTGCGTGTGGAAGACTGTGTGACTTCATGAGGCGGCTTGACGCTACGGACGATGACATTTGTGGCCCCCAGTTCAAGAACCTGCTTCTGTGCCTGGGCGCTGGCCCCTTCACCAATCGCCAGCATCGCAATCACGGAGAACACACCGAACACAATCCCCAGCATCGTCAGTCCGGACCTCAGCTTATGCAGCATTAAGCTTTTTAAAGCGAGTCGAACGATACGAATAATACGGGACATGCGAAGTGCCTGAATGTAATACAGAAGAAGAATTAAAAGGGCGACTATCCGTCGCGTTAAGAGGCAGGGAGGGCCTGTTGCAGGATGGTTTCACTCTCAATGAGACCATCTTTCATCATGATCTGACGTTTGGTCTGTTTGGCGATAGCCGGTTCGTGGGTCACCATGATAATGGTACGCCCCTCCGCATTCAATTTATGGAGGATATCCATGATTTCTGCTTCGGTGGCGGAATCCAGGTTTCCGGTTGGTTCGTCTGCCAGAATAATTTGAGGGTCATTGACTAACGCGCGGGCAATGGACACACGCTGCTGCTGTCCCCCGGACAACTGAAAGGGGCGGTGATCCATGCGATCACCCAGCCCGACCATGCGTGCCAGTTCCATACACCATTCCCGCTCGATGCGTCCAATCGCCGGGTAACCAGACCGGTAGAGCAGGGGGACTTCAATGTTTTCGAGTACTGTATATTGTGTGATCAGATTGAACGACTGAAAGATAAATCCGATCATGTCGTTCCGCATCTCTGAGAGTTCATCGTCATCCAGCGTAGAGACATCGCGGCCGCCGAGGATGTACTGGCCACTGGTCGGACGGTCCAGAGCACCCAGCAGGTTCAGCATGGTACTTTTACCACTACCGGAGGAGCCCATAATGGCTACAAAATCCCCTTCTGGGAAGTCCGTAGACACTCCCCGCAACGCTTTGACCACAACCGACCCCAGATCATAGAACTTGGTGAGGTCGATCACTTGAGCAGCAAGCTTCATGGTCGTTTTTCTCCACCGGGCCTCGCGCCTCCTGAACCGCCTGCTCCCCCGCCGGGACCGCGAAGCTTACTGAGTTCGCCGGCATCCAGGAAACCGTCCTTATTCGCATCCAGTTCATCGAAGCGTTCCTGCATGCGTTCCGGAGCTTCATCCTTGGAGACTTTTCCATCAGAGTTCTTATCCAGACGCTGCAGCATGCTGCCTGCATTTCCACTGGCAGGTTTTTTCTTCTCTGCCGATTCACCACGAGGTTTTTCACCGCCTGCTTTACCAGCAGCGGGACCAGCCGGCTTTGCATCCCCACTACCGGGCCCCTGTTTCTCAGCCTGCTTTTTCTTTTCCATAGCCAGCTGTTCTTCCAAGTCGATCAGTTCATCGGCGAAGTGGGTTCGTGGATTTAGAATCACTTCTTCACCGACTTTGATGCCAGATAGAATTTCGATCATGGTATCACTGGCCTGACCGATTTTGACTTCTCGGCGTTCTGACGTTCCACCTGGCATTAAAATAAACATATAGCGCTGCTCGCCAATCGTGATCACCGACTGTACCGGCACCTGTAGAATATCAGGGCGCTGATCAACGCGAATTTCAATTTCGGCTGTCAAACCCGGCTTGAGCTTGGTGATGTCACCATTGTCAGGCAGAATTCGGATTGTGGCTTTATATTCTTTTAAGTCAGGTCGCATCCAGTTGGAAGAAATTGGCACCGAGGAAACCTGATCGACAACACCTCGATAGAGTTGTTCCGGAAAGGCGTCAACGCGGATATCAACAGGCAAACCTTGATTGATCATACTGATTTTTGATTCGTGAATGCGGGCATCCACTTTCATCTGCGAGAAGTCGGGGAGTTGAATGATGGACTGACGTTCGCGGACTTCTGTCCCCTCTTCAATCACATCTTCCCCACTGCTGCGACGGCCACTGTCCTGGTTGGCATAAACGACCTGACCATTTTGAGGTGCAATCAGTTTACAGGCCAGGATCTGCTCACGAATACGTTCCAGTTCACTTTTCTCGACTTCATAAGTTAACTGGCTGGCTTTGAGGCGTGCATCGAACTGAGCCTGCGTAGCAATGCCCTGACGGATCACACGATCCAGGTTTCGTTTCTTTTCGTCTACGTCTGCTTCCAACTCTTTATGTTTGCGGGTCTGAACGTAATCTTTTTCTACTTTGAGATCTTCTTTGGCAATCTCCAGATCAATCTCCGCTTTTACCACATTGATGCGGTCGGCTTCGACGTCGTTCTGACTTTTATAACCTTTTTTGGCGATCCGTTTCGAGAACTCGAATGTTTCTTCGGCGCGCTGCAGGTCCTCACGCGCTTTGGTAATGGCACCTTCTTTCACATTGAGATCTCGCTGAGATTCCCCTTTGAGGAATTTCTCCAGATCGAGTTTCGCCAGCACTAACGCCAGCTCAGCAGCGGACGTATCGCTTTCATTTTGCGTCTTCTGGATCTCAACATTTTCTTCGGCCTGCTTCAGCTCTGCTTCCGTCTGTGTTACCTGAATCTGCTGCTGTTTTTCTTTATCCACCAGCAGGGATGAATCGAGTTCACAAACCACTTCCCCTTTCTCAACCATTGTTCCTTCGGGAACAATACTGAGAATGGTGGTAAAGCCTTTGACTTTGCTGGACAGGGTCACGTTATTCAAACTGTCAAGCTGACCACGTTCGGTCACCGACACCCGAAATGGACCTCGGGTTGCCTTGTCTGTAATGTACGTCGTATTCTTCTTTGCCCCAGAAGAGAAGGCAGAAAAGAGCGGCTTGCGCAGTGCAGGCACCGTCAGGACCAGTATCGCGCCGACAATCAATGCAATGATCAGCAGCTTTGCTTTATTGAGGCGTTTGCGCTGGCTCTTCTGTTTCGGTGAGTGCGTTGAGTTCTGCTGCAGGTCGGAAGACGACTGGTTGGATGTCTTCTGCTGCAGTGACTCTTGTTTCTGTTGTTCCTGGGGTGGATTGGCGGTGCTCATTGGTAGGCCTGATTCTTCCCGCGCGGTGTTGATAGAAATCGTCTTTCCAAATACCATTTTCATCTATCTCCATGATACCCATATCTCGATAGATGTTAAGTCGGTTTTGTTCATAATTTACCCAGTTGCTGATTAAACTGTTTTGTGCTTCCAATACTGATGATAACGCATTTAACAGATTTAACCCCTGGTTTCGACCAGCCTGGGCCGGGTCTGAAGTGGCTTCGACTGCACTGTCGTACTGCAGTGCCGCCAGTCGAATCTGAACCCGTGATGTTTCGAAGTTTTGACGAAGCACATTCAGCTGTCGCCAGCTCTGACGAATATCAAATGTCACATCGTCTTGCGCTTCCATAAAGGTACGACGCTGTCTCTGATATTCGATCTGAGATTCACGATAGGCATTTCGCTCCTGTACTAATGACAACGGAGCCGTAAATTCGATCCCGGCCCGTAATCCCGCCTGACTACCGCGGAAGTCAAGAGGCTTATTTTTGCCGAGAGGCGTACTTATGTCTCCATCTACTACGACATTTAACACCGCTTCGAGGGAATTAGACCGCACTTCCATCAATCTTCTGGCATCCATGACGAATCCTCGCTGGTTCATCAGGTCCAGACGATTCTCGATACCAAGACGCACTGCCTCAGTACTATCCATCGTAAATGGTTCCAGTGTAATGAGTTCGACTCGCAAGCCAATTTCGATCACTTGCATTCCCTGCGAGGTTCTAAGCATGTCTTCCCGCAAATTGGCCATTTCCAGGATAATTCGTTTTTTCTGGTCGTTAGAGAGCGTTTCTTCACTCAAAAAGCCTTTCAGCCCTTCCAGACGACTTTTCATCTCCTGAATTTCCTTACGGACCCCAGAATACAATCGTATATCATTTGCTGTACTTTGACGGACCCGTTCACGGTCTTCGTCCGACTGGAATCGGCGTTTGCGTAAGGCCAGAATTTCCTCAGAGACCCCCTCCTGGCTATCACCCAGCAGCTGGTCCACATTTTTGATATCCTGCTCGAGCGTCAGCAAAGCATCTTCTTCGAGACGTCCCTGCAAGACTTCCAGACCTTCCACTACCTTGAGCAGTTCCGCAGTGGTTGGCGGGACAAGATTGGGGTCTTCCCAGTCCTCCACGTAGACCTTAGCCCAGACTTCGACATAGTCATAGATCTCCTGTTCGATACCTGGCAGCAGGGGATCGATCAACTGAAATGGTTTGAGCAGAGATTCGTCAATACTCATGGGCATATTGGGGGGCAGACCGAGAAAGAGTTTGAATCTCCCCAGCGCATCCTGATAGGCCCGTTCCAGAGAACGCAAACGGTTGATCGACTGCGCCAGCCTGGTTTCCAACTGGGCCACATCCAGTGTGACGACTTCCGTACGAATCCGCTGCACGAGTTCGCCGACGGTCGCCTGATAATCATCTTCATCACTGAGCGCGAGCAGACGTTTTTCCTGCTCTGCAGTCATCTCCCCTTTCCAGGAGAGCATCCGCGCCTCGTCATCGAATTCGAGTTTCTCCACCAGCTCTGGTGGAATGATCCAGTTCTCAGGTAATTTATCAAGACGCTCTGACTGCACTTTCGGTTTTTGTGACGAGAGTGCCCTGAGGATTTCCACCTGGCGTTCGAGTCGCTTGATGTTATCGCGCTCGTTGTAAATCACCTGCAGCTGTTGCAACAATTGCAGAAAACCATCCCCACCTGCCACGTTCTGAGTAAAAAAGGTTTTACGGAAGCGGGCCAGAACTCGCGTCTGATACAACACATTTCGCTCATCCTGCGTCAGGTTGTTCAAAACGACTTTCCGCCCTGCACCAAACAGCAGAGGTTGCACGAGGGAATAAGAAAGCACACTGACAGAATTCGTCTGATTCGATCCGGAAAACAACCAGAGTGTATTGTTAGCCAGCTCAACTGCCCATTGGGCACCACTGGGCAGAACCTGATTGACGCCCATTCGGCTGCTTAGATCCAGTTCCTGAGTCCCGTTAGCCAGGCGTCTGCGATTCAATTCGGCCTGAGGGTTCTGACCGCCCACTCCCAGGTAACGCACATCGAACTGAAAACGCCCAAAGGTTAAATCCAAAGCAGCGAGGAACAGATTTTCGATTTGAAACTGATACTCACGACTGTTAATGTTGGCAATATCAATTGTTTCCCGCAGTGTGACATCTTCCAGCGCCGGTAATTCCGTGCCGGGTAACGAATTGCCTGAAGCAGCGATTTCGGCACTTAATTCAGGACTGATCCCATACTGCACCAACCAGTCCGGGTTTTCGATACTGAGGGCACGGCCAAATTTATGCCAGCTCTTATAACCTTTTTTACACTGTAACCAGTGCATGTAAACATTCGCCGCCGGATCGTCGGGAGGCAGGGGCTCATGATTCGGATCGTACGGATCATAAAACCGACTGCGGGGATCCGGCTCCACATCATAGCGTGGAACTTCCCATGCCGGGTCGTTGGCTTTCTCAGCCAGAATCTCATAACTGTCTGCGTTGGCCTGATCAGCCCAGAATGTGGGAGAGCAACCGACGGACAGCACGACCAGACAGACCATCACCGCGGCCGAGAGGACTGGTTTGTAAGTGTCACAACAGGAAATCAGACTTGTGCGCCTCATGAATGAGCATCCGTTACAGAATTTATTAAAAAGCCTGGTAGTATCTAAGAAAAGAAAATGAAATCATTAAGCAGCGGGCGTACCCTGAAAGGGAAATGGCCCATCTGTATCGGGAAATGTTTTGACGGTTTCCCGTTGAGAACGCTGAATATGTGCAGTCTTTAATAATGATTGCAGCATGCCATTCAATTGTCTTCTCTGATCGGCAGAGAGTGATGCCAGCAGTCGCTGCGAAACGATGCCATGAAAGGTCTTCACCCGTTCCAGCAATTGAGCGCCTTGCTCAGTCACTTCCAGCACGCGTTTCCGTCGATCTTTCTGGGACTGACGACGAATGACCAGCTGGTCGCCTTCCATGCGTTCGATCAATGTGCAGATATTGGACTCGGACTGCCCCAGCTTTCGCGCCAGTTCCGATTGGGAACAGCCGGCTTCGGTGACCGAGTCGATCACCTTCAATGCAGAATAGCGGACTTCGTTAATTTCCAGCTGCGAGAAACTTTGATTCAAGGCAACCCGGATCAAATGGGCGGTGCGGATCAAAAGATCAATCTGCTCGACGCTCTCATGATGTTGCAGGGAACGCCAGTCAGCAGGACCAGACATTGCATCGAATTTCGTACTACTTTCCTGTTCCATATATTTCAGCCTTAAACCGATTCTTCCAACCCGGATCAAAATGAACGCTGCGTACTTCGGGCAGCACAAATACCCTTATTCATATTTCGGACATGAAGTATTAGTATCTGAAGGAGTTATCGGCATAACCCGCAAAGTTTTACATAAGTAAAATCTGATTTCAGGTTGCATCGTTGCTGGAAAGTGGGAACAATCGATAGGATGCATTGATATAGATTTACTCGAAACCCCATCTGGGAGAACGCTTTAGATGCAACGCTCAGCACTCACTCGTCACCTGGTACAGAAACACGCGATCAACCTTGTTGCCCTGATCTTCCTAATACCCTCAGTCACCGATATCTACGCAGCCCCCAAACCGAATGTCATTGTGATCTACGCGGACGATCTGGGTTATGGGGACCTGGCCTGCTTCGGACACCCCACCATTAAGACACCTGCTCTGGATCAGATGGCAGCAGAAGGGATGAAATTCACCCAGTTTTACTCGGCTGCTCCTGTATGCACCCCCAGTCGGGCAGCGTTGTTAACGGGTCGCTATCCAATTCGTTCAGGTATGTGCAGCGACAAACGACGAGTTCTGTTCCCCGATTCCGGCGGAGGAATTCCTGCAAATGAAGTCACACTCGCAGAAGCCTTGAAAACAGCCGGGTATAAAACGGCTTGTGTTGGTAAGTGGCATCTGGGCCATCTGCCTCAGTTTCTCCCTACCAGCAACGGCTTTGACAGCTACTTTGGAATTCCTTATTCCAACGACATGGATCGATCCGCAAACCACAAGCTGGGGCGCAAAATCTTCCTGAAACCGGAAGTCAAATTCTGGAATATTCCCCTGATGCGCGATACAGAAGTCGTTGAACAACCGGCTGACCAGACTACGATCACAAAACGCTATACAGAAGAGGCGATTAAGCTGATTCAGCAGAACAAGCGGCAGCCGTTCTTCATCTATCTCGCCCACAGCATGCCCCATGTACCGCTCTTTCGCTCCCCAGAATTTCAGGACAAGAGCCGGCGCGGATTGTATGGAGACGTGATTGAAGAAATTGACTGGAGTGTCGGCCAGGTTCTGGATGAACTCAAAACACAAGGACTGGAACAGAATACGATTGTCTGGTTTTGCAGCGATAATGGCCCCTGGCTGATCTTTAACGAGCAGGGCGGGTCAGCCGGCCTGCTACGGGATGGGAAAGGCAGTACGTGGGAAGGGGGGATGCGTGAACCAACGATCGCCTGGTGGCCCGGCCACATTCCTTCGGGTTCGGTATCGCAGGAACTGGGAAGTACGATGGACATCTACACCACATCCATTAATCTGGCGGGTGGAACGGTCCCGACCGACCGCGTGGTCGATGGAGTGGATCTCACCTCCGTATTATTGAATGAGGAAAACAGCCCGCGCGAGGAAATGGTCTACTATCGAGGGACTAAACTGATGGCATTACGAAAGGGTCCCTGGAAAGCGCACTTCATCACAAAACCTGCCTATGGTCGCGAACCATTCCAGGAACATGATCCACCGGTATTATACCATCTGGAACATGACCCTTCCGAAAAGTATAACGTGGCCCAAGACCATCCCGACGTCATCAAAGAGCTCAAAATGGCTGCAGAACAGCATCAGAAAACGGTAAAACCGGTTCCGTCACAGCTGGAAATCCCATTGCCGAATTAGACTGTGTCCAGTTTTACTGCAAGGTCTTCTGGATCATTGTGATTGAGGAACACAGCTCAGAAGACGCGATTGTCTAAGCACAGGCGTTCTCATCGTAGACGGGCCCCGCTTACCAGTAACAGATATAGCGAGGCCCTTCTGGTTCTTCCCTGATACGAAAATGGACTGCTTTGCTGCTTTTTTCCTGATCGAATCTGTCCCATTTCGCACAGAAGTGGGGGAGTTGCGCTGCATCAAATTCAGGACGTGGTTCGGGCAGGCGAAAATAAGCATCATGAATCAGTGTCAGCGCGACCATCAGGGGATGCTCATCAGTATCGGGCTGGCACAGCAGCAGTTCCAGCGACTGGGCTGCATACAGACAGTCTTGAAAACGCGATTCACGCATGCATTCTGAAGCCATGCGTTCCACAAATTTCAACAGGTTATCGATGCCATGCTGATTTAAGAGTACGTCTTTTCGGTTTTCAAACTGCAGGGCGATTTTAATCTGTTCCTGGAGTTCTTCGTCGGTCTCACTGGGAATCGACATACGGCCATAACCATCTGGGACAATCGACTCGATGGTTTTTATTGTTAGTGCCAGATCGGCAGGATCATGATTCATTTTTGTTTTACTGCAAAAAAGGGAATAGAAATCTTCCGGGACACATAAACCAGGTTCGTTGACGAGTGATTATATATAAAAACCGGAAAA
Source organism: Gimesia algae (assembly GCF_007746795.1). Lineage (NCBI taxonomy): Bacteria > Pseudomonadati > Planctomycetota > Planctomycetia > Planctomycetales > Planctomycetaceae > Gimesia > Gimesia algae. The sequence goes on from NZ_CP036343.1 coordinate 6,378,272, forward strand.
TGATTCATCCCTCTTTTGAAAATAAAAAAGAACCGATTGAGTCAAAATTCAATCGGTTCTTTAATCAATGATCAGTGGTTAATCAGCCTGATTTCTTATTTCAGGAAGAAGTCATCTGGTCCTTTGTGTGTGTAGTAAGGATACTGCACAATTCCCAGTGGCTGATTCTGCTGCGGATAGACGGCTGCAGGAGGGACATATTTGTATGTCTGATAGTTTCTTGGACGTTTATTTTGATGGTAGGTATTTTTGTGCCCGGTTTTCCAGCCACCTGCCCCTGGTGGGCAATAAGCACCGCCGTTCCCCGGTGGGCAGTACGCACCCCCTTGTTGTCTGTGTCTCATCTGCTGAATGGGTGGCTGCTGACCTGCATATTGCTTGTGCATGGCCTGCTGATATTTAGCCATTTTTGCCTGCTGCTGCATCAGGAACTCTCCGTCGGCCGACTGACCCCGAATGACCTGGCTATTCGAGCATCCCACACACAATGGTAGAATCAGACAAGCGGCCATTTTACATAATAAGTGAGGCTTCATTGGCTTCCTTTCCCCCGGTTTTTCTGAATTTGAGCGTGTTTCCGTTCGCGCTCGATTTTGGGTATGAGTGATACCTGCTGAGAATTCTGCGGACACCGAACTGGTTTAAGATCGTAAATGGCCTACAAAAGACTTAATTCTTTTATCGGTCATTCCGAGTCAAACAATAGTTAAAATCACCAAGAATCGGAAAACCGGTGTAATATTCAAAACTGATCGACCTTGCAGAATCGTTAAAACCGGGATAGATTATCGTAGTTTCCTACTCTATGAGACCGTAAGTTTAAAATAGATAAAGTGGGTTGTTTTAAAGTTTGAGTTTTTTTCAGGCAAGACATCGTCTGTGACGGAGTGCTCATATAGCTTTGTCGTTTGCCAACAAGGGAGTGTTCGGCGTGTTTGTAGCTGCATCATCACGTTGCTTTTCTGATGAAACATTTGAAGTCAGTTGTGAGCGTCTCACAGATCTGGAGTTCGACAAAATCGAAATCTGGATGAATGAAGAGAGCGATCATCTGAAACCATCTGAAGTCGTCGCGTCACCTGAAGATTTTTATTCACGTTTTCGGGAAGCCACCCGGCTCACTCCCATCGCCTTCTGCCTGGAGAACGACATCACACCGGATGCGTTTAAATCCTTGTGCAAGGCAGCCAAGATGTTGCGGATCGCACAGATCACCATCCCGGCTTCTCCACTGGGGACCCCGTTTAATACAGAAATTGACCGGCTTAAAGCATTACTGGAAATTGCCAGCCGCGATGGCATTCGACTTTCCATCAAAACCAAAACAGGGCAACTGACCGAAGACCCCCGTACTGCGACAGAACTCTGTCAGTCTGTGAAAGGTTTAGGCCTGACACTTGATCCGAGTTACTATACCTGTGGCCCTTACAGTACGACGTCATACGATCTGGTATTTCCGTATGTCTGCCACATTCATCTGCGCGATTCCACCACAGACCAGCTTCAGGTTCCCGTCGGACTGGGGGAGATCGATTACAGTCGCCTGATCAGCCTGCTGGAACGTCAGGAATATCACCAGTTCCTTTCAGTGGAACTTCTACCTGAGCTGATGAAAGATGCGGACAGGGCGCTGGAGCTGCGAAAACTCAGAATGCTGCTGGAATCCGTTGTGATCTGAGCTTCTGAAAAACAGTTTACGATACAGAAACAGCCAGAGCCTTCTGAGATACGGAAGGCTCTGGCTGTTTTATTTGATGCTGAAAATCTGGCTTATTTGAAATCTTTAGGATTACCAAACAGACCGCCGCCTCCACCACCGGCTGATTCATCCGCGTTCCCACCCAGGAGTGGTCCTTTGCGTTTCCGTTCGTAAGTGGGCTGCTCTTCAACCGCATCCACTGCTGCCTCTGGCTTGTCGATCAAAGCTTTGATCGACAGACTGATCCGCTTCCGGTTGGGATCGACTTCCAGTACTTTCGCCGAAGTCTCCTGACCGTTTGTCAGAACCTCCGTTACCCGTTTTACACGACGATGATCCAGTTCGCTGATATGAATCAAGCCTTCCAGACCTGGTTCGAGCTCGATGAAAGCACCAAAGTCTGTAGTACGGGTCACCTTGCCGGAGACAGTCGATCCGGTAAGATAACGGTCCTCGACCGATTGCCAGGGATCCTGCTGCAACTGCTTCATTCCCAGGCTGATGCGGTTCTTTTCTTTGTCGATCTTGAGGATTTTCACATTGATCTGCTGCTGCTCACTCAAGGCGTCTTTGGGATGCTTGATCCGATTCCAGCTGATCTCGCCAATGTGCAGGAAGCCATCAATGCCTCCCAGATCCACGAAGGCACCATAGTCTTTGATATTCTTCACAGTCCCGGTATGTTCCTGACCGATGGCCAGTTTTTCCCACAGCTCTTTCTGAATTTCTTCGCGCTCTGCTTCGAGATACTTACGGCGACTCACAACCAGATTACGTTTCTTGGGATTCACTTCTGTAATCTGAACAGTCAGTTTCTGGCCTACGAAAGGTTCGAGGTCACCCACAAAATACAGATCGACCTGGCTGGCGGGCAGAAAGCCTCTCAGGCTTCCCACATTGACTTCCAGCCCCCCTTTGTTCGATTTATTGACGACACATTCGACGACCTGACCGGCAGAGACAGCATCCCAGTCACCTGCAGGTTTGTGATGTCCACGTGGCAGAGAGAGCAGGATCAAGCCTTCTGCTTCTTTAATGCTGGTGACTTTGACATCTACTTCCTGTCCGATCAAAGGGGTTTTGTCGCCGAACTGACGCAGGGGCACCATTCCGGGTACTCCCATTGCTTTTGCACCGAGATCAATAAAGACATCGTCGTTGTTGATTGATTCCACAACCCCTTTCAAACGATCTCCTTCTCCAATCCCTTCTTCCGCGGCCCCCGATTTTGCAGCAGGAGTAGCAGGAGTCTCAGCGTCTTCTGATTTTGCTTCGGCGGCGAGTTCTTCATCACTCAGAGTTTTGGCAAGTTCCTGTGCGCCCTGCCCCGAGAGTGCCGCTGCGAGTTCTGCTTCCAGATCACCGTCCAGGTCATCCACTGCAGGAGGAATATCGACCGGCTCGGCTGCTTCTGCAATCTGCATCATGGCCGCTTCCTGAAGCTGTTCCTGTGAAGGTTCAACGGACGGTTCTGCATCTCCTTCTTTGGAAGCAGGAGCGGAACTGGAACCTTTTGCTGGAATTGCTTTGAACTGAGCCGGATCCACTTTAGGCTTCAACTGGACTTTGCGTTCTGCTGTGTCCGCACCCTGTGGAGCAGCAGCCTCTGATTCCGCAGGTGTTTCTGCCTGAGGAGTTTCAGTGGGAGCTGAAGAGGTTGCCTCATTCACACCGGCAGCGGACTCCTGTGGAGCCGCTGGCTGGTCCTGGTCGGCTGGTGATTTCGCTTCCAAAGCTTCTTCACTCGTATTGACTTCTTCAGTAGTTGGTCGTTCTGAACTCATGGGAGATGAACTTTCTCGCCTAATTACTTACTTCAAGATACAGGAATGTTTCACAGGCTTGTCAGGCCAGCCGCAGACAGACATCCACCCGACTGCAGTAACTTCTTCAATTCAGGCTCAAAAACCTGCCGGACTAATTAAAAGAGTATCACCGCCGCAGCAGACCTGCAATTCGCAGGGCCTAGTTTTCCGATTTTTTCACTTTTGCTTTCACACATCGTAACCCCAGTGCAGGACTGGCAGTAGTTGCTGCTTCCTGCCTGCGAGAGGCAGATCGCAGGCGGTTGTAAGGGTCCGTCCAGGCGCCGCCACGCACTACCACTGGCTTATCGATGGTGACAGTGCCCCAGACACTGCCGTCACCGGGAGCATTTTGATAGCTATCATGCCAGGGGTCAGCGACGAACTCCCACAGATAACCGTGCATGTCATACAGGCCCCACGGATTCGGTTTCAGAGCTCCCACAGGAGGGTCATTTCCTGCTGCATTTCCGGTATGCCATGCATATTCGTCCAGAATCCGAGCCTGTTTGCCCTCATCTCCCTGTTTCTGAGGTTGATCACCAAAGCTGTATTCCGTGCTCGTCCCGGCCCGGCAGCAGTACTCCCACTCGGCTTCGCTGGGCAGACGTATCACTTCATCCGCCGCAATCAACTTTGCTTTCTTCAGTTCAGAGGTCAGTTTCCGACAGAATTCATTCGCGGTCTGCCAGTCAAACATTTCTGCCGAATTGCGAGGCCCTCCCCAGCGACTGGGGTTATTTCCCATGACAGCCTGATACAGATTCTGGGGGACTTCATACCGACTCATCCAGAAATCGTCTGACATTATAACTTTATGAACAGGTCTTTCGCTCGGCTCTCCTGTAGTCGATCCCATCTGAAACGTCTGGGGGAACTTCCCTTTTCCGGGTGTGATTGACACCAGCTCTTTGACAAACAGTTTCAATAACTCTGTCTTCCCGCTGGAGTCCAGAGGGGGGGAGTCCAGTTTCTCCTCCGCGGACAGCCTCACCAGCCCCATCAGCAGGGAAAACAACAGAGTGACCAGAACAGCCAGTTGCCTGACGGATACGACATTTTTGAGATGGTTCATATACTTCACTACTGGTTCAGATTTTGTTAGGGTACAGCTGCAAACGAATTTTACCAATGTCGGCTTGAATTCGAAAGCAGAGAAGGTGTCTGAAAGCAGTACATCCCACAAACAACACCGGGTTCCGAATTCCTGCGTGTTGCTGTTTCGCGTTCAGGTTCTTAAATGAGTCAGGTCTATTCATGTCAGAGTCTCCGAACTTAATTCCACGCAGTATTGATCTCCTGTCACATCAGGAATGCCAGCTGGTTGTGGTCGACGTTCAGGAAAAACTCCTGCCGGTCATTCCGGATGCGGACAATCTGACGCATCGCATCCGTCAACTGCTGCAGGCAGCACAACTGTTTGAAATCCCGCTACACTGTTCCGAACAATATCCCAAAGGACTGGGGGCAACCGTCCCCGCGCTGGCAGAATTACTGCCGGCGCCCAGAGAAAAACTGCGATTCAGTGCCGCCGCGTGTTTAGGCTGGGAAACTGCCGCTAATACTGTCGACAGCCGCACACGTATTGTGCTGTCTGGAATTGAAGCGCATATCTGCGTACAGCAGACGGCTCTGGATTTGTTAGCCGCCGGTTATCGCGTTATCATTCCCGTAGATGCCATTGCCAGTCGAAATCAGCTGGACTGGGAAATTGCAATCAAACGGATGGAAAACTCAGGCGCCAGCATCACGACGACCGAAGCAATTCTGTTTGAATGGTGTGAGGTCGCTGGCACTCCGGAATTCAAACAGATCAGCCGGCTGGTAACCGAAAAACCCCCGATAACCGAAAAACTATAGACGCCAATCACATTATCAATCTATTTTGAGTCCTTCAAATCATAAAGAGCCACTCTCATGACCATTGAACATCATCTGCATCCCCCGATTGCTCCGCCCCGTCGTACTCTGATGGGCCCTGGTCCCAGTGATGTTGCCGCCAGTGTGCTGGCTGCACTGGGCGCACCGACTGTAGGACACCTCGATCCCTATTTTCTGAAGGTGATGGATGAAGTTCAGGATATGCTGCGAACCATTTTCCACACAACGAACGAACTCACACTCGCAGTAAGTGGCACGGGGAGTGCCGGAATGGAAGCCTGTGTGGTCAACTTACTGGAACCGGGTGACAAGATCGTTGTCTGTACGAACGGCGTGTTTGGTGCCCGCATGGCAGATGTCGCAGGTCGCATTGGCGCGGAAGTCGTACAGATCCATCGCCCCTTCGGTGAAGTTTTCTCAGTAGAAGAAGTGATTGATGTCCTGCAGAAAGAAAAGCCCAAAGTCCTGGGCATCGTGCACGCGGAAACATCCACGGGTGCAGCCCAGTCCCTGAAAGAGATTTCTGAAGCCGTTCACGAAGCGGATGCGTTGCTGCTGGTTGATTGCGTGACTTCACTGGGCGGGATGCCCGTCAAAATTGACGAATGGGATATCGACGCGGCCTACAGTGGCACTCAGAAATGCCTGAGCTGTCCTCCCGGACTGTCCCCCGTGACCTTCAGCTCCCGTGCCGTCGCAGCCATGGACGCACGCAAGACGAAGGTTTCCAGCTGGTATCTGGACATGTCGATGGTCCGTTCGTACTGGGGTGATTCGCGTGCCTATCATCATACTGCACCGATTAACATGAATTTCGGCCTGCATCAGGCCTTACGCCTGGTCCTCGAAGAGGGCATGGAGAACCGCTATTCGCGTCACTATGCTAACCATTGTGCCCTCAAAACCGGTCTGAATGCGATAGGTATTGAGTTTGCGGTCGCCGAAGATCACCAACTTCCCATGCTGAACGCCGTCAATATCCCGGATGGTGTAGATGATGCTGCTATTCGTGGTCAGTTGCTGAAGCGGTTTGGCATTGAAATTGGCGGCGGCCTGGGACCTCTGAAAGGCAAGACCTGGCGCATCGGCCTGATGGGAGAAAGCAGTCAGAGCACCCATGTGCTGCTGTTCCTGGCGGCCCTGGAGCAGTGCCTGCTGCATGCAGGCTATCAACTCTCTCCCGGTGCCGGTGTAGCTGCTGCAAACGATTTTTACCGCACAACGATTACAGACTGACCTCAAGTCGGCGAGAACTTTCGATTTCTACCGGAAACGAAGGCTGATTATTTAATGAGCCCGGCCAGTAATTCCGATTCCTAAGATACGACTCTCATATGACTTGCTGTCTGTTGAATGTCGCGGTATATTGAAAACAGAACTGGACGTCATGCGTCTGTGTTTCCGTGGGGAATTTTTCGAACATTCTCACGAATTTTGTGTCGAATGAGTGGCAATCGAGAAAATGATCGCCTATCATTTCCGACCACCTGTAAGGGGCCGTAGCTCAATTGGTTAGAGTACCGGACTGTCGATCCGGGGGTTGCGGGTTCAAGTCCCGTCGGCCTCGCTTACTACGCTCGTTGTCATCATTGACAGCGAGCGTTTTTTTATGCGCGAATTGTTCATTCCAGTATCTATTATTGCTGGAGAACCCCGACTTGCTTTTCAATTTCAGGGAAGTAGCCTGTAATCCGAGAGGCAAAAACTATATAAACCAAGTTCTTCAAACTCATCATCTGGCTCCAGTTCGACCCGACAATTTAACCGAACATTCCCTGCCGTGACGATCTCAATCACTCCTGGCAGCGTAGAGATTTCACGAATTGAAAATGCAATCTCTGCCTGTTTCAATTCATCCTGGAAAGACTCTGCTGTCATTTTATTACGGACCACCCAAGGATCGAGTTGCATCTCAGCACAACTCTCAGGAATCTCAAAATCGTCGCTGAAGATCTGGTAGAGTCGATTATCCTGATTAAAATAGAATTCGATATCACCATATTTCCAGATCGTGGCAGATTTAAAGGAGTTGGCATCCGAAGGTCCCCACATATCAGTAGAGCCTAATAGAGTATTTATTTCTTTTCGTGGCATACCCAGTTGAACAGGACCAAATGAACCAGTTCTGAAAAATTCTTCTAAACTGACTTCAAGCATATCGCTTCAATATTACTAAGGCCTTAATCTTGTCTAAATTATTTACTAACTGAGACAATACAACCTTTTTCAGGTTCTGCAATAATTTCTTTGCAAAAAATTCAACGATGGTCTGCATCAGAATATAGGGTTTGAATTCACTCATAGAGATGTCTGACTTCTCGATGGCAGAGCCGTTTCGCCACCTCGCGATTGAGTCTAGCTCATTCCACTCCGGATGTTCCTGAGCCAGCGTACCACGGACCATAACAAGTGCCGTCTCCTACATCTCAGCGGCAATCAGCAGCCGTTCTTCGGGAGCCTGTTTCTGTAGAAGCGCTACCATCGTTTTATCGATAACTTCCACAACAGGCCGTTGGTCACTCATGGTATGGCTCTATCATTAAGAAATTTACGTGAAGATTACTTAATCATGATACGAAAACTGCAACACTCGTTGCGGATTGATCTCGACGAAGTTTAAATAATATACCAGCTCTGCACGGTGATCCATGAAATATCCGAATGAGTCATGAAAGACTCTTCTATGCGGAGACATTCACATGGCTGACTTTCGTCTTGAAAAACTGTACGTCATTCTGGATGAGCCGATCCCCGGTATCAACCATTTTCAGGCCGTCGATCCAGAAGAATTTGCCTGGCATGGCACATTCGACTTAGCCCAGCAACTGGGCATCACACCACTCGACGATTTCACATATGCTCCCTTTGAAGAAGAAGTTTGGCATCCAGCCGGCGCAGGGCTCAAGACGATCCGCTCACTTCTCAAAGAATACCGACGTCAGGCTGCCACTTCAGAAAAAGTCCAGCAAAGGCTGCAACCGACTCTTGAAATGTTCGAGAAGCTGGAAGAGTTATTCGATCAGGCAGACGCGCATGATCGCGAATTCTATCTGTCTGCGCGAGACCTCAATTGACAGCATTTCGGTGTCTGATACGATTCGAATCTGATTCGTCCGCTGCAGTCGGATCATCAATCAATCGCATCAGACACATGAACGGAGTCAGAACACCATGCAAACGGTATTGATCACGGGCGCGTCCGCTGGATTCGGGAAACTGGTTGCGGAAAAACTGCTGGCGAAAGGGTTTACCGTCTATGCCGCGGCCCGTCGGGTCGAAAAAATGCGCGACCTGGAATCCCTGGGCGCGCATATCATGCATATGGATGTGACGGATACCGAATCAGTCAACACTGGTGTCGCGAAGGTGATCGAAGAACAGCAGCGCATTGATGTGCTGTTCAACAACGCGGGTTACGGTTCGTATGGCACGATTGAAGATGTGCCCCTGGAAGAGATTCAGCGTCAATACGATGTGAACGTGTTTGGCATGGGCCGACTTGTACAGGCGGTACTGCCGCAGATGCGGAAACAGGGCTCCGGACGAATCATCAACACCGCGTCGGTGGTCGGCCATGTCTCGACCGCCGTGCTGGGCTGGTATGCATCGACGAAGCACGCTGTCGAAGCCTTTTCTGATGCACTGCGGATGGAAGTCAAATCGCTGGGCATTGAAGTGGTCGTCATTGAACCGGGGGCCGTCAAAACCGAATTTGACGAAGTCGCGTTTGCCACGCTGGACAGCCTGGATCACGCGGAAGATTACAAACCCCTGGTCGCCGCGTTTCGCAAATTCACCGGCGATCTCTACTCCAAAAGCCCGGGGCCGGAAAGTACCGCCAATGCGGTTGTCAAAGCGATCGAAGCGAAGAAGCCCAAAACCCGGTACGCAACCACCCTGGATGCCAAACTGCTCCCCCGGGTCAAACGACTCTTCAGCGATAAACTGTTCGATAAAATTGTATTGAGCCAGATGAAGTAGACCGCATTCATTCTGCCTTTCCCAAAGACCGAGATGACACTGGCGCTGTGATCAGATCCCGCACTTGTACCAGAGACAATCGTCTCAGCACGTACGTACGCGACCAATTCTCATTGACATCACTTTGGGACCCGAGACTTACGATCCAATGATTGCCTACCTCTCAACTTCGCTGGCAGGTTTAAGAGCGAGTTGTTCGCTGACCATCCAGTGGTGTGATCGACCATCAGCAGATTTGCTTTCTATTTCAGACATCCTGTCGCACTTTAGTCGATTTTGGTGGTATTTTTTTAGTTGGCATAGCCTTTGCAATTCTCTTCCAGTGTGGCCAGGAATGAAACCACTAACTACTCGAAACAAATATGGAAGGAAATGAAATGTTACGCCGAAGTATAAAAGTATTAGCAGCAGCAGCCGTATTGGGGGTCAGCCCCGCATTGCTGACCGCACAGTCTCCTCTGGAAGGAGCTGGCGCACAACTGGAATCACAGTCGAAAGCCGCCGGTCAGGTCACCAGCCCCGCCCCTAAAGTGCCGGGAAAAAATGCCAAAATCGATGCCAACTCACAGTTGGACTCGAAGTCTCAGTTGAACAATAACCGACTGGATACCGAGTCGAAACTGGATGCCAAGTCACAGTTGGATTCGGATTCACAGTTGGATTCGGATTCACGGCTGAAATCCAAGACTCAGTTAGACGCTGACGTGGATGCCAAAGCCAAAGGGAATACCCGCGGCCTGCAGACGCCCCCACAGACTCCTGACGCTACCGACGGTGCGATTCAAAGCACACCCGGTAATCTCGAAATGCAGGGGAGACTTAAAGGCGGTGCTGACGTCGATCTGAATCAGCCGCAACGTCATCAGACCAATCGCCCACAGACTTTCGACAACCAGACCAATGTCGAAGTCGATGATTTCGTACGACAGGGAACCGCTCATCTGGATATTGATGATGCAACCCGTGCCCGCTATCGTCACCACAATGGTCACTGGTGGTACAAGACTGAGCAGGGTGCCTGGTTAATTCATAACAATGGTCAGTGGGAATCTTTTGATCCGGTTACTTACCGTAGCCCTGGTCAGCCTACAGACCAGGAATATTACCAGGACGATGACAACTATCAGTCCAGCAATTATTACGATGACGGAAGTTATTACCAGGGCGGTACCTATTACGATCCCGGCTATAACAACAATGGCTATGGGAACTATGGCCGAAACTACTACCGGGGAAATCGATACCGAAATAACTACTATAATGGACGCGGTTATGGACGCGGTTACTACAACAACCGGGGTAACGGCTATAACGGACGCTATGGTAGCGGATACCGCGGTTTGAATCGTGATCAACGTCAAGGTGCTGCCATCGGTGCTGGCATCGGAGGTGCCATCGGCGGTAATCGTGGTGCAGCTATCGGAGCTGGAATTGGTGCTGGCGTTGCCGACTAATAATCCAGCGGACTAATTTGATTGAGAAATAAGGAACTATTTCCTGACCGCAATACTGAATGATGGAGTGAGGTATTGCTCTCGAAGCAGGCCAGCAGATGCCCCTCTGCTGGCCTGCTTTTTTTGCGCGCTGAGATAAGTTAATCAAAGTCTGCAAGCATTTTATTTTTTATCCCTGATGAATTCATCCACGTGGATGGTAAAATAATAACCGGTTAGTGGTGTCGGTTCGCGGGTCGCTTGTTGTTTTCAGTTGCAACTGGGCGCGTTCGGCCAGTTCTTTTGTCAGGTGTGCCCGAACCTGAGTTTTTCCGTCAACTATTTTAGTTGCCAGCGAGACCAATAAATCGGGTCGACCTGTTTTTCCCTCAGCCGGAATGTAGAGCGAAATGGAATTAATGGGTTTCAGCTTCCCGGCATCCACAATATCCAGTACCACGGTCACGCGACCGGTACCATGATCGTTAACGAACAGCTCATATTTGAGTCCAAGTTCTTCCTTCGACTGCCCGATTCCAAACTCAATCGCCCAGGCAGCCTGCACCGTCAACATCAGCCCCAGAAAACTCAAGAGCATGGTGATCTGTTTGCGTGTCGGCATCGTTTCTCTCCCCATTTTAGACTGTACTCAGTTTTACAGTAGCGTCTCCACAGCGTTATTTTTTCTGCGCTTTCAGAAACTGGCTGATCTGTTTGAGCGTTTCCTGATGTTGTTTTTCATACTTTGATTTATCAGGTGCTGCTTCGATGATTTTAATCGTCTCTGTGAGCCGTTTTTTCAACGCTGCATCATCGGTGTTGAGCCTGGCACGCAGATCCGGCAGCAGGGGTGTCGCTTTTTTTCCAAAGACAGCCAGCGCCCCGGCGGCATTCAGTCGCACCCAGACTTCGTTGTCGTCCAGCAGTTTTGCAATGGCGTTCCTGTTGCTGGTACTGTAGGGATTGAGATTCGCCAGCTGGCCGGCGTCCCAGCCGCGCACCGTAATATCGGTACTGGCCAGTCCCCCGGAAAACCGCTTTTCCAGATCGGCTAATTCCAGTAGCGTGACCCCGGCGGGTATTTTGAGTTTCTCCAGCGGGATTGTCTCATCCACATAGATGCTCAGCATCGGGTACGGGTTCCAGATCTTTTCGCCCTGATCTTTCTTTGCCATGGTCCGGGCAATTCCGCCCACCAGATGCAGATCCCAGTGGAAGGGGATCGTTTTTGTCTGTCGAAATGACTTTGTGGAAGCGGGGCCAGGTCGCAGGACGACTTCATGCTGTTTCTGGTTTGTGGCGGCAAATTTCTGCAGCACATCGTTCAGCGCATCAATCTCGCCGTGGTAGTAAGCATACTCATTTCCATTCACCCAGACATGATAGACGCGGCTCTCATGATTGATGACCGGCATAATGCCCGGCCAGTCCTTGTAATTCAACGCGTTTAACGGTTGATTACCAAACGTTTCTTCCCCCATAGACCAGACGAGGGAAGGAATACAACTCACGATCAGCAGGGTAGATAATAAAACCGGAAACGCGCGTCGCATGGCACTACTTCCTTTAAGGAGGAAACGGGGATCTTTGCCTGAAGTGACGTTTGTCAGGAAGCCTTTGTTGCAAAGAATCGCTTAAATTTCAAAAGATTCTGAATAGACTCAATAGTGAACTAATCAGCTGATCTGTTGATTATGGTTTGTTGGGGAACCATTCCTCGCAGTACCAGACTGAGTCTCAACCCGTTTCAGGTTCAGTTACTGTTTTTGTCGCGTTCTCTCAGTAGCGGAGTACTACCATTTTTCGCTCCACAGCCTCCTTGATGAATTGACCCAGCGATTGAAGATAAGACCAGTGATATTCTCGAAACATGTCCTCATCTAGCTCAATCATCAACAATTCAGACATCAAATCAGTCGACGCCATAGCGTAACACTGGTCGTAGTCAAGTGTTTGAAATTCTTCCAGGGAGGACTGCATTGTGTCCTCGGAAAGACGCTGGGCCGGCCCGTAACCAAAATCAATCTGGTGATGCAGGACCGTGCCAGCACTTAACAGCTCAGTAATCGCCGGGAGGTGAGATTCCGCTTTTGCATCATCGAGATCGACTGCTGGGGGACTGAACATAAACAGGAGTTCGTAACCAGCCTTGTCCATATCGAGATAGTCTGCAGATCCATATTCGCGGCAGCGTTGTTCGAATGCAGATGCATCATTCTCAAGCGTCAAATATTCGTCTCGCGAAAGTCGTAAGAAGCCATTCGTCACACCCATACCAGCCTCAATTCAATATTGAATAAAGTTCTTCCTGATTATTCAGGTATGATCTCTTTCACCCAGGTTGCATTTTTAATCTTGCCGTCATATTGATTGCCTGACTCATCGTGGGCGACATTGCCCGTGCCTTCGTCGAAATGATAGAGTACCAGGGTGTCTTTGTCCGGTTTGAAGCGGTGAGCCGGTTCGAAGTCTTCTGAATACCGGGCGACTTTGGAAATGCGAACTTCGTCGATCGCGCCTTTAAAAAACTGATGAGGCAAGCCTGTGCCATTAGGATCTGCACCAATCATAAAATCATGCGGAGAGGCTACATGTTTTAAGGTCGTTTCATTGACCGATGCCTGTTTTTTCCCATTCACGAACAGCAGGACATTTTTACCATCGAAAACGGCGGCCAGGTGAACCGGCTTGTCATGCTCCGCCTCCGCATCAGACACGACCGAGGCATAACCGGCGTTTGACTGGCGACCTTCATTGAAGTGCACCATCCAATGACCTCCGGAATAATGGATGCCCACGCCCGCCAACTGCAGATTGGCCACCACAGACGCACGGATATAGTTGTCATCCCGCGGCTCGGCTTTGGCCCAGGCTTCCAGTGTTATCGGATGATCGCCGTCATACCGCAACTTCGGGATGATCACCTGGCCTTTGCCTTGAAACTCCAGACTGGATTTGGCAGCCTCGGCTTTGGGATTGTCTTCCCCCTGTACAGGCAACAGGGTAAAGTGAGCAGGCAGCAAGAGACAGAGCATCAGAAACAACGGGCGAACGGCCATTTTTCCAGTTCCCTTCAGGTGAAATAGCAAGACAGAACATACTGAACAACCATTCTAGCCTGTTTCAGGTCAGTCATGCCAGACAAAAACGGAATTTCACGAGCAAATCCAGGAACTTCCACCCGAGAAAGGGAAACCCTTTGAGGAAGGTCTATGCTACAATTATTATTCTCTGCCGCTTTACTGTCAGAAAGATAGGTTAATCATGATGAAACAGGTTACCGTTTTTCTCCTGCTGTTATCTCTGGTGTCGGGCTGTGATGATCGGCCGGAGATTGCGCTTAAATATGTTGTAAACATACCAGAATCAATTCCGCAACACGCTATGTTTCATCCCAAGCTTGACGCACCAGAACAGAGGAATGCCCATAAAATGTATTTAGAGGCTCATCGCACAGGATGGGATAGTTGTCTGGCAGATTTTCAGGAATTTGGTTTTCGAAACGAACCTGATTCTAATCGGTTTTTGCTGATGCAACAATTTAAGCTGCAACTGGACGCGAAAAACGCCGGTTATTCGGAATGTGAAACAGCCATTGAATTGTTAATAGATCAGTATGGAGAAAACGCTGTAAGAGAAGCGTTGCGAAAATCAAAATGAACATCTATAAGGGACTGATCGCTGGCTTGCTGGGAGCACATCAATTAGTTATTCATCGATGTAATATTTTTGTGGATCGAATTCAGGATGCTCGCTAAATGATCCATATAAAAGACGTGATGTGTCCGCATCGTCACATCTCGCTTCTTCAGCAATTTTTTTCATGAGATCATTTATTAATTGACAGTTTTGATCTGAAAGATAAAGGCGATGAGCAGAAAGCCATTGCATGGTATCATTATATTTTCTTTGAAATTTTTGATAGATCAATTCACCTTCAGCGATTTCATTGAGCGTGTTAATCCTCGCATCAATTTCTGTTCTTTTGATTGCTGGCTTTAGATCGGGAATGAAATCAACGCCTCCATCTTCAGAAACAACAATTATGAAACACGGGGATTTTAATGTTTTTGTATAACGAAGGGCAGAATTATATCTTGCTCCCCGCGATGGATCACCGTCTTGAGTAGCCATTCCGTCTAGAATTGCCCCAATAGCAAAGCAAGTACCTTTGGGATCTAGAATGATAGCACCATCTATGGCTGTTAAGCATTTTAGTATGCTTGGCACAAGATATTTGGGGGTAATCTGTGTTGATTGATTACTCAATCGTTGCGATTCTTCTTCAGCGTTTTCTGCTATTAAAAGCATGGTACCATGTTGCTCTTGCTCAGCCTCTTTTACTAATAAAACTATATGATCAATTTGATCTGGTGTCATTTTAAGAAAGATACGTGATAAATCTTTACGTAATTTATCTTCATTAAAAGAAGGTTTAGGCAAATATGGTTGGCCATATTTAACCCGCATCAAAGTTTTATCAGCATAAAGAATCTCCCAATGGTGATGGTCAAGGATATTGATCAAAAAGACCTTTTCCTGATCAATAGTTTCGCTGTTATATTTAACCAATCCATATATGTGGTTTGAATCTGTATGCATCGCCAAGTCTTGAGAAGCTAGTTCTAATAACTTTCTAGCTCCTCGTGTAATTTCGAGTTTGGCAGGTTTAGCAAATTCGATAACAGTTTGAATTCCTGAACAGTCCTTATCAGCTAGTAATAAGCAACCTTTCCCAACTATTTTCTCATAATAAGTGGGGCTATACGGTTACACGCTTCAAATAACCCATGCGCCCCTCCAGCTAATACACCCGAAACTCGATAGGTCAAGCCAACAACAAATTGATAGGCTGCCTCTCTAATAATTTCATCTGCATTCAAAACAAGAGGATATTTTCCAGGTTCGGGACCATTAAGATTAAAGACAGCTTTTTCAAGAAAATTGTGTGTTGTTGCATCGATCAATGAAATAGCAACGTTTGCATTCCTTTGCTCGTGAATCGGAACCTGAGATGTTTTTAATGAAGGGTATATGTCAACTATTTTTTTTTGAAGATTCAGAACAATACAAACTAGATAGCCACCTATTCTTACTGGAAAAGAAACATAGTAGTAGTTTTGACTTGAAGCATTTTCATAGATTATTTTTATAACAGCATCTCGGACTGAACGATTAAATAACGAATTACGATGAGATTTTTGAGCTATCGGATGGGTGTGAATGATCTCACTCTCGGGGTAGGTTTCTAAGATTTCACTTGCAAGATTTAGTGTTGAATCAAATGCTTTAGATTGGATCCAGAAATCATTCTCTGGTTCAACACAAGCAGGGTAACGGTCTGATTGATTATCTACTAAAACACCAACAAGGAATATTTCAGGCTCAAATTGATCATCTAAAAGTGAGAAGACTTTTTTGGCTGCAAACTCTACCCCAAAACGAAAATGTCCTTGAAAGCTCCACATAAAATGATCAATCACATACCCCATATTTATATCTTCCTAAATAAATGTATAAAAGATTCAGCCTTCTTCCGATTTGTGTTTTTTTCTCCAGCCCGTTTTGACTTCGGGGGGCTGATGGTCGGAATAGAGTTGTTTGATGTGCACTTTAGGGTCGCCGGTGATCAGTCGGGAGCGGCGGGTTTTCCAGATGTAGTTCCAGCACCAGTCGAGCATCACCTTAAAGCGGTTGCGAAAGCCGACCAGGAACATCACGTGTAGAATGTTCCAGGAGATCCAGCCCAGAATGCCGCCGTAATGAATCTTGCCGATCGCGGCGATGGCATTACCGCGACCGATCATCGCCATGGAACCTTTGTCATAATAACTGAACTGCGGCCGTTCTTTCGGTGCGTTCCCGTTGATTTCCTGTTTGATAATCTCCGCTACGAAACGCCCGGTTTGAATCGCGCCCTGCGCCAGACCGGGAACCGGTTTGCCGGTTTTAGCATCAGTCGCATGCGCGGCATCGCCGACGACAAAAACTTCGGGATGTCCGGGAATCGACATATCGGGTCCCACAACAATCCGGCTGCCTCGATCAACTTCAGTGTCCAGTGTTTTCGCCAGATCCTGTCCCTGCACTCCCGCAGCCCAGAAGACGTTCTCTGCATTAATCGTTTCCTCGCCAATTTTCACGCCATCGACTGTCACATCAGTCACATGCACATTCAAATGGATTTCGACCCCCATCTTTTCCAGTACTTTCTGAGCGAGGGCACTCAGGTCTTCGGGCATGGGGCCGACCAGCCGCGAACCACCATCAACGAGAATCACGCGGGCCATATCACAATGGATATTTCGAAATTCACGCGGCAGGGTTTCAGACGCGACTTCTTTGATCGCGCCCGCCAGTTCGACTCCCGTCGGTCCGCCCCCCACAACCACGAACGTCAGAATTTTACGACGGGCTTCTTCATCGGCTTCCCATTCCGCCTCTTCAAACGCGAGATACAGACGCCTGCGGATTTCCAGCGCATCATCAATCGACTTCAATCCCGGTGCGTGCACACGATATTCATCGTGACCGAAATACGACTGCCGGGCACCAGTGGCGATAACCAGGTAATCGTAGTCGAGTTCGCCGCCATCAAAACAGACCAGCTTTTTATCAAAGTCAATCGCAGTGACCTCCCCCAACGCGACGTGCACGTTTTTCTGTTTCCAGAGAATCCTGCGAATCGGTGCCGCGATATTCGCCGGATCCAGTTCGCCCGTCGCCACCTGGTACAGCAGAGGCTGAAACAGGTGGTAATTCCGTTTGTCAATCAGATCGATTTCGACGGCTTCATTTTTGAATGCTTTGGCAACATTGATGCCGCCAAAACCTCCTCCGATGACGACAATCCTTGGCAAATCCGAAGAAGTCCGATTCATAGTGATCTCAATTCCTGAAGTGAGTAGGGCAGTACAGAATTCCGGGGGACGTCAGCGGCGTCTGTCAGTCGAATACGTGTCCGTGATCATAACGTTCGTCGATGCCGGCGGCTTCGGTCAGAGCGGCGACGTTGGACTTGGTGAAGAAGCCCTCGTATTTGTGACAGCGTTCCACATACTCGGTGATCAGAATCGAATACTGGGAGTGCTTGGAGAAAATCTGCTTCAGATTGGGTTCATCCAGGCATTCTCCGACGACATGTGCCAGGAATGGAATGCCTTTGTCCTTAAGGGTCTGCACGACGTAATCCACGTTCTTTTCACCGCCCCGATGATCACCGTCGAGGACTTCATAAGCCACGTGATGCAGTCGGCGTCCATAATTGCGAACGAAGTCTTCGGTAGGCATCGGCAGATTTTCGAAGGAGTTCACGAAGGAAGGCGTATTGTTCGCAGTAAAGACCTTGGCGGGCGATTTTTTATCATTATCGACATAGCCATTCCGCGTCACGTTCGTGGAGGAGTTCATCTCCGCAATATTGTAGGCGCCCCAGAAGTAATGGTTGGACATGGTGAGAAATTCAAGGATGGCATCTTCCCGCTCACCGGCCAGAATCCGGGTGGCCAGATGGTCGACGCCCAGCACCAGCTTATTCAATTTGTGCGCTTCGCCAAAGGCAAGCACCTGGTTCAGCGACTCCATCACTTCAGGTTCCAGTTCGAAAGGTTTTCCCAGTTGGAGCACATCGTAGTCATCGATGTCTTCCTGGGTGTAGCCGACCCGGTTACAGGTAAAATCGGAAGGAAAAGTGAATACAAAATGCGCATCGGTAAAGAACGGGTTTTTCGTTTCGTGGTGGTAGTTAAAGCGCACACTGTGCGATTCGAGCGTGCTCCGTGTCTCGTTGACATCTTTCGTGCTGAAGATCTCACCGATGTAACGGGCATTAGGCTTTTTGCTGGAGAGCGGGTAGAGCCGATTGAACATGGTGATTTCGTCGGCGTAGTCCTGCTCCAGCGGCTCCAGGATGAACATCCGCGGATAATCGGGATGTGAAGTGAGGATATACACATTGTGCGTATTATTTCTGAAAGCCGCAGAAAAACGATAGGGGCTCATCAGGTAGAGTTCATGCAGGTAAGGCAGGACTTCGCCTGTTTCCACCTGCAGCACGATGCCGCGCATGGTCCCGAGCAGGTCTTCGATGCCACTGGACTTGCGGCGTTCGAAAATCTTCATCCGGTAGTCTTCAAAAAACTCCGAGTTCTTTTTGTCGCCGCCCGGTTGATACTCTAATGTATTGATACTCACTGGAAACATCCCTTTCCTGAAACTGTGATGCGTTTGATTTTCTGGTTTGAATATACCTGAAAGGAACTGCAGACGCCGCGACTCCCTTAACCGGTTTCAAAGACTGCAGCAGACCTTATGTTACCGCACAAATTTGGTTTTGTAATGTTTGTATTGCTTTCTTTTCATTTTTTTCACAGGCAGTCTGCGTTCCTGCGAAAATGAGTTGCGGCAAAAGTGGAATTTCGCCACGTAGATTCGGAATGACAGGCACGGCATTTGAAGTTATGCTGAATTTCTGGAAACCATCTCGATTTAACTGGGGAAAGATTCTGACCAATGAAACGCGCCGATTTTCATGCCATGCGAGACTACTGGGTCCCGCTTATCCAATTTCTGTCCCTCTGTATTTTCCTCGGCTGTCATTGGATGATTGCCGCAGCGGAACCCGTGCGTTCTCCCAATATTGTGCTGATTATCTCAGACGATCAGACATTTCGTGATTTCGGCTTCATGGGTAACACAGAGATTCAGACACCTCACATCGATCGTCTGGCGGCACAGTCGGCCCGGTATGTGAATGGTTATCTGCCGACCAGTGTCTGCAGCCCCTCGCTGGCGACCCTGCTGACCGGCCTGTATCCGCATCAAAGCGGGATTCACTACAATCATCCGCCACCAGGTAACAGCGCCTTTAACAAAATGACATCCCGCAGGGAATACGAGTCGACCCGCAGCCAGGCGTTTCAACTGATCCAGAACGTCGATACACTGCCACGCATTCTGGCGGCAAACGGTTATCGCTGTCTGCAGACGGGCAAATTCTGGGAAGGCCATTATCGCAACGCCGGCTTTACCGAAGGCATGACCATTTTTGAACCGGTTCCCGGACAGTCGTTCGGCGGCAATCGCCGGCTGGCAAACGGCGAGTTGGCGGCTCACGGTAATGGAGACTGGGGATTGAAAATCGGTCGGGAAACCATGCAGCCGATTTATGATTTCGTCAAGGACTGCGAACAGAAATCAACGCCGTGGCTGGTCTGGTATGCTCCCTATCTGCCTCATCAGCCTCACGATTCACCTCGAAAATATTTCGACCTGTATCGCAACAATCCGCGTGTGGCAAAAAATGAAATCGCGTATTACGCCAGTTGTTCGCAGTTCGATGATACCGTGGGAGAACTGGTCCAGTTTGTGGAACAGCAGGCCGACCCGAACAATACATTGTTTCTGTTCGTCGTTGACAATGGCTGGACGCCGGGCGAAAAACCGATGCAGCCACGCGAGAATTTTCATCATACCAAAGAGAGTAAACGCTCCCCCTATGAAGATGGTCTGCGGACTCCGATCTTGATTCGCTGGGACGGGCACACCAAACCCGCCACGCACAGGGCGCTGGTCAGCAGCATGGATATCGTGCCCACACTGCTGCACGCAGCCGGGCAGGCGAAACAAGCCGCGAAGCTGCCGGGAGTAAATCTGCTGCCATCGGCGCGCGGAGTAGCAAAATTGCCGCAAGACCGGGCCGTCTACGGAGAAGTCTTTCCCGGGGATGCTGCGGCATTGAACCAGCCGAAACGTGAAGTCGCGCACCGCTGGATTCGTAAAGGCAACCTGAAGCTGATTACTTCACATAATCCGAATGCACAAGGAAAAACGTGGAACAATTACACCCGAGGCGATGTGCTGTTCGACCTGGAACATGATCCAGGAGAGACGAAGAACCTGATCAACGATCCCGATTCTACCGAGTCCCTGGCAGAACTGCGACAGTTACTGGATGCCTGGTGGAACCCTGCGAAAACCGATTAAATTGTGTCCAGTTTTACTGTAGCGTCTCCAATGCCATTTGAATCGAGTATAATAGACCGAAAGACGCTCTGGTCAAATGCGATGCGTTCCAGCAACAAACGCTTATAAAATCCCATATTTCGCGAACGCTTCGGTCGCGGACATGCCGTTCTTGATGCTGTCGCGGAATGTGTTTTCTTCGTGTACTTTTTTCCAGGCGGACTGAATCACTTCGGCTTCGACGGCCTGGGGTACGACGGCGATGCCGTCCACATCGGCAAACACCAGATCGCCGGGCGCAAAGTAAACGCCACCGATTTCCACGGGCACATCAACGTCGATAATTCGTTGACGGTCCTTACTGTCATAGGGAGAGGTTCCGACAGCCCAGACGGGAAACTGCATGGATCGCATCTGACGAACATCACGAACCGCACCATCGATGATGGCACCCGCACAGCCCCGATGTTTGACGGCGGTGGAAAGCAATTCGCCCCAGATCCCCGAGCGCATTGAACCGCTGGCGGCGGCAATGAAGACTTCATCGGCGTTGATCGAGTCGACGGCTTTCAGTTCCAGTTCATAAGGGCTGGGATCGACATGGTACATGTCAGCCCAGAGGCTGGTTTTGCAGCGTCCGACGACGACCGATTCTACAGTCATCGGCAGCAACTCTTTACGCGGCGACTGATTCGTGTACCCCAGCGCATCGAGGGCGTCACAGATAATCGCTGAGTGCAGATGCTCCCGCATCATGTCAAACGTGATGGTTTCCGGCGTGATGGTTTCCGGTTGTGGCTGATTCATGGTTGCCTCATATCTGGGATTGAAGTTGCTGAGAAATCTTTCGTGCTGTCCGCACCACGGCTTTGATAAATCGCTGCAGCGCTTTCGTGTCGGCGCGTGCTGTGGGCACACTCAGGCTGATGGCGGCAACGATCTGCTCCCCATCGAACAGGGGGGCTCCGATGCAGGTGACGCCGACATCGTTCTGATCCTGCTCGACGGAATAACCATCGGCCTGGGTCTGTTGATGGATTTTACGAAGCTGTTTGAGATCGATGATCGTTTCCGTCGTGCGGGCGACCAGTCGGGTTCGCGCGATTAAAGCATTCCATGCTTCGTCCGTCAGTTGTGAGGTGATCGCACGACCCAGTGAGGTCGAGTAAAAGGGATCGGTGCTGCTGGGCTCGACAATCCGCCTTAAGGGGTGGGTACTTTCCAGCACACTCAGGTAGCGAACATGAGTGCCCCGCAAGATGCCGAGATTCACGGTTTCCCCCGTCAGTTCATGCAGCTCCCTTAACAGTGGAGCCGCCAGTTCTGTTAAGCGATCTTCCAGAGAACCGGAAGCCAGTCGCCTGAGTTTCGGCGTGATCTGATACACGCCTTTTTCGACGCGGCTCACATATCCCAGCTCAACCAGTTCCTGCAGAATCCGATGCACGGTCGGTTTGGGGAGCCCGAGTTCGTGTGCCATTTCTAATAGTGTCAGTGGACCATCGGCGGAAGCCAGTACCTCAAGTACCAGAAATGCCTTGCCCAGCGATGTGACTTCTTTGGTGACCAGCATTAAAATTGACATTCAGAAAGACAGAAAACGAAGGAGTTACTGGCTGCTTGCAACCAGCCCTGTATTCCAATATACTGAATCCATTGTTCCATTTTAAGATATAACTGCTCGTTTTCTTATGGAATTCTGGTAGTCTCAAGTTTTGCCCGGTTCATAGAGGAGCCTCTCATGCGTGTCGGAATCATCGCGTTGCAACACGAGTCCAATACGTTCATTCAGACGGCGACGGAACTGTCCGATTTTGAATATGATGTGCTGGCGACCGGGGATGCGATATACCCGATCTTTGCAGATTCGGCCCATGAGATTGGCGGATTTTTTGCCAGTCTTGCTGAAACCGACATCGAAGCAGTGCCGATTTTTGTGGCCCGTGCGCTGCCTGGTGGAACAATCACCCAGCCGACTGTCGAAACATTGCTGCAACAGATGCTGGAAGAATTGAAAAACGCAGGCCCGCTGGATGGTCTGCTGGTTGCGCCGCATGGTGCAGGAGTCAGTGAAAACGCGCGTGACCTGGATGGGTACTGGCTGACGCAGGTCCGCGATGTGGTCGGTCCGGATCTTCCGATCATCTGTACTCTGGATGCACATGCAAATGTGTCACAAGCGATGATTGACGCCTGCAATGCGACGATTGTGTACCGTTCGAATCCCCATATTGATCAACGCGAACGAGGTATTGAAGCGGCCCGGTTAATGCAACGCATTCTCAACGGTGAAGTCAAACCGACACAGGTGGCCTGCTTCGTCCCTGTGGCGATTAATATTGAGCGTCAGCATACATCGTCAGAACCCTGCGCCTCACTCTATCGACAGGCAGATGAAATGCTCAAAACGCCTGGCGTATTGAGTAACAGCATTATCCTGGGGTTCCCCTATGCTGACGTGTACGAGATGGGTTCGGGCTTCATAGTGGTGACCGATAATGATCGCAATCTGGCACAACAGTTGGCAGACCAGTTAGGCGAATCTTTGATTCAGCGTCGTGATGATTTTCGGGCACATCTGGTGGGCATCGACGAAGCGCTGGATCGAGTGGAACAGCTGGCGGGGCCAGTCTGCTTTCTGGATATGGGTGACAATATTGGTGGCGGCTCTCCCGCGGATGGCACAACGATTTTACATGCGATCAAACAGCGAGGCGGACCCACCAGTTTTGCCTGTCTGTACGATCCGGAAGCCGCCCGGCAGGCGATTGCCGCGGGTCCAGGAGCCACACTGCCTCAACTGGCGATGGGAGGTAAGACCGATGATCAACACGGCCCGCCGCTGATCGTCGACGTGACCGTGGTCAGCATCCACGACGGCCATTTTAAAGAACCGGAAGTCAGGCACGGCGGTAAAACCGAATTTCAGATGGGGCCCACTGCGGTCGTGAAAACCGGCTTTGGTTTGACAGTCATGCTCAACAGTCATCGCACACCGCCGTTCAGTCTGAGACAGTTGACTTCCTGTGGCATTGAACCTGCCGACTACCAGATCCTGATTGCCAAGGGAGTCCAGGCACCGCTGGCCGCTTACAGCCCGGTCTGCCCGAACCTGATTCGCGTGAATACGCCGGGGGTGACTTCAGCTGACATGGAACAGTTTCAATATCAATACCGCCGTCAGCCTCTGTTTCCTTTTGAATCAATCGATTAAACTGAATTCCACTTCGAGTCTTCCTCCACTTTGAAAGAGATCGTATGCAGATCACGAAAATTGAAACTTCGATTGCTGATTCGATCATGCCCGGTCTGCTGCTGGTACGTATTCATACCAGTGAAGGGATCGTAGGTTGTGGTGAAACCTATTACGCACCGCACGCGGTAGCCGCGATGATTCATGACTGGATGTCGCATTACCTGATGGGGAAAAACCCACTGGATATCGAAGCGCACTGGCGATTTCTTTACGAACGTGCGACCAACTTTGGTTCGCGGGGAACCGAGCTGCGGGCGATTTCTGCCATCGATCTCGCATTGTGGGATATTTTCGGGCAAGCAACTTCACAGCCGGTCTGGCAGCTGCTGGGAGGCTGCGTTCAGGAATCGATTCGTACTTACAACAGCTGTGGCGGTCCCTCTTACGGGGGTGCCAATGCAGAAAAAAAGACTCACACCTGGCCCGGCCATGGGTCAGTGGGGAATCAGGGTCCGTTGAATGACTACTGGTCCGCCGTCAATGAACCTGTCGAGCTGGCGCGCTTGCTGGTATCGGAAGGCTATCAGGCTCTCAAAGTCTGGACGCTGGATTTCGCCGCGCATAAAACTAACGGGCCGCTGCACATCACACACAAAGATATTACGCGGGCGCTGGAACCCTTCCAGAAAATCAGGGAGTCACTGGGGAGTAACATCGAGCTGATTATTGACGGTCATGGTTTCTTTCAGCTTGCCCCGGCGATTCGAATTGCCAAACGTCTGCAGGAATATGATATTCTCTGGGCCGAAGACCTGCTGCGGGTCGACTGTGTCGATACGCTGAGTGACTTTCGGGATAAAGCAGGAATTCCGGTCGCCGTGAGTGAAATGTTTAACGGGCCCGATGACTATCGCCTGGCGCTGGAAAAACGGGCCGCCGACTTTGTGATGATTGACCCTACCTGGGTGGGGGGTATTTCACAGACGCGGAACATCACTCGACTGGCGCAGTTTTATAATGTCCCTGTCGTAATGCATGATTGCACGGGCCCCTTAACTCTATTGTCGGGTGTGCATGTCGCCGCCAGTTCGAACAATGTCGCCTGGCAGGAAAGTCTGCGGGCCCATCTGCGGATTCTGTATCCTCAGCTGATTGACACCCCGGTCGAAGTGGAGCAGGGGCGGATTATCATACCGAAAATTCCCGGACTGGGAGTCGCCTGGCTGCCCGAACTCTTCACACCGGGCACGAACCAGTATCGTGCGACGGAGCTGACTTAGCAGTTCCCGGGTAGCGTTTTACAATTCGAATGGTCCCTAGCTTTGACACATAACCGGGGCTAACGCCCTTCGGCTAATCAGTCATTCCGATTGGCAACTTGTCTAAAAATTAGCCGCACGGCGTTAGCCGCGGTTCACCCATTTGCAGGGATGCATTCTAACCAGGAAACGCTCTCCGGCAATTTCTATCGCCTCTCAATGCAGGCCGATGATATTACCGGAGTCGTCAATGTCAATTCGCAAAGCAGCCGGCTCTGAAGGAAGACCGGGCATCGTGCGGATTTCACCGCTCAACGCGTAGAGAAATCCGGCTCCCGCCGAGAGACGTAGATCACGGACGGGGAAGGTGAAGCCGGTCGGTCGTCCCAGCAGGTGCGGATCGTGGGAAAGCGAGTACTGTGTCTTGGCGATACAGATCGGCAGATCGCCGTAGCCTAACTGTTCGTATTCCTGCATCCGTCGGCGGGCCTGCGGTTCGAATTCAACAGAAGCTGCACCATAGATGCGGGTCGCGATTGTTTCGATTTTTTCGGCGATCGGCATTTCCAGTGGATAGAGGTACTGAAACTGATTCGGCTGTGCAGCAGCTTCTACGACCGCTTCGGCCAGTGCGAGGGAGCCTTCGCCCCCTTCGCTGAAAGCGCGCGTGATGACGGCCGCTGCGGCGCCCTGTTCGAGCGCGATCTTCTGAATCTCTTTCAGTTCCCGTTCGGAATCATCGGGAAAGGCATTGATGGCGACGACGGTGGGCAGATGATACTGCTGAATGATATCCAGATGCGCCCGCAGATTGATGGCTCCCGCATGAAGGGCCTCCAGATTTTCTTCGAGGAGGGCCGGGGGCAATGGTCTTCCCGGGTGAACGTCGAACAGACCGCTCTGCAATTTCAGGGCACGGGCCGTACAGACCAGCACTTCGGCATCAGGCTGCAGACCACTGGTACGGCATTTGATATCGAAAAACTTTTCTGCGCCACAATCCGCACCAAAGCCGCTTTCCGTGACGACGTAATCGGCCAGTCGCAGGGCGATCTGATCAGCGATGATGGAGCTGTTACCGTGTGCAATGTTGCCGAAAGGACCAGCATGCACGAGAAACGGCGTCGCTTCACAGCTCTGGACCAGATTGGGTCTCAGGGCATCGATGAGCAAAGCCGCCATCGCACCGGCACAGCCCAGCTGTTCGACGGTCACCGGCTGGCGATCGTATGTCATGCCGACGACGATGCGTCCCAGACGCAGGCGGAGATCACGGGGATCGCTGGCCAGAGCGAGAATCGCCATGATTTCCGAGGCGGCAGTCAGGTCGAAGCCGGTCTCGCGAAGGGGGGCCTGCGGCGGTTGATCCAGTCCACTGATGATGTGGGCCAGGCCTTTGTCGCAGAGGTCCAGGGCCCGTTTCCAGGTGATGGTCTTCGGATTGATTTCGGGAATTTTCCGTCGGGCGATGTGGTTATCAATGATGCTGGCCAGCAGGTTAGTGGCCGAGGTGACCGCGTGCATGTCTCCTGTGAAATGCAGGTTGATATCGGACTGGGGCTCCAGCGTGCAATTGCCACCGCCGGCCCCGCCTCCCTTGATGCCGAACACCGGCGCCAGCGAAGGTTCGCGGAGTGTGCCGATCGTGGTGTGGCCCAGTTGAGAGAGGGCCATCGCCAGACCGATGACGGTGACGGTTTTGCCTTCGCCCAGCGGAGTCGGGTTGATGGCGGTCACGCCGATATACTTCGCCAAAGGGCGATCAGCTAACTTGTCTGCGAGACCGTGGACTAGTTTGGCCTTGAGGCGGCCATACGGGTCGTAGTCACCTGGTCCCAGCCCCAGTTCTTTCGCGAGGGAATCGATGTCTCTGAGAATCGGCCCGCCGGAGCTGGAAGGAGTAATACGATGCATGTGAGAGCGCCTGTCAGAAAAATGAATTTGTCCGCCGGATCTTGATGAATGCAGGATTTTAACTCAGTATCGACATTCGAGAAAAGCCAGAACCCGTTAATTCTGTATGACAATGATTGTGAAATCAGCAGAAAAACATGAAAATAGCACCAAAGACAGCAGGAAGAGAAAAATGCGATTCCTGTGAATTTCATCAGAACTGAGAACAGGAATCCACCATGCAACTGACCTCTGTAGTGACTCCATTTACCGATGACAACCTGAAACTGTTATCTCAAATTGGTGTGACGCATGTCACAATCCGTTATCCGGGGCCTGCTCTGGAAAAATTGCAGTCGATTCAAGAACAGGTGACCGCCTGCGGTCTGCAGATTGCGGCGATTGAAGGTTATCTCCCTATCGAAAACATCAAGCTGGGCAACGAACAGTTTGCTGAAGAGATTAGGGAAATGAAAGCGCTGTTGCAGAACATGCAGCAGACAGGCATACCGTATATCTGTTACAACTTCATGGCGGGAACCGACTGGGTGCGCACAGAACTGAAAGCGCCGGAGCGGGGCGGTGCACTGGTAACCGGTTTTGACGTGGAACAGGCCGCGCAGGCCGTTTCGCTGTCTCAGACAACACAACAGCAACAGACTGAACCGATTTCAGCCGAGAAATTATGGCAGAACCTGGAACGTTTTCTACAGGAACTGCTGCCGGTCGCTGAGGCGTGTAACGTGACGCTGGCGATGCATCCCGATGATCCGCCGCTTGAGACGTTCATGGGCAAAACCCGCATCATGAATTCCGTGGAGAGTTTTGAACGGTTGATGAAGTTGTCTTCGAGCCCGGCGAATGGAATCTGTTTTTGTCAGGGGACATTTGCAGAAATGGGTGTTGATATTCCCGCGACGATTGAGCGACTGGGATCTCATATCCGCTATGTCCATTTCCGGGATATCCGCGGAACGCGCGAACGCTTTGTTGAAACGTTTCACGATAACGGCCCGACCGACATGTTCGCAGCCGTCAAAGCGTATCAGAAAATCGGGTTCACTGGACCGATTCGTCCCGACCATGTGCCCCAGCTGGTGGGGGAAGAAACAGGGGAGCCCGGATATACGATGCTGGGACGCCTGCATGCCTTTGGTTATCTGCAGGGACTGATCGAGGGGGCTCAGAAATCCTGAGAACCGTTCTGACACTTAAACCGGCCTGATTTTCCGGAAAACCAGAACCCATAACAGTTTATTGATTTGTCTGAGATTGAAAAAACATGAACTGGCTGGTAGCTGTACGCGGAATTCCCTGTATAATCGTTATAGCAGGCACAACTTACCCAGTTGATGAAGTCTGACAGGGAAGTCGAGATGGAAGGCAGGAGGCACCACTTGATTGGGGAGCGTCTGAACAGAATGAACTCTGCCCGGTTCATCCGTGACTAAACTCGATTTCCCACTCTTTAGGAGTCAGACCCATGCGTATTCGAATGCTGTTTGCCGCGGCGGCTGTTGTCGCCTGTTTCTCGTTGATGTCCTCCGTGTCCGAAGCGGGCGGACGCATCACTTACTACAGCTCACCATTTCCGTATGTAGGACCCGCTCCTGTTTACTCGGTTCCCGCCCCCGTCAATACAGCCTACTATGTACCGGCGATGAATGGGTATTACGCACCGGCCCTGGTACCCGCTCCTGTCATGACTCCGGTTTACTACCAGCCCGCTCCGGTTATTGTGCAGCCTGTGACTACTTATTATGCCCCGACACCTGCTTACTCTTATTACGCTCCAGGAAAAGTCGTGTATAAGAGTCGTGGCCCCCGGTTTTTAGCCCCCAACTATAAAACGGTTGTGAAGTATAAATAAGCTGATTACGATTTAAAGTGATAACGGAAAGAGCCTGCTGAATCAGATTCAGCAGGCTCTTTTTTGTTGTGACGAAGCAAAGTTCGTCTGACTGATTCGCACCAACTACAGTGTCCAGCCTTCGCGGTATTCGCGTTTAATGTACTGGGCGGCTTCGGGGACGTTGGTGACCTTGAGGTTGTCGGCATCCCATTCCAGTTTCTTCTGACCAACGCGGTAGGAAACGTTGCCCAGCAGCACGGTTTCGGTCAGCGGGCCCGCGTAGTTGAAGTTACTGCCCGTCGGTGTGCCGTTGCGGATCGCGTTCAGCCATTCGATGTGGTGGCTCTGGGGACGGGTCAGGTAAGGTTCTACCGGTTTGGCTTCTTTGCCGGCTTCCATGAAGACCTTGTTCGTACCGTAATCAGCGAGCAGGCGTCCGTCATCCCCTTCGAACAGGACGGCGCTGTTTTTCTCGTAAGCTTCGGCGCCTTTGGGTTTCCAGCCGCCATGATACCAGGTCATGTGCACTGGAGGCAGATCTTCGCGGGCCTCGTATTCGTAATCGACCTTCATCAGGCTCGGGCATTCGTTCACACCACCATGTGCCTTTTCTCCAACAGCAACGACGGTCTTGGGGTATTTGAGTTTCAGAGCCCAGAAAGGCAGATCCATATAGTGACAACCGAAGTCACCCAGTTGACCGTTACCGAAGTCCCACCAGTAGCGCCAGTTGAAGTGGAAATGCGATTCATTGTAGGGACGGAACGGCGCCGGTCCGATCCATTGATCGTAGTTGACATAAGAGGGGGGATTATTTTCTTTGGAGCGTTCGCCTTCAATACGAACACCGCCTCCCACCCAGACGTGCACGCGACGGACGGGACCGATTACACCGGACTGAACCATTTCCACCACCTTGCGGTAGTTGTCGGTCGCGTGAATCTGGTTCCCCATCTGTGTGGCGACGCCCGCTTTGGCGGCCAGATCGGTCAGGACACGTGCTTCGAACACGGAGTGCGTGAGTGGTTTCTCACAGTAAACTGGCAGGCCTTTTCGCAGCGCTGCTGCGGCCGCCGGGGCGTGCATGTGATCGGGAGTACTGACCAGAACGCCGTCCAGGTCGTTGCGATCCAGAACCTTGCGATAGTCATCATACTTTTCGGCTTTGGGGAATTCTTTGGAGGCAATCTCCAGACGCTTCGAATCGATATCGCAGAGAGCGACGAAGTTTTCTGATTTCGTACCGCTGATATTCGCATATGCCCGGGCGGCCACGCCGATCGACGCCAGATTGAGTTTTTCATTCGGACTTTTACTTTTGGCAGCGGCTTGCAGTGGCAGCAGAGGCAGAGCACCTGTGAAGGCTGGAACGGCAGTTCCCGCGATCAATGCTTTCTTGAGGAACTCACGGCGGTCGACGGAATTTGACATTATAATAATCTCCTTGTGAGAAATGATCTTTGGTGTCACTGGAATGAATCTATCTGGCGGTGATCCGTGATGGAAAATCGTCAGCTAAAACGAGGACGGATCCAATATATTAACTTTTTTTAATATATCGCAGACCAGAAGGGAAATCGAGACTGTTATGGGAAAACGCAGAAAATGGCTGATTGGAAAGGGGACTGTGAAAAAGCCGGCGTCAAACTGTGAAGCCGTTTTCAATTGGAGGTTTCTGAAGTGATATCTTCCGAAATGCTGACTGCTTTTTCCACGCCGGAAATCAGTTGATCGAGGCGGAACGGCTTGTAGAGAACGCATTTCAGTCCCAATTGTCGGGCTTTGACGATCGAGTGCGTGGGATCGTAACCAAATCCTGTCATCAGGATGACAGGCAGGTGCTCATGAATCTCCCGGATCTGGGCGAAGCATTCGTACCCGTTCATATCGGGCAGCCGGATATCGGCGATGACCACATCATAATGAAAGCTGCGGACCATCAGGAATGCTTCTTCTCCATCGTGAGCGGTTTCTACCTCACAGCCCAGTCGGCCCAGCAGTTCATGTGCTGCCCGTCTGACAGTGGCATCACTGTCGACGACCAGAATCCGCTTGTTGACCAGTTTGGGATTCACCTGTCTCATCGTGGGCACTTTATGATGATGAGGTGCCTGGGGAGCCATTTCGTCTCCCACCTGTTGAATCAGTTGCTTAATGTGACGAGTATCTTTAAGGATACGCTGCAATCGCTCGCACACACTTGGCTCGTGACCGATATACCGCTCCAGAATCCAGGCCGTATCGTTGAGGATCTCATCCACCGGATCAACGACCCCACGCATAATTAATTCCGTACTGGCAGAGGCCGTCGTCAGTTTTTCGACAACCAGCAGATCCAGTGTATTTAAAGCAATCGCGACTTCGCGACTGAACAGCTCAAGAAAGTGCAGATCATTTTCGTCAAAGGCACCCGCGTGCGGGCTTTCCACATTGAAGGTTCCCAGCACTTCATCGTGCAGATTCAGGGGAACCGTCAGGGAGCTGCGGGCATCGGGAGCGCCTGTCATATACAGGGGGTCGTGTGCCGTGTCTTCGCAGAGATAACTTTTTCCCGTGGCGGCAACAAAGCCGGTCACGCCGTTCGCTTCGGGATCTGCATAAAGTGTGCGGTTGGTCGCCACCTGCTCCATGCCGACGGCGAGGAGCACATCCAGCCGATTCGAGGCTTTATCCAACAGACGAATTTCCACGGTTTCAAATTCAAGCAGATCCTGAGTGTAATGCAGGATTTTGGCTTTGAGGAGTTCGATGCGATCTTCGGTCGTCATCTCGAAAATTTCTTCGGGAGACAGATCGCCGAGCTCAAGTCCTGCCTGATAGATGGCATTGAGTTTCTGGCGCTGTAATACTTCTTCAGAGATATCACGCACGCTGGCCACCAGATAAGCGGGCTCCTGTTGACTGTCAGGAGAGGTCAGGACGGGCATGACTTCGACATCGAAATAGCTCTTATCTCCCACCCGCAGTCCGCTCTTGGCAATCTTGCGTGTGGAGAAGGCTGTATGAAACGGGCTGAAATCAGGACCCAGAATTTCGGGGGCGCCAAAGGCATCGTAGAAGGAATGACCAATCAGTGAATCTTCCTGACCGCAGAGCTGGCTCAGCTGATGATTCGACCAGATGATACGCAGGTCGACATCCAGAACGACCACAGCATGTGGCAGAAATTCCAGAAGTGTACCCGACTGAATTAAAGCCAGAGGTAAGGTACCGGAAGTGGCTGGAACGACCAGAGCAGAAATGTTTCCCTGATCAAATTCGGCGATGCCTTCCGCCAGATTCTCCGAGGTTACAACCAGATAGTCTTCATTGGTGAACTGTTCTCGCAACTCAGAAGTCTGGTCATCTGAGGGCCCACAGAAGAGAATTTTTTGCGGATTGGTCACTACGAAAACAGCCTTTGTCCACTAAGACGTTTGATGCTTCACTTGATGTTGTATCACAAACGGGGGCACCTGTTGTTCCGACGAGTTTGATTTGTAGTAACAACCGGATAAAAAACAAGATGCCACAGTCTTGTATTACGCAGATTCAGGTACGATTGATAGAATTCTCGCCCTGGTTTTTATGCTTTTCACCAAAATCTTGAACAACATAAACAGTATAACGATATCGTACCTATGAAATCGGCTTTCTGTCAGCCAAAATTAAGATCCAACGAACGGAATCTGGGAATTTCTGCAAATACTGCTCGATTCCGGATATTTTTTCTCAAGTTTTTCCGCCTCTTTTAAAGATTGATCCCGTTTCCTGCGAACCGTTTCACAAACCTGCCGCCGCAAAAAGAATGACAGCAAATGAGTTTACCCTGGGTCGCCATCCAAAGAAATCCGATCTCCGGTACAGGAAACCGTGCTTCGCTGATCATGGATCTGATCCGACACCTGAAGCAAAAAGGTATCAGGCCGCGTCTGTTTTCCAATCGGGAACGAATGCAGGAACTGCTGCAAAACCATTCCACAGCAGCCCCGCCATTGTGCGTCGTTGCCGCGGGCGGAGATGGGACCGTCCAGGACCTGATCAACCGGTATCCTGAACAGCGGATCGCGATTCTCCCACTGGGAACCGAAAACCTGATGGCCCGGTATCTGGGCATTCGCAAATCAGGCGTCTTCGTCGCGGAGATGATCAGCCAGGGTGCAACACGTGAAGTCGACCTGTGCCAGATGCAGCACCAGCGTTTTATCCTGATGGCAAGTGTGGGCTTTGACGCCGCAGTAGTAGCAGATCTGACCGAATTCCGGAAAGGAAATATATCCCACCTGAGTTATCTGAAACCAGTCTGGCGGACCATACGTTCCTATCCGTATGAACCACTGTTGATCTCCACAGGTCAGAGCACCGCAGAGATCACCGCTTACCATGCCATCGTTGTGAACATTCCCGTCTATGGACTGAATCTGAATTTTTCTCCTTCAGCAAAGGATGAGGATGGACTGCTCGACCTGATCGTGTTTAAGAGAAAAGGGCTGTTCAGCACCCTGAAATACCTGTACCAGATTGTACGTGGCTCACATTTGAAATCGCCTGATGTACAACGAATTCAGACAGATCGCATTCAGATTCGCTCCGCGAAACCGGTTCCCGTTCAGACCGACGGTGATGCTTCAGGTCTGACACCGTTGGAAATCACTGTTCTCCCCCGGGCAGGCCGATTTATCGTCCCTTGCTGAACCTGGCGAATTCCACCATAATTCCCGAAGCATCATTACAAGTAATACTGTTGGAAAGGATTCACAGGTGTCACAAAATCCAGTATCAATTGGTCAGGTTCAATGCGGGAAAAATCTTCCACTGGTCTTCATTGCCGGGCCTTGTGTGATTGAAAGTGAAGAGCTGGTACTGACCACAGCCAGGCGACTTGCTGAAATCGCTTCGAAAGAAAACCTGTCGCTGATTTTCAAATGCAGTTTCGATAAAGCCAATCGGACCAGTGTCGACAGCTTTCGAGGCCCGGGTCTTGAACGTGGCCTGGAGATCCTGGCGAAAGTAAAACAGGAAACCGGCCTGGAAGTCACGACCGACATCCATGAACCGTGCCAGGCGGCTTCTGCTGCTGAGGTCTGTCGGATTTTACAGATCCCCGCATTTCTGGCACGTCAGACCGATTTACTGGAAGCGGCATCCAAAGCGGCGATTAAATATGAGGGCGTGGTGAATATCAAAAAGCCGCAGTTTGTGGCTCCCGAAGACTGTATTCATGCGGTGAAAAAATGCGAAGCGTTCGGGCTGGACCGACTGATGCTGACCGAACGGGGAACGACATTCGGTTACGGTCGGCTGGTGAACGATCTGCGCTGCATTCCGATCATGCAGCAGATGGGCCCCCCTGTGATTTTTGATGCCACCCATAGTGTCCAGACACCAGGGGGAAAATCAACGGGGGGAGATCGCGAAATGATTCCATTTCTGGCGCGGGCAGCTGTGGCCTGTGGCTGTGATGGAATCTTTGCAGAAACGCATCCCGATCCTTCACAGGCGCTCAGTGATGGGCCGAATATGCTCCCGCTGGATGATTTCACCGGTTTCGCGCTCCAGATGCAGAGATTCCGCGATCTGTTCAATGAAATCGGTGGGGCATCAGACATTCCATCTGCTTGAAAATTGGTTATAGTATGTGGTACAGCGTGTACTCCTCTGATATTCATTGAAATTCCATCCAGAGGTTTTACTGATCTTTGATAGACACAGCCCCGTCTTCTGTAAGACGGAACTGTATAGTACCACGAAGCCACAACTGATATGACATTCTCGAATCTGACACGATGCATCTCTGCTTCCCGCCTGGGGTTGATTACTGGTGTTTGCTGTTTTGCACTGTTCATTTCTATTCCAGGCTGTAAGGAAAAGACCTCGACGGCACCGCCTGCAAAAAATGCCAAATCCCAGACAACAGCCAGTAAATCGAGTTCAACCAGTCAGAACGGTTCTGAATGTGATACTTACATTGATAACACGATGAGCATGCTGGAGCCGGAACGACTGGGAATCAGCTCGTTCGTGGTTCGTGCCGTGGGACTGTTGAATCAGTGGGCATCGAAATGTGGAAATTTTGATGCTGATAAACCTGCCTTGACGGATTCTCAGAAGCCATTTTTCAAAAAGTACCTGGGAGAAGCCCAGCTGGCGAAAATGGACCTGGTACGATTTACGGAGTCTGATGCCAAATTCATCCGTGATTCACAACTTTTTAACGGTATGGTCAACGCCGCCATTGAAGGCAAGTCGAATGATGTCGAACGCGTGACGGCTGCTTTCTATTACTGCATGAGTAATGTGTCTCTCATTACAAACAAACAAAATGTGCTCCCGTTGTCTCCCTATGAAATCTGCATTCTGGGTGCCGCTTCTGCAGAACAACGCGCCTGGATTTATATCGACATGCTCAGGCAACTGCGACTGGACGCTGTTCTGTTAAAGCCTGCCAAAGAGTCTCCTTATAAATTACTCGTAGGCGTCCTGCTGGACGAAAACATTTACCTGTTTGATCCCGTACTGGGTCTGCCGATTCCAGCGAAAGATCAACCTGCCGATGCGGTCCTGATTCCGAACCCGGCAACCCTGGCCGATGTATTGAAATCTCCCGCTATTCTGAAAGACTTTTATGGAGAAGAGGCGGCGAACCGCTTTTCAGCCGAAGAACTGAAAGCCCCCCAGGTTCTCATCATAGGACGCAGCTGTGAATGGTCGACCCGCATGCGGCGTCTGGAAGATTCGCTGTCGCGCAAGCAGACCTTCGTCCTGTTCCGCAATCTGGAAGAATTAAAAGGTGATCCCGGTTTTATCTCGCATCTACAGACAATCGGAAAAGGGATTCTGAAAGACGCGGAAATCAAAGTTTCGGAATATCCCGATAACGAGATCAATGCCAGCGAAGCCGTCACTGGTGATCTGGAGAAACGGATTGCTTCGGTCAAATTACCATTTAACGCTCCGGTACCTTATGATGTGAAATTGAGAAAAGAGACCAAAGACGGTTTTGTCGTGCCCTGGGGTGCCCCCACAAAGAAATTACTGAAAACGAGAACCGTTCAGTTGCTGGGAGACCAGAAATCCGCGATCGAAAGTTATGTCACGACGCGACTTGAATCTGGTTTTCCTTCCGACCTGATTGTCCCCCAGAAAACGCGATTGATGCACGGAATGGCAGCCCACGAGGCTACTTATTTTCTAGGATTAGGTCAATATCTGCTGGGGGAAGACGCTGCCGCCAGTCAGGCGTTTAATGATTATTTTCGACTCTATCCCGGTGTCAATCCCGAGCGCACAATCGCAGCGATTTATCTGATGGCATTCAGTGATGCAAAATCGGGGAAACTTTCCAGCGCGATTTTAACCGTCGGTGAAAATAAGCCTCCCGCAGCACTCAAACCGGCGTTCCGCTACCTGGAAAAACGGTGGCGTGCGATTCGCGACAATGCGTCGAAATAATAAACTCTTAATGCGACACTCCTCCAATTGAAATCTGAGTCATGCTTGCCTTCCTCCGTCGTCGCTGGTTTTTAGTCTGTATTACCATTGTGATTACGATCGGCGTCTATGCAGGCCATGAAGGATCTCAGGAAACACTTTCACAGGTCAAGCAGTTCATCCGACCTTCTTGGTTGACGGCGATTGTCCTGTTTCTGATGTCGCTGAGCCTGAACTCCGAACACCTGCTGACTTCGATTAAAAAACCAGGGCCACTGATCCTGTCTCTGGCAACGAATGTGGTTCTACTGCCCCTCATTGCCTGGGCGTTATTGCCACTTCAACTGTCGGCTGATTTTGGTATTGGGCTGATTATCATGGCCTGTGTGCCCTGCACCTTGTGTGGTGCATCGGTCTGGACCCGTCGCGGAGGAGGTAATGATGGCGTCTCCCTGATGGTCACCATGATCACCAACGGTGCCTGCTTTATTACGGTTCCGTTCTGGATCCTGCTGATTACGTCGCGGGAAGTGGAATTTGATCGGATCGCCATGATTACCAAACTCTTCTATGCGGCGATGCTGCCTGTCGTCTTCGGACAGATTCTCCGGATGAACCAGCGGATCAAAGCGTTTGCGGACGGGATTACCTCCCGACTGGGAACCGTGGCGCTGGTCTTTGTGCTGTTTATGGTTCTGCTGGCAGCAGTGCAGACCGGATATGGTATCCAGACCTCCGAATTAGGCATCTCGCTGGCAGCGGTTGCCGTGGTGTGGATCAGTTGTATCGTGGTGCATGTCAGCGGATTCGCCGCCAATCTGCTGTTGGGAAAAACCTTGGGTTTTGCCCCTCGCGATCGGATTGCCAGCGCAATTGCCGGCAGTCAGAAGACATTGCCGATCGCCGTCTTCGTCGCCACCGATGCCTCGATGTTTGGAAATGCGGGGATTCCGTCCGCCGTCTTTCCGCTGCTGATGTTTCACACGTCGCAGTTCTTTATCGATACGATCCTGGCTGATCGACATCGCGAGAAATATTTTGAAGCTGAACTGTCACAATCTGAAATTGAGGCGGAACCGAGCCTGACGGCCTGCGAACAGTAGCCAGCCTCCTCATTTGTTCTGGTAAATGACCACCAGAAACAGGACCGCTTCACCACGTCCGACGTTGATAATTGCATGTGGTACGTCGACGCGATAGCTGGCGGAATCTCCGGGCTCCAGCAAAGTGGTGTCCTCTCCCGAATTGACCTGGACTTTTCCTTTTTCGACTGTCAGGAATTCTCGGGTGCCCCGAAAGTGCGGCGCACTCTGCAGTTTTCCACTGGCATGCAGCTGAACCTCGTAGAACTCCACATCCTTTTCCAGGTGCAGGGGAGAGAGCGTACGAATGCGGCATTCTGAATCGGAACGGTAATGAAACGTCCGATCCTCAGCACGGATCACTTCAATCGAAGAGGTAGAAACCGGGGCTTCGACCAGTTCACCTAATGCAATACCGAAAGCCTGAGAGATCCGCACGGTCACAGCCAGTGTCGGGTTCGCTTCACCACGCTCAATCTGGCTGAGCATCGAACGACTCACGCCACACGCAGCCGAGAGAGAATCAAGGGACCAGCCCCGCTCTTTGCGCAGTTCCCGCACGCGCTGAGAAAGCTGCCCGCTGATTTCATCGGGTGACAACTCGGAACCGGCTGTCGCAGCAGGCTGTTTTCTGGCGGGATTTGCCGACATGACATCACAATCCAGTATAACGGATATTTACTCTTGCAAATTGGATACACAGTTTCTATTATAATGGATATTAAGTCGATATAAAGGATTCTCCCGCGTTAATTTTTCCAATTTTCCCGAGTGGTGGGTTCAATCATGAAAGCATTGGTCAAAAAAGAGTCAAAGCCGGGGCTTTGGCTGGAAGACGTTCCTGTTCCCACCATCGGCATCAACGATGTGCTGATCAAAGTCGACCGCACGGGGATTTGCGGGACGGACGTGCATATTTATAAATGGGACGACTGGGCTCAGAAGACAATTCCCGTCCCGATGGTAGTGGGGCATGAATTTGTCGGCGAAATCGTGGAGATCGGTTCGAATGTCGTCGACTACACACCGGGAGAAATCGTGAGTGGTGAAGGGCACGTGGTGTGTGGACGCTGTCGCAACTGCTTTGCGGGACGCCGACATCTGTGTGCTCATACGCGGGGCGTAGGCGTCAATCGACCTGGTGCCTTTGCAGAATACATTTCTCTGCCGATGACGAACATCTGGCATCATGATGAATCGATTGACCGTGACGTCGCTTCCATTTTCGATCCGTTTGGGAACGCTGTGCACACAGCCCTCTCGTTTTATGTGCTGGGAGAAGATGTACTCATCACGGGAGCCGGCCCGATTGGTGTGATGGCAGCCGCCGTTGTGAAACACGCGGGTGCCCGGCATGTGGTAGTGACGGATGTGAACC
This sequence comes from Gimesia algae, assembly GCF_007746795.1. Lineage (NCBI taxonomy): Bacteria > Pseudomonadati > Planctomycetota > Planctomycetia > Planctomycetales > Planctomycetaceae > Gimesia > Gimesia algae. The sequence goes on from NZ_CP036343.1 coordinate 6,417,104, forward strand.
CGTATCGTCTCGACCTGGCGCGTAAGATGGGCGCGACGCTGGCACTGGATGTCCGTGAGAACAAAATCGCAGATGCACAACAGCAACTGGGCATGACAGAAGGCTTTGATGTCGGTCTGGAAATGTCGGGTAATCCACAGGCGTTTCGGGACATGCTGAATAACATGTGTCATGGCGGTAAGATTGCCATGCTGGGAATTCCTGAAAAGGAAATTGCGATCGACTGGAATCTGGTTGTATTTAACATGCTGACCCTGAAAGGGATCTACGGTCGCGAAATGTACGAGACCTGGTATAAGATGACAGTCATGCTGCAGAGCGGACTGGATATCAGTCCGATCATCACACACCGCTTCCATGCCAGCGAATATGAAGCGGGCTTTGAAGTCATGATGTCGGGTCAGTCAGGGAAAGTGATTCTTGACTGGAATAATATTTAAAGAAGTCCCACGAACTCAAACCATAATACGACTAAATAGAATGGAACAGGAATTGTCCCATGTACGGATCATTCAAACAGGAACTGGAACAGGCGCTCGCGACCATCCGTGAGGAAGGTCTTTATAAGTCAGAGCGGATCATCACGACGCCCCAGGATGCGCATATCCGTGTCGCGGAAGGCGAGCCGGTTCTGAATATGTGTGCCAATAACTATCTGGGACTGGCAGAACATCCGGATGTCATTGCCGCCGCCCATGCCGGGCTGGATGAGTGGGGCTACGGACTCTCTTCGGTTCGTTTCATCTGTGGTACGCAATCGATTCACAAACAACTGGAACAGAAGCTGAGCCAGTTTCTGGAGACAGAAGATACGATTCTCTACACGTCCTGTTTTGATGCCAACGGCGGATTGTTTGAAACCCTGCTCACCGCGGAAGATGCGATTATTTCAGATGAACTGAACCATGCCAGTATTATTGATGGTGTGCGACTGTGTAAAGCACAGCGTTTTCGCTACAAAAACAACAACATGCAGGACCTGGAAGAACAACTGAAAGCAGCATCGTCTGCCCGCTATCGCATGATTGCCACGGACGGGGTATTTTCGATGGACGGCTACATTGCCAATCTGCCGGCGATCTGTGATCTCGCGGAAAAATACGATGCACTGGTGATGGTTGACGATTCACATTCCGTCGGCTTTATGGGACAGCATGGTAAAGGGACACATGAATTCCATGGCGTGATGGACCGGATTGATATCATCACAGGCACATTGGGCAAAGCACTGGGTGGTGCCAGTGGCGGCTATACCAGCGGACGTAAAGAGATCATCGAACTCTTAAGACAGCGTTCGCGACCTTACCTGTTTTCGAACTCCGTGGCGCCGGCGATTGTGACGGCATCCATCGCCGCCATTGACCTGCTGACCGCTTCGACAGAATTACGCGATAAGCTGGAAGCCAATACCAGACACTTCCGTGCAGGAATCTCACAAGTCGGTTTTGAAGTTCTGCCCGGAGAGCATCCCATCGTGCCAATCATGCTGGGTGACGCGGCACTCGCAGCGCGTGTGGCTGACGCGTTATTGCAGAAAGGCATCTATGTGATCGGATTCTCGTTCCCGGTGGTTCCCAAAGGGAAAGCCCGAATTCGAACCCAGATCTCAGCCGCCCATTCGATTGAAGACCTGGACTTTGCGATTGAAAAATTCAAAGAAGTTAAAACGGAAGTCGGGATTTAATTCCGTCAGTTCGACTCTGCTTTGACAGCAGGACTCTCAGGTGTGAAGCCCATCACCGCATATTCGTAGCGGGTCCGGCCGCTGCTGTCGGTCCGCATCCGTTCGGCGACCAGGGGAAGCCCTTGCGTGGCTGCAAAACGCACGGCAGCCCGGGCATCGCCGTATGAGAACAGAATGATCACCAGGCTCTTGGGCTGGGGCACCGTTTTATAGACGGAGTAAAAACGATCGACAAACTCCTGCGGAGAGTCGGCCCGGAATTCTGTGGACTGATCACCGATCTTCAGACGAAAAATGCCGTTCTCCGTCAGATAGAGCTCCCAGATGTCGCTGCGTTTCGTCAATTCGTCATATGTCAGGAAATGCTTGACCACATCGATTGCTTTGCCGCCCGCCAGTTCCTGCAGCTGTTTTTTGATGCGCTCGATTTCCGCTTTCGTTTGTTCGGATTCCGGATCTGGTTTGGCATTTAACAGGGGATCGAGCAGTGCATCGGGCAGTTGAAACAGTTGCTGCACCATTTCGCCGACGAGATCGCGTTGCTCCCGGGTCTGCTCCAATTGTTCGTTGAGTTCTCGGTTCTGCTTCTCTGCCAGTTGTTCTTTGTCACGCGCCTGGGCCTGCATCTTAAGAGCATTCTGCTCCGCCTGCATCGCATCCAGTACTGTCTGCTGGCTTGACCGTTTCAGTTCGGCGATTTCATTCTGTGCGATTCGTTGTTCTTTCCTGAGCGCTTTCGCAGCCTGTTCGGCCTGCGTCACCTCCTGCTGAGAACGCTGCTCAATGCGAGCCGTCGTCTCCTGGGTATCCATGAACTGCGCAAAGATCACGATCAGGAGCAGATCCAGCAGGGGAGTCAGTTGAAATGTCAAGCGGCGGCGGCTGATCATGCGGGTGTCTCGCCTCCCCTGGCCAGAACAAGTTCCCGTTTGGCACGGACGACGGTATCACGGACATGTTGACGGTTTTCGACCAGCCCCAGAAAGGACATCTCCAGCACACTGTTGATAAACATCAGCAGGATGGCAGCGGCCAGACCGGCAAACGTCGACCAGATGGCATCGCCGAAATGGCTGACAATCGAACTGATGGCGTTGGTCGTTTCGGTGCCCGCGTTGGCCTGCAGCGCGGCTCCCATCGCGAGAATGGTGCCCAGCACACCCGCCAGGGGATAGGCTTCAATCATCGTGCGGCAGATGTTGTAGCAGGTCTCAAAAAAATGCGAGTCGAGGTAGCGACGTTTTTCATCCAGAATGTGCACCCGTTCGGAGAGTGCGATACGGTCTGCAGGATTGGCTTTGGGATCGAGCGTTTCATTCACGTCTGCCAGAAACGCTTCAATCTGGTCAGAAAGGTGGCCGGTGGAATCGAGCAGGCTGCGGTGTTTGAGTCCGCGTGTGAAATCATCCAGGGAAGAAGCGATGCCTCGCAAATCCCGACGAGACCAGACCCAAAGCACGAAGAAAAAAAACAGGTGGGCGCCACAAGCCAATGTGATGACCATTGTGGAGAGCCCGGAGAGCTGGCTTAAGTACTGCGACATCAATTCCACCTGCTAAAGTAAGTGTTTCCGCGTTCCGCTGGTTCAACGACGTGTCTGTATCCGAATAATTGAAACGGCTTCATTAATAGAATCGATCATAAAACCCCTGATTACTTGAGGAATCCTGAAGATATTTCCCCGCACTGCTGCAGTTCTTCCAGTCACAACGAATATAACGAAAAAGGATGCAGGCCTCACGTGGAAGACTGCATCCCCTGTCTGTTTATCGCTGCTTCATAATCAAATCAGGCACCATATTTTTCGAGTCGACCGGCGTGAGCCATGGCCAGCCACATCAGATATTTCGCTTCAAACTGCCCTAATCCACCTTGAATGCATTCTGACTCGCCGAAGCTCTGGCAGCCATCAAAGCGGGCATTTTCCGCAGACAGCAGCACGGGCACGGGATGCCAGCTGTGCGACTTCATTTTGGCAGGCGTGCTGTGATCGCCGGTGACGATGATGACGTCTGGATTGAGCGCCGTGATCCGGGGAATGCAGGCATCGACATCTTCCGTCCTAGCGACTTTCGCGTCGAAGTTTCCATCTTCTCCCGTGGAGTCGGTGTATTTGTAATGCACGAAGAAAAAGTCGTAGTCATCCCAGATTTTTTCCAGGCAGTCCATCTGTGAGTCCAGTGTCTGGCCGGCGTCTTTGACGTCCATACTGACCAGACGAGCCAGTCCCCGGTACATGGGATAAACGGCAACGGCTGCAGCACGGGTGCCATACACTTCTTCGAACGTCGGGATCTCTGGCATCTTGGCAATGCCCCGCATGGTGAGCAGGTTAGCAGGGCTATCATCTTTGAGAATTTCACCTGCCTGCTTGAGAAATTCTTTGCAGAGCTCAGCAGTTTTTTGAGAGGCTTCGTTCTCGCCCAATGGTTCCAGCGGAGGAACACCGGTTTTCTGAGGATCGGTGTCGTTGACATTACCGCCCAACCCTTTGGCCCGCAGGACGATCACCAGACGATATTCTTTGACGTGTCGCACGAAGACTTCGACGCCCGGAATTTCGATTTTGTCGAGTTTTTTGCAGAGCTCGGCACCAATGTCGCTACCGATCCGGCCTGCACGACGGTCAGTGATCTTGCCGTCATCGTCGAGCGTACAGAAGTTGCCACGAATGGCGACGTCATCGGGACCGAGTTCAAAGTCGATGCCCAGTGCTTCGAGTACGCCCCGACCGATGTTGAATTCGAGGGGATCGTAACCGAACAGACCCAGGTGACCAGGGCCACTGCCGGGAGTGATGCCGGGAATCACAGGGATACTGCGCCCCAGGGTTCCTTTTTTGGCGAGTGCATCCAGGTTGGGTGTGTTCGCGGTTTCCAGTTCGGTTTTTCCGCCCGGCTCCAGGGGCAGGCCCCCCAGTCCATCCGAGACGAGGAGTACGATTTTGGAATCATTCTTCTTTTGCAGTTTTTTCATTAACGCGTGCAGGTCTGCCATCGAAATCTCAATACCTTATGATTGAACGTTTATAAATTCAGTGATCCGCAAGTGGGAACCAGTACTGTCAGCGGGAAGTTATACAATACAGAATTCTACGCCAGTTGTTAAGCAGAACGCAGTGACAATCAGGGATCGGGCGTCAATTGAGGTGTGTTCTGTCTTAAACCGGCGGCATCCACCCACTTCTGAAAGAAGCTCAGGCTTTCCGTCGCCATCAGTTCCGCATTATAGAACTGACGAACACGTTCATAGCCTTGCCGGGCCAGCTGAAGGCGGTAATCCTGATCCTGATAAAGCTGTTCCCAGGCATCTGCGAGCGCCTGCGGATCTCCGGGGGGAACCAGCAGGCCACCGGCGGTCTGTTCGATCAGTTCCGGAAAGGCACCGTGGGCCGGCTGAACGACGGGAACGCCATTCGCCAGGGCTTCCAGGACAAACAGTCCTTTGGGTTCGTGATAGTCGGTCGGAACGGAGAGTACAGACAGACTTTTATAGAACGCGACTTTTTCTTCGCGTGTGGCAGGGCTGCCCCAGTATTTGTAAGACTCATTGAGAGCGCTGAGATTTTTGGTGGTCTCGTGAAAATACTCTTCGCTCTCCTTACCCAGAAACCCGCCGACACACAGGCGGCTATCGGGGTGGGCTTTGTGAAAGATCTCAAACGCCTGGACGACATTGTGGAGTCCCTTCTCTTTACAGATCCGGGCAAAAAAGCCGATCGTAAAGGGTTCGTCCCTGCGATCGTCGGGGGTTCCATCGTGGCCTTCCAGGTTAATGCCCAGCAGCACTTTATGAATGTGGTCGATGGGCACATCTAAATACGCGGAAATGAACTCGCGGTAGTAGTCGCTGTGGACAAGCACGCCATCGACCTGCTGCACGTTGTTGCGTATCAGTTCCAGCGAACGGCTGCGATACGGTTCGCCCAGTTCTTCCAGAAAGACATCGTCCCCCTGCAGAATACAGAACAGGGGTCCCTGGTAATGTTCCTTGATTTTTTTGATGGTACCTGACAGTAATGCATTACTGAGACAGATCACATCGGGCTTGAGCTGTGATCCCAGGAACTGCGCCAGCGCTTCGATCTCTTCACCTTCGACTCCCTGATCCCCTTCCAGCAACGTGACGGTCAGCGCCCCCAGTTCGTGGGCATCATTACTGACGCCAAAGCTGGTAGCCAGATTGATGATCCAGGGGGTATTGAGCCAATGCTTCATGAAACCGGGCAGTTTACGCCAGAGTTGGGAGCGGTAATTCAGATAGACATTGATGCCCCCCAGGAAGACGGGGGTGCCTGTCATGTTCTCTTCATCCACACGAATCGGGGTATAAGTGGGGACGAGTGTGGCTTCCGCGCCCTGCAGCATCATGGCCCGGGTCCAGGTATTGTCGTGCATACAGGCACCACAGAACATCCCGGCGCCTCCCGAGGTGATGATGGCCACATGTAATTTTTGGGATGATGGTTCTGACATAAACTCTCTGCCTGGCGGTGAGCGTAAGATCGCTTCAGGTTTGATCCAGATGGAGTGGTGCAATCTGTTGCACAAATCGTTTTAACAGAGCGGCGGCTTCAGGTGTATCATGAATGGAATGTCGAAACTCATCCAGCGACAGACCGGCGATTTTTTCGACATACTTGGGATACGTATTCAATCTCCCGAGAAACGACTGATGGTTGAGTTCCGGATGGAACTGCGTGCAATAAATGGGACGATCCACAAAACGGTAGGCCTGATTTTGCACACGATCCGTCGATGCCAGCAATTCGGTCCCCGGTGGCAGTTCAACCACTGTATCTTCATGTCCCATCAGACCTTGCAGTACGGGCCCCGAGGGGCCGAACACAGGATCAGCTATACCAGCAGAAGTAAGTCTGACATGATGCACTCCAATTTCTGCTTTATCCAGATCGTGAATGACACGGCCTCCCATGGCGCGGGCCATGGCCTGAAATCCCCAGCAGGACGCAAAAGTCGGCTTGCGGGAATCGTGAACCAGTCGCAGGCTGTCCAGCGCGGTTTCCAGCCAGTCCCCTTCATCGGCGGCAGAGTAGTGGCCACTGCCTCCAATGAGCACAACATCGGTTTCTATCAGATCATGCTCCTGCAGCGGCCCGGACAGCAGGTCATATACAGCGACCTGACTGACGTCAGCTTCCAGGACGTCCGCAAAACAGGCGACTTCCTGTGTTAACATGGGATCATCGGCGTTGCGCACCTGTAACAGTAAATAACGAAGTTGTTCTAACATCTAAGTCCGTTCAATTATGAATCGAAGAACTTGAAAACCTGGTGCTCATAAGGTCAGTGGCAGCAGAGATTCCAATTCCCAGTCGTATTGTAGTGGGATCCGCGCAGGATCGGGTCTGAAATTCCGAACTTCCCTTGCATTCATTGAGCTCATCAATCAGACAAGGCATCAATCACAGTTGATTTATGTTACATTTTTTGATGCGGAATTGGTATGAAGACAGTCAGAATTCATCGAGTGTGACAGTCTGCCGGAGTCCTACCGATGCGGTTGTGCAGACAACCGGCAAATAAACAGAAATTTTCGCGAAGATTTCATTTAGTATTTATATTTGCCTTGACAATTTTGATCTATCAAAAGATAGTAGACTCATCAACAAAATTTGTTTTTATCTCATGCGTTATCTCCTGAGAGGATTATCAGTTTCCTTTTTTTAACCTCTTCAATGCATGATTATTCACGCCAGTCAACTCGTCTTGACTGGCGTTTTTTTGTATCTGCATCGTATCCAACGGATATAATAACAGGTAACGGGTCTCGACCAACACTTCTCACTGGAAGGAACAAGTCATGTCCAAGTTACCGTTATTCAAGTCCCTGTTGTGCTTCAGTCTGCTTGCTCTCACACTGCCTGTCTCAGCGGAACCGGAATCCGACTCGAATCCACAGCAATTAAAATCCATTTCCGTGGGACAGATTACGCCGCTCTATCGCAGCAAGATGATCTATCTGTCAGGCCAGCCGACCAGAGAAGATTTTCCGCTGCTCCAGAAAGATGGCGTCAAAACGGTCGTCAATTTGCGTACAATCAAGGAACTCAACTGGGACGAAGCGGGTTACGTGCGCATGCTCGAACTCGATTATGTGGCGATCCCGTTTCTGACTCCCGAGACTTTAACGCCGGCTGTCTTCGATCAATGTCGCGGCGTTCTTAATGACCAGGCGCGACACCCGCTGATTCTGCATTCAGCGTCCGCCAACAGAGTCGGTGCCATCTGGCTCGTGCATCGCGTGCTGGACGACGACCTCGACTTTGACGCGGCGTTAAAAGAAGCGAAGCAGGTCGGCCTGAAAACACCCGGTTATATCGATCAGGCAAAAGCGTATATCGCCGAACAGAAGAAATAGCTGTTCTGTCATCAGATACACGATACTGTTTTTTTGAGGATGTTGACTCCTTCGTCAACCATGCGAAAATGGAATTCCTCTTCTCGCGCATCTTCGATGGGAACGTAAAGAGAATAGACCAGACCAGTTGCTTCAACGTTCGCATAGACTTCAGCCAGTCGAGTCTGTTTATAAAAAACATTGACCTTCAGGTATCCCGGTTCAATCAGATCCAGTTCAACCGAGAAGTCTGAACTGAGATCAAGCACTGCTTGAGAAATTTTCCGTAAAGCCTGTAATTCCAATGTGGCCTGGGGTTCAAAGTCCTGGTGCCAGCCCGGAGGAATCTGCCAGGTATCGGGGTTAGTATTTTTCATAAGAGGTTCTTCATTCAGGTTCGATCCGGTTGAAACAGCAGGACTTCGCAAACAGTGCGAGGCGAAACTGTGCTTACCCTCTGAGTTGGCAGCGACTCGACCACGGGTAATCCGGATGCGTCCCTGCTGCAATGCGTTGATTCCAGCCAGAGCCGGATTAACAGAACGAGCGAATGGCAGGGAAACTGCTCTGACAGACGTTTACAGACATGATCAATTTGAGGCTGCGATTGAAAATCGGAATGCAACTCATGGCTCTGCCTGATCCGCTTCTTCAATGCCAAGTCAAGATAGAACGAGATGAAATGGATCGTGATCAGAATCCAGGCGGGCCAGTCTGCTGAATCACCAGATGTTCGTTCTAACTGCTGCAGACAGGAAATTAATTCAGCTCTCCAGTCTTTCAATCCATCGGGATTATTTGAAATATGCAGTGGACAGCCATCACCTAATGCCAGATCAAACAGTCTTTTCTGCTCCCCCGTGAAAGCTTCGAACGCGATAAAACAACGGTGCTCAAGAAGCGTGTTCCAGAACAGAATTTCCGTCGTGCGACTGATCTCCCCCAGTTCCTGCTGAGTTTGCAGTGAGCGACGATTTCCCGCAGCGATCCAGACTTCATAACGGAGTGGAAGATAGCAGGAAGCAAAATGCAGTGATGAAAACAGACGCTTCGGCCAGATATCACTGGCGAACAGACAGCGCTCAGCAGCAGTCAGGAGTTGAAAGTAGCGTGCCGACCATCTAGCTGGAAGTGTTCCCTGCTCCAGCAGCGCAGTTACAGGCTCGCATGTCCCCCAAACCAGCTTTTCAAGAGAATCATTAATCGGAACCAGCTTTTTCAAATCCATTCACACTCCCATTTCTATTTTTGTTGTGACTACTGAATTTGAACATGACCTGACTTAAAACGAAATGCAGGCTCCTCAAAGTTCAGATCATACATTCGATACCGGACATCCTCCCATTGTTCTGAGCGAACATTTTCCAGAATCAAATGTGAAAACTGCAACAGACGCAATCCCATTTCAGGAAGCTTGCATTCAGTTACCTTTTCCAGTTGGATTACAGCCGAGCGTTCAGGCTGTGACGTACTGGAAACAGTCATTTTTACTGTGGGAGAACGACCCTCGTACCAGTTAACCGAAAAGCCAGAGACATTTACAAAATCATACCAGGGGAAACTTTCAATCAGTTCGTCATTGATCTGAAACGTCGTTCCCGGTTTCAGTTGAAAACTCATCGGAATCACCTTCGCGCTTACCATTTACGTAATGCTCGTGCTCCTGGCTCGCGCTGGTGAAGCGTCCGATAAACCGGGGGCTGCGCTGATATTCTTTCCGGGGTTGGAAATACTGCCGGTCGATGGCCCAGTCATAAACGCCGGTATCTAAGGGGTAACGGGTTAAAATCCCCGTCAACTGATGCCGGGTTATCCAGTCTTCTGCGTTCACTTTGGTTGAAAACAGACCACCGCTAAATTGTGCGGCCTCCCCATGAAATACCCAGATTGAATCAGGATTATGAATTGACGGCATGAATGAAATCTTTTACCTGTTTCCAGTGTATTGAATCCATTCGACTCGTGCATACTGCTATGACTGAATTTAGATCAACAGTAAATCGACACGCATCGAGTCATAAATGTTCGCGATGAGTCAGAGTGAATCTTATCAATTTCGACAGATTTCAACCGGTCAGACCTTGAGCGGCGAGGCAGGAGATTTTTTCAGTTTCTTCGTCTCTACAGTTTTTTCCCAGAGGTAGAGATCCAGGGGAGGCAGATTCCAAAAAACCAGGTCGCGGCTCTGGGGGGCACCGAAACAGCCTGCGGCGAGTTCGCAGACATTGTTGCGAAACTGGTAAGTGACGAACGCGCCGCCCGGCGCCAGTACCTGATGTATTGTTTCAATCAACTGGCGGCCTTCTTCGGGCGACATCACCGAAAAGGGAACGCCGGAGACAATGACATCGGGCTTCACGAAGTTCTGCTGTTGAAGAATTGATTTGAGCGCCAGGGCAGAGTTTTCGACAATCGTCAAGCGGGGATCATCGAATTTCTGCAGACGCGCCACAAACTCCGAGACTACTTCCACGCACAGCAGTTGTGAATCTGCAGGCATTGCGTTAAGCAAAGCTTTTGTAGTTTCCCCTGTCCCCGGGCCGAGTTCCACCACGCAGCGCGCGGTCTGCAGGCAGGCCAGGGAACTCAATTTTCGCTGCAGGTAACCTGAGCTTGGTACAAACGAGGCAACCTGCAACGGGTTCTCCAAAAACCCCCGGAGAAAACAGGGAATCGCCGACGAACGTGACGGCGACTCCTGTGCTGAAAGTTGAGTACTGCTCATGATCTGGATCCTGATTTGATGGCAATATTATTAAAGAGTGAAACAGGAGCGAACATGTAATTGAAACTGTGCTCTTCTTTCAGTCCCGGAAATCGTTTTTTCTGGTTAAGTTTCTCAATCCACAGTTATCGCTTGTCGCGAAGGGCCTTGATCAGTTCGGCCTTCTTCATTTTGCTGCGGCCTTTGATGTTATGCTCGGCTGCCAGATTGTGAAGTTCTTCAACCGTACGGTCTTCCAGCCTGGTATGAGGATTTCCCGTACCTTGTGTGCTTTTGTTGGGAGTTTTTCCGGCCTGTCGTCTCTGCTTATTGACGGTCCGGGCAGCAATCTCTTCGGCTTTGTCTTCTGATCTGCCTCGATCGAGTTCGCTGTCTTTGATATGTTGATATTGTTTTTCTTCTTTTGCGGTCCATGTGGTGGGCATACCGTTTACTCCTGATCAGACGGGTTGCAATGTTTGAACCTGTAATATTCAATCATCATAATAAATTCGCACATTCTGTGCCAATACGCAGTATCGTGATAAAGATAGAATATGATCCCCTCTGAACATTGCATAAACTGGCAGAACCAGAAGAGCCTTCCCGCTGCAGGAACAACGCATTGATCCGACAGAAGCAGTTGTCGCTGCTTGATTTTCAACCGCTCTGGCGGACGAGAAACCAGCTATGCCTGACTACGGTTTCTGAGAAAGAGCCATTCACCAAGAAAAATCAGTGACAGTCCCGGTAGAGCAATCAGAATCACCAGGGGGTCAGACTGAGCTTTTACGATGATAAAAGCAATCAGCACAATGACGTCCAGCAGCATGGCAGTAATCAGGATTGTTGCACTGGCACTGACTTCCTTGCGGAGATAACGAAAGACGCCCCAGTGTATGGCAATATCCATAATGATATAAAAAATGGCTCCCAGCGAAGCGATGCGACTCAAATCAAAGAGTATGGTAAAAATCATCGCCAGAACTACTGTATAAACCAGCGTATGCTTCTGTAGGTCTCCCGGCATCCCGAAATGAGAATGAGGCACCAGCTTCATATCCGTAAGCATGGCAAGCATGCGTGAAACCGCAAACACGCTGGCGATCACTCCCGATACGGTCGCCACGATTGCAAACACGACAGTAAACCAGAGTCCATACTCCCCAAACGCAGGCTGGGCAGCGCGTGCCAGTGAATAATCTCTGGCTTTGACGATCTCATCGATCGAAAGTGTTCCCCTGATTGCCAGAGTCACCAGCATATACAAGCCGAGGCAGAGACAAATCGAAATCGTAATGGCCCGACCTACATTTTTGTGAGGATTTTTAATCTCACTACCACTGTTTGTGATCGTGGTGAACCCTTTGAAGGCCAGGATGGCAAGTGCAACGCCACCCAGAAAGCCTCCAGGCCCCGATTGAGCAGATGCAGACGAACTGTTTTCGAAGGAGAACCCCGCTGCCCAAATTCCGCCGACAGCGAAAACAGCAATGCCGGCAATTTTGATAAATGCAGTAACATAAGAAATGGATTCAATGTACTGATTGCTGAGGATATTAATCAGGAAAGCAAAGCCCAGTAAACCGACCCCCAGCACCACGATCAGCCACTCACTGTTTTCAACCTGAAATAGCTGCAGGGTGTAAGTTCCAAAAGTGCGGGCGACCAGACTCTCATTGATAATCATAGAAAAATACATCAACAGGGCGCAGGCACCTGTCATGGTAGACTTACCATAAGCCTGTTTGAGAAACATGGCGATGCCGCCGGCCGAGGGATAAGCGTTTGCCAGCTTCACATAAGAATACGCGCTGAAGCCTGCAATGATTCCCGCCGCCAGGAAGGCCAGTGGAAACCAGGACTGTGCCAGTTCAGCCACCTGTCCTGTGAGAGCAAAGATACCGGCGCCAATCATGACGCCAATTCCCATCGCGACAGCGCCGGTTAATGTGAGACTGTTTTTCTGGTAATCGGGTGAAGACTCGCTCGCATGTTCCATTCTACCATGTGTTCTTTACTGACAGTTTCAGTTCGATTCTGTCGTGACAGGTAACTCCGCTGCCTGCCAGGCAGACATGCCTCCGATGATATTGGTGACTTCTTTCATGCCTTCCCTTTTCAGAAAGGAGGAAGCGATCGAGGCCCGGTATCCCGAACCACAGATGACGGCCACTGGTTTTTCTGGCTCCAGTTCACCCACTCTCTCCTGCAGCGTGCCTCCGTGAATATGTAAGGCTCCCTCGATATGTCCTTGATTCCATTCCTGATCGGTGCGAACATCCAGCACGGTCAACTGGTTCTGTTGCGAAAGCTTTTCCTGCAGTTGATGGACGGACATTGTTTTCAGTTTTCCCAAGGGATAGCCGGCGGTTTCCCAGGAATTAATGCCGCCCTCCAGATATCCCTGCAGATCATCAAAACCGACCCGTAACAGATGCCAGACGACCTCTTTCACTTGTACCTCGTCATCCACGATGAGCAGAATGGGACGATCATAGGGTAAAACCCAGCCTGCCCAGGTAGGCAGATTGGAGCCAAACGGGATGTTGATGGATTCGGGAATATGCGCCGCTGCAAATGCTTCTTTGGATCGTACATCCAGAATCAGACAGTCTTCACAGACGCGCTGATGAATCTGATCTGCCTGCCAGCGCTCGAGACCCGGCAATTTCGGGCCGATGATGGCAGCCCCTTCTTTATTCACTTGCTTCATCCGTTTGAAATAAGGAGGCGAGAGTGGCATGTCTTCCAGCAACTGGTCGATCCATTGCTCAGCAGAAGTTTGCTTGAAAGCCTCACTAAAATTCCGCTCGTATCCCAGAGTAGAGGAACGGCGGGAACCAATGGCTTTTCCACATAATGACCCCGCGCCGTGAGCGGGGAAGATTTCCGTATAATCGGGTACCCCCTCCAGTCGATCGAAGAGACTGTCAAAGAGCTGCCGGGCGAGCTTCTGCTTTTCTTCTTCCCCCAGCAGGTCGGGACGCCCGACATCGCCCACAAACAGAAAATCGCCGGTAAACATGCACCAGGGTGACGTTTCACTGCGTGATTGATCAAATAACAGCACTGCCAGATGTTCGGGAGTATGACCGGGAACATGCCGGAATTCCAGTTTCAAGTCCCCCATTTGAATCGAATCAGATTCTTTGACCTGCCGATCCGCAAATGACTGATCCCAGTCTGCACCACCATACGACGAACAGTAGATTAAAGGCTGATCATCCAGACGCGCTTTTAACTCGCGCGAACCGCAGACAAAATCAGCATGGATATGTGTCTCGATGATATGTCTGATGTGCAGATCATGTTCTCTGGCGTAATCAATGAAAACGTCTACATCGCGCGTGGGATCAATGACAACGGCTTCACCAGTTTTTTCATCACCAAGCAGGTAAGAAACGATAGCCAACCCTGGTACAAATCGTTCATAAAATATCATGACAGATAAGCTTTCTGTTACTCCAGTTGAAAATTCAGTCAGAGTGAGTGTTGACGTATTTTTTCACGAACTCGATCAACTCGGGCTTATCGCATTCAAAGCCCATCTCTTCGGCTTTCTGCAGAGTCTGCTCACCACTCATTCCCTGTTTGACCGCCAGATCCATCATCACCATGGCACCCGCTCGTTTACCACTTTTACAATGGGCAAAAATGGGCTTAGGGAGAGCCTCATACTGTTCTCGGAACTGATCGACGAGTGATTCATCCAGGGAATTCATCGAAACAGGAATATGCAAATACTCCATGTCTGCGTCTTTCACAATCTGTTCTTCGGCCTGAGGGTTAATCGGCTGGTCTTTTTCGTGAGGTGCACGGAAATTAACGATGGTCTTAAAACCATTCTTCCCGATTTCGCAAATCTCCTCCTGATTAGGCTGGGGACCGACCGTCACCTCTTCATTAATTTTCATCGTGCCTTCCATTTTGGTTCTCCCTGTTAAAGTTTGACAAGTTCGTACATCCAGAGATCCATCTGAAATGCAAAACGCATGCCAGCGCCTACATACATGACAAAACATTTCCATCACAGGGGAATTGAAACGAAGGGAACGAAACAGAGGGAGTAATTGATATTCGAATTGACTGATGATCTACCAGACTGGTTGTCAGGCTACCGGCCAGATTGTTTTCTGAAATATTTTGAGTGATATTTACGATTCTATTACGCCTAACCTGATGTGTGATCATTCTCGCTCGGCTATCTGCAGAGTATAGTATGACTTACGGTACTGACCTTTGGTCTTTTTCAGGGAGTTCTCTCATGCGTCACAAGCTACTACCCATCATCATTTTTGGAACGTTACTGCTCGCGACGCAACTGGCGAACGCAGCGCCGCTGGCGGAGGAGTACCTGAAAACAGGTCAGTTGACGACAGGTGCGACCGCGCTACAGGCACATTTAAAGAAGTCTCCCGCGGATGACGAGGCAAGGTTCGGACTGGGAGTGATTCAGTTCTTTCAATCTTTCGAACATCTGGGAACGAATTTCTATAACTATGGTCTGTTGACCCGGAGTGGTTTCGGAAATTTACCTGGTCGCGTCAGTGACTTCCTGCCAGCGAATCCAATCCCCAAAACGCTTTCCTATACTGATTTTCGTCAGATTCTGCAAACTTGGGTCAATGATTTGAACGCAGCAGAGAAAACCCTGTCAGCCATCAAAGATCCAGATGTCAAATTACCTCTGCCTGTGATGAGCATCAAAGTCAATCTGTTCGGTAATGGAACACTGGTTGATGGAAGCTACCTGATGGGCACTGTCAGGACTCCCGAAGAACAGAAGCTTGACAGTAAATTCGTCATTCAATTCGATCGGGGTGATGCAGACTGGCTGGCGGGCTACTGTAATTTTCTGTGTGCCTGGGGCGAAGTGCTGCTGGCGATTGACGGCCAGGAAATGTTCAACTGCACGGCTCATCTGTTTTTTGAAAAAGTGGAGACCCCCTATCCGTTTCTGGTGGAAGGCAATCGCAATTTTGACAGCATCCTGGGAGGCCCACGAGGTTTCAACCGGCCGCTCATCTCCGACATTCTCGCATTCATTCACCTCTGGCGATTTGAACTCAAAGAGCCGGAACGGATGAAAACAGCGCTGGCGCATCTGGAAGACATGCAGCGACATGCGAAATCGATGTGGAAATATTATCTGGCGGAAACCGATAACGAAAATGAATGGATTCCCAACCCACAGCAGACCGGCGTACTCGAAATTAAAGTCACGCAGGAAATGGTGGATACCTGGCTGGTGGTTGTGGATGAAGCGGGCGAGGTCCTGCAGGGAAAGAAACTGATCCCGTTCTGGCGGGGCAAACGGGGTACACAGGGTGTGAACCTGCGACGTGTCTTTACTGAACCGCGAAAAATCGACCCGTTTCTCTGGGTCCAGGGGACCGCGGCTGCTCCGTATCTGGAAAAGGGGACCATCACCGATTTCGCGAGCCCGGAAATGTGGGGACGCATCAACCGGACCTTTGGCAGAAACAACTTCTTCACGCTGGCGTTCTGGTTTAATTAAGCCTGATGCTCTGACGTTGTTTCAGACAGACAGGTATCAAATAATTCAGTCAGTTCCCGGCTGTCAAATCCAGACCCGATAGCCACGATGCGGGTGCGCGGCGGTCGCGTGCCCCAGTCGTCTAGTTCAGTCAGTTCCGTCCGCCGGCCGACGGCCTGCAGCGCATGTCGCTGCTCCGGGGCATCGCTGCAGAAAACAATGCCTTTACAGCGATAAATGGAGGCGGGCAGTTTGCGGCGGACCATCTCCTGCAGGTTTTCGATTGAGAAAGGGCGATCGGTTTCATAGCTCCACGTCTCAAACAGCTGACTGGCGGCGGCATGTTTCTGCGGCGAGGCTTCGTTTTCGGATCTCTGCTTTTGTGATTCCAAATGCGCGGGATCGAACCTCCCGACTGCCAGCAGCACTTCCAGCGGGACTTCACAGCGTTCTGCATTCACAATTCGGATCCGCTGCAGATGCTGCCCGATCCATTCGTCGATCACTTCCAGATGGGTAGGCCCCACCAGGTCGACTTTATTCAGAATCACCATATCCGCAAAGCCGATCTGCCTGAGCTTGAGTGCCGTCAGTTCTTCATTATCAGCGTGTGTGAAGATCGCTTCGGCATCGACGACACAGGTAATGCTGTCCAGCCGCAGCAGTTTTTCATACCGCGCATTCAGGAATGTCATCACCACGCCTTCCGGGTCGGCAACGCCGCTGGCTTCCAGAATGACGTAATCGATCAGATCCTCGCGCGTCAGCAGTTGTTCCAGCGAATTGACCAGATCATCACGGATTTCACAACAGATACAGCCGTTCGTGAGATTGATCGTATTTTCTTCAACCCCTTCGACCAGTTCCGCGTCGATATTGATAGCGCCGAAGTCATTCACCAGCACGCCAACGCGCAGACCATGATCGCCGTTGAGTATGCGGTTGAGGAGTGTCGTTTTCCCCGCGCCGAGAAACCCGGTCAGTAATGTGACCGGTACAGGTTCGCGGCCTTCAATTTCAATCGCATCGAGGCGCGGTGCCGGCGCGAGGATCGGGCGTTCGTCTTCAGTCATGTCGCTACTCTCTAATAAAGACAGGCACGTCACGATAAAACAATGACGTGCCTGTAATACGATTTCGATGCGTTACTTGTCCTCGTCGACTTTGATGCCCCGCGATTCAAGCATCTCGCGCGGATTGAGTTTGATACCGGGCCATTTCTGAACCGGTTTACGATAGGCATCGGGCGGATAATAGAGTTTGGGATCGATTTCCAGATCACGCAAAAACTGTTCCTGCTGCTTTTCGCGTGGCAGTCGGGGCGTAGGCAGTGTAATTTCCGCCGGTAGTTTTTCGCCGGGCTTGAGCAGCCAGCGCGGGTCCATTGAGGCTGGGGCAGCGCCATCAGGCAGCAACGCTTCGCGGGACCAGATCGCATCTTTGGTGACATTGATGACCTGCACATCGGGTCCGCCAAACATGAACAGTCCATCCCAGTTGGAACGGACTTCCGCCGTCGATTCCGCTTCGAGTGCGGGGCCCGCATATTCGTAATGACAGATGGCGGCCATGCGAGGCTGCGTCTGTTTAAACAGATAACCGGCGGCGTAATACATGGTGTGGAAGATATCGATCGTGTATTCCCAGAGTTCCGCAGGTGCGCCCAGCTTCATGGAGGACAGGCTGGGGACATCAATCGTCCCTTCGGAAACGAAGACATCGACCCCTTTCCCATATTTGGCCGACAGTTCATCCGGGCGGCCGTCGCCGGTCCAGACAAAGGAGAGCCCGGCGTCTTCCCAATCGAGACGATAGGCGGACGCACCGTCTTTCACATGCGAGCGCGGCCAGTGACGTACTTTCACGCCGTCTTTGTCGTAACAGATGCCGTTCTCTTCTTTCCAGTCAAACTCGGTGACTTCGATTTCCATACCATCACCGACGGGACAGACGTTGAAGTTTTCTTCGTGCCAGCGGTTCATTTCACGCATATGTTTGATCATATGCTTCATGCCCAGTTCAGGAGTTCTGCCTGAAGGACCATACACCCGCAGTGGCGTATAACCGCCGGAAAAGGCGCGGAAGGGATACATGTAAGGCAGATCGGCAAAGTGATCAGAGTGCAGGTGGCTGATGAAGATATCATTGATCAGCGGCGCGGGAACCTGCATAGCGATGGCATTCGAAATACTGCCGTTCCCCAGATCAAAAAAGAACCGGCGGGGCTGCGATTCGCCATTGCCCAGCTCCACCAGAATCGAAGTCCCTGACTGCAGACGCGTGGGAGGCCAGGGAGTACTGCCCAGGAACGAGATCCGCATTTCATTTTTCGGCAGGATTTCCGTGCCCGGCATAAACACGTTGCGATTTTTGATCGCCGGCCAGGGCTTATAGTAATCGGGCAGACTGATTCCGCCGCCGGGACGCGCACCGTACGGGTTTTTCATTTCACAGTCACTGTCTGCCGCGGATGCCATTCCGGGAACAGAAGCCGCCAGCCCCGCTCCGACTGCGGCGGCACTCCCTTTGAGAAAATTACGTCTGCCCTGATCGTTTCCTGCTGGCTTGCTCTGGTTTGTTTCGTCTTGCGTCAAGGCTCTCTCCTCAGTCGGTTAGTTTGATCTCTGTTTGTGATTACGTATTGAACATCCCTGATGATGGGCCATTTTTGCTGTCTAATGAAATGGAACTCAATAAACGCAGGTGCGAATGACACCAGTTGCGAAACGCATGCGGCGGCAGGAGGTTCGATTAATGTGAAAGAACACGTAACAATTGTATCGGCTGGGCTAATACCACGCCAAGAGTTTCTTTGCGATTTTGCTATATCACAGAGCTATATCACAGAGATTGGAAATTCATTAAAGACTCAGAATCTTTATGTCTCTCATAACTGGTTTCAGTCGAAGCCAGTCATTCCATTTTTCGTAGATTAATTTGAATACCTCAATCTTGATTTGAAGTCCTCTCAGAACATAAGTATATTTACCCGTGTAATAAACAAGGGCTTGCTGTTTGAGACAAACCTCAATCAACGCGGAACTCTACTTAATATCTGATATAACGAAGATCTGGACTGCAAGATGATCAAAATCGACTTTCGAGTACTACTGAAATGTTATCCTGGAGAAGTTCTGTTTTATGCGATAGGAGTGATCGTGGGCATCGCCTTACTGACCGTCTACCCTGCCTTTGGGGGGATTGTAGTGGGCATCTCGCTGGTGGCCGGGTTTATGAACGTCTATACGTGGAAGGGGCACTTCGCCGGTGGTGCGCTGATGCCGGCTGTTGTGGTGAATCCTGACAAGAATCTGATAGCCGTCCTGGCAGATATGAATGCCCAGGGGGGAAGACCTTACCTGATGCTGAAAATCGCCAAACGTCCCATCAAAAGCGCGACAGGTGCACCGTTCAAAAAAGGTTCAAAACTGGCGACAGTCACCACATTTCACAATACAAACCTCGTCGACAAAAAGCGCTGGACCGATATCAACCCGATTGTTGTGAATTGTGCAACTGGTAATCGCAAAACAATCAAACGTGCCATTAATGCAATTGATGAAGAAGAGTGGGACGACTTGATGCGGGCTGTTAAAAGAATGAAACAACCGATGAAACCGGGGATCTATCCTGTCTGATCTGAATTACAAGATCGCGGCAATTATCTTAAGAAAGGGGACGAAGAATGCGTGCTCAACCAATGATTGTTGTGAATAATGTGGAAGCCAGCAGTGACTGGTATCAGCGATTACTGAATGTCAAGAGCGGGCATGGCGGCAGCGAATATGAACAGTTGATGAATCATGAGGATAAGCTGATTCTGCAGCTGCACATGTGGGAAACAGACGAGCATCCGTTTCTGGGTAATCCCGCTGCGCTGAAGGGTAACGGTACATTGCTCTGGTTTGAGATCGATGATTTTGAAGACGCCGTCCGGCGAGCCAAAGATCTGGGAGTGGAAATTCTCGACGGACCGCTGGTCAATCCCAATGCCCAACATCGGGAGATCTGGATTCGCGATCCGGATGGCTATACGATTGTGCTGGCGACGAAGTATGGGGATCTGTAATTGATTCCTGAAAAATGATTCCCACCCCCTGCCAGAATAGACCGTGGAGACTATAATCGCCGTGTATTGAAAAGAAGTATGATTCTCGCGCACAGTCATGCTTCCATTCAGAAACGTTCTGCAAACCAGGGAATGGAAGTCCATGACTCAAGAAATCACGTCTGAAATTATTGATTCTTTCACCAGCCAGTTGGAAGAGCACCCGATCTACGAAGCGATTGCTACGCTGGAAGATCTGCAGCGGTTTATGGAGCACCATGTGTACTCGGTGTGGGATTTTATGTCGCTGGTCAAATACCTGCAGGGCGTAATCGCGCCCACCGGTGCGCCGTGGCTGCCTCGCGGTGATGCGAGCGTGCGGCGGTTTATCAATGAGATCGTGCTGGAAGAAGAATGCGACGAAACTGCCGACGGCGAATTCTCCAGTCATTTCGAACTGTATCAGACGGCGATGAATGAAGTCGGTGCCAGCACGCAAACCCTGAAGGAATTTATCAAGATCGTCGATCAGCAGGGAATCGAAGCGGCTCTGCAGTATCCCGATCTGCCGGAACCATCACGTCAGTTCACAACCAAAACGTTTGAGTTCATTGCAGATGGCGCACCACACAAAATCGCTGCGGCCTTCGCGTTGGGACGTGAGCATATTATTCCCGGCATGTTCCGTTCAATCCTGAAGCAGACCGGCGTCACCGAACAGCAGGCACCCGTGTTTCACTTCTATCTGAATCGGCACGTCGAACTGGACGGCGACTTCCACGCACCGCTCTCACTGCGACTGCTTAACGGGCTGTGTGACAATGACCCTGCGAAAATCCAGGAAGCCATCTCCGCAGCGCAAGCCGCCGTGGAAGCGCGACTGCGTTTGTGGGATGGCGTGCTGGAGAGTATTCAGGCGAAGGTGTGAGATACAGGTATTACGGGAACTCTACCGAAAACGAATTCTGCGACTGTTTTCACTTTTATAAGTCAACAAACTCTTTCTCTTGCGGCATTGCACCATGACTTATCCTGCATTCAAAGCGGCTCTGGCTCACGTATCTCCTGTGTTCCTCAATAAAGACGCGACGGTCGAAAAAGCCTGTTCGCTGATTCGTGAAGCCGCCCGCCACGGGGCGCAGATGATTGTGTTTCCTGAAACATATATCCCCGCCTTCCCGGTATGGTGCGCGTTGCAGGCGCCGATACATAATCACGATCTGTTCTGTGAACTGGCGGCGAACTCGATCAAAGTCGATGGTCCCGAACTGGCTCAGATCGCAGAGACCGCCCGCGAATGTGAAATGTTTGTCTCGATGGGCTTCAATGAAGGAACCACCGTCAGCGATGGCTGCATCTGGAATGCCAACGCGCTGATCGGCGATGACGGCAATATCCTGTGTCATCACAGAAAGATCGTGCCGACCTTCTACGAAAAGCTGATCTGGTCTCCCGGCGATGGCGCGGGCCTGGAAGTCTGTGCGACGCGACTGGGACGGTTGGGCATGCTGATCTGTGGTGAGAATACGAATCCGCTGGCCCGGTTCACGCTGCTGGCCCAGGGGGAGCAGGTCCACATGTCGACGTATCCGCCGGTCTGGCCTTCACACGATCCCGCCGTCCATGAAAACTACGATCTGAAAAATGCGATTCTGATCCGCGCCGGGGCGCATTCATTCGAAGGCAAACTGTTCAACCTGGTCGCCGCCGGTTATCTGGATCAGTCAGCCTTTGATCTGCTGAAACAGCGAGATCCCGATTCAGCCCGCATCCTGGAGGGCAGCCCGCGCGGTATCTCGGTGGCGATCGGCCCGAATGGCACGCCAATCAGCGAGATCATGCAGGCAGACGAAGGCCTCCTCTACGCCGACATCGACCTCTCACGCTGCGTCGAACCCAAACAGCTCCACGATCTGGCAGGAGGCTACAATCGCTTTGATATCTTCCAGTTGACCGTAGATCGCAGGGCGCAGCGTCCGATCCGGTTTCAAACGGAGCACGGTTCACAGGACGACGAAACGTCTGAGGGTGACACGCTGACCTTTCGCTCCTGACAGGGGAGACGAGACAGGCTGACCTTACTTGTGTGTCAGCGTGGCATTTTTCCCGGTGAGTGTTTCCGCAGAATAAACATGGATGTCCTGCTGAGGAAACGGTATCGAAATACCAGCCTGGTCGAAGCGGCGTTTCACTTCGCGGGTGACCGCAGTTTTTACATCCCACCAGTTTTCTGTTTTCGCCCACGGACGACAGACAATATTCACGGAGGAATCTGCCAGGGCGTGCGTGATCACGACAGGTGCGGGATCTTTCAGAACCAGTTCGTTCTCTTCGAGCACTTCTTTGATAATCTGTTCGGCCTGTTCGAAATCGTCGTCGTACCCGATGCTGAATTCCAGGTCGACGCGTCTGACTTTATTCGCCGTGATATTGGTAATCACATTATTCCAGATGGAATTGTTGGGGACGTGAATCGTCTGATTATCAAACGTCCGAAACGTCGTGGAAACCAGGTTCATCTGCCTGACGGTTCCGGTAATCCCCCCGGCCGTCACCACGTTCCCCACATCAAAAGGGCGGTTGATCAGAATCATCAGGCCGCTGGCAAAGTTGCTTAACGTTCCCTGTAATGCCAGACCGACGACCAGACCGGTGGCACCAATGGCTGCGAGAATCGGAGTCACATCAACTTCCAGCGCCGTGAGTGCAACGGCAAAACCGATGAGAAGAATTATATTCTTAATCGTGCTGCTGATCAGATTTTCGGCGAGTTGTGTCAACCTGACCTTACGCTCCAGTATCCAGCGTACCACCCCGGAACCAATTCGGGCAACCAGCCAGGTGATCAGCAGCGTGGCAATAAATTTACCGACATTCCAGGTCATCCGCTGACCCCCTTCCTTGGAGATGATCCAGCCTTTGATTCCCGACCAGGTGGCACTGGCATCAGAGGTATCCAGTTCAATCCCCGATACAGCAGCGATATATTTTCGGTAGGTCTCGACATCCCCTCCCTTGAGTGCGAGTGAGGTCAGCACGATTTCCAGCCGATCGCTCAATGCAGTCCGTTCGTCCTGCAGTTTCGTCAGATTGACCAGAAACTGTTCTTTCATTACTTCTGCGGTATGGGTGGGTGTTGAGTCTACTTCTGGCGCGGGTGTCTTTTCAGTATCCGCTGTTTCCGAACTGCCGGCAACCTGTTCTTCTGCGGTTGTCTTTTCGGCCTCGGTCTGATCCGGTTTAGCGGCATCAACGGCCACATCCACACCCAGGTTTTCCTGTGCCTTTTTGACGAGTTCTTCTTCTGTTTCCTTCGCCATCTTGTCAGCGGTCTTCTGAACGGATTCTGCTTTTTTCAGTGATTCGAGGGCCTGCTGATCATCGTCGGTACTGATCGCTTCGTTGGTTTTTTTAACCCCCAGCCGGGCGGCGGCGATCTGACGCGCTTTGTTGCGCAATAATTTAAACCAGGCATCGGCTTCAACCTGCAGTTCCTGCTTGGTGAGAGGCCTGACCATAATTTTCAACTGGTCAAGTGGAATCGTGGGGTCGATCGTGGTAAACGGTTTCAGGTCTTTTGCGGGTTGAGACGATTGTGCCTCTTTTGCCCCTCCTGTCTCTTTACTTTCTTGTGCAAAAACCGGCATACAGGGGACAAAACAGAACGCAACCAGCATCAACAACAGCTTTTCAAATCGCACGATCAACTCCAGAATCACATTAGAATATTTTTATCTTAGCGCACCGACAGGTCAGTTATTTTTATATTAGCACATTACAGACAGTCATCCAAAATTTTCTCAAAAGGCGCTCTCACTGCCTGCAGATAGGAAACGTTGTCACAGTTTATTCAGAAATCTTTTGAAATCAAGTAGCTGATTTTATCAGTCTTACGTTATATTTCCGTAACTCAAGGAGGCATTTCACCGAATTTCATATCAAATTCATCCGTTAAAGGCAGTCGCTCTATGACGACAAACTACGATCCCATTACTGAACAGTACAAACGGTCTAAACAGCAGCCCTGGCGCACATTTATTGAATGTTTTACGCTGTTGGAACTGGCCGGCGATCCACAGGGTCTGTCCGTTCTGGATGTCGCGTGTGGCGAAGGATTTTATACACGCATGATCCGCGAACGTGGCGCCACACGCGTGATGGGCGTCGATTTGTCACAGGGCATGATTGAACTCGCTCAGAAACAGGAAGCGCAGAACCAGCAGGGAATTGATTACATTGTCGGCGATGCCCGGGAACTGCCTGTCGCAGAACAGTTTGATCTGACAATCGCCGCATATCTGTTGAACTATGCCCGCACGCGTGAGGAGCTGCAGTCGATGTGTAACGGGATTGCGAATTCTCTGAAGCCGGGAGGCCGGTTTGTGACTGTCAACAGCAGCCCGATGTTTCACTTTCCCGGCAGCCCGTCGTTTCGTCACTTCGGTTTTGAAACGTCTGCCAGCACAGACTGGCAGGAAGGCACGCCGATCACCTGGACCTTCCACCTGGAGGACGGCCCGTTTGACATCGAAAATTATCACCTGACCGCCGACACCCACGAAGCCGCCTTCCGCGCAGCTGGCTTTAACGAGGTCCGCTGGCATGCACCGCAACTCTCACCGGACGGCCTGACAAACAACACGCCGGAATACTGGTCCCCCCTGTTAAGTAATTCCCCCATCACGTTTATTGAGTGCGTGAAGTAACTCTCCGGGAAGAGTCTGTCCTCCGATCTCCCCCAAAACGTTCCCCCACTATTAAAGCGTCTCGACAATAGTTGTCTTGACAAACTTTGTCGAAACGTCCATAATTTCATCCATGACTGCACTCGCCCCCCAACCCGAACCACAACAGACGCACTTTGACTCGCCGGAACAGCAAGTCTATCTGCAGCTCTGGCGGACGTACGACTGCCTGAAGGCCCTCGAAGAAGCCCTGTTCGTGCAATATGACCTCTCGGCGCAGCAGTACAATGTACTGCGTCTGCTGCAGGCCGTCGCTCCGGGCACGATGCAGACCATGGAACTGGGACGGCGGCTGATTTCGCGTGCCCCGGATACCACACGTCTGCTGGATCGACTGGAAAAGCGCTCGTTGATTCAACGCAGTCGACTTCCCGAAAATCGGCGGGTCGTGGAAATCGCCATCACCAGGCAAGGACAGGCTCTGCTGGAAAAAATGGCGGACGCGGTGATCGAGATGCATCAGAGTCAGTTGGGCCATCTGAGCGCAACACAACAGAAGCAGCTCGTCAAACTGCTGAAACGCACCCGGGAACCGCATGAAGATGCGAGCTGTGACTGGCTGGAATCAGATTGATCGACCGGGCAGCGCTCCCGTTTCGACCTGAGAGTATGAATTGACAGAGAAGCAGAGATGGAAAAACAGTCGTGGCGTAATTCAATACGAATGCTGTGGCCCTTTGGTCTGTGGCTACTTGCTTTTTATACGGTCTGGCTGACGATCATTGTCGCCACTGATGGCTGGCAGTCTCTTCAGCATCACTGGCCGATCGCACTGGCGATGGCTTTGGGTTCCTACATCGCCGGTTCCACTCCCATGGGTGGAGGGACCGTGGGGTTCCCTGTCCTGGTGCTGCTGTTTGACATGCCCGGTTCCCTGGGACGCAACTTCGGACTGGCGGTCCAGTCGATCGGCATGGTTTCAGCCGCCATCTATATCTTTTCCGCACGACGTCCACTCGACTGGGGACTGTTACGCCCCGCGCTCGTGGGTGCATTGATTGGTACGCCCCTGGGAGCCGCCTGCGTCGCACCGTTTGTACCGGACTTGTGGGTCAAGCTGACGTTTGCCGTCGTCTGGTGCAGTTTCGGCATTATGCATCTGCTGAAAATGCGCGAGCTGGTTTCAGCGACGGGAGTCAGTAATCACTGGCGGAACTACGACCGCTGGCTGGGACTGACGGTGGGCTTCAGTGGTGGCATCGTCGCTTCTGTGACCGGCGTGGGGATCGACATGATGGTCTATGCGACGCTGGTGCTGCTGTATCGCGCGGATCTGAAAATTGCGATTCCGACGTCAGTGGTCATCATGGCGTTTGCCTCGGTCGTGGGAATTTCGGCGAATGCGATTCTGTCGCACATCAATCCCGGTCTGTATTACATGGACCCGGAAGTGTATGCCAACTGGCTGGCCGCCGCCCCGATTGTCGCGCTGGGCGCGCCCTTTGGTGCGCTGGTGGTGAATCTGATTCCCCGCACGCCGACACTGTTGCTGGTTTCCCTCTTGTGTATCGGGCAGTTCTTCTGGACGATTGCGCATGAAAACGTCTCCGGATTTGTCCTGTTCTGCGCGGTGGCCGGTGTGTTGGCGGTCAACGGAATCTTTCACCTGCTCTACCACTGGGGACGTAACGAAGACGCCTTCCCGGCACTGCAGTCAAGTGCGCCAGAAACGCCGGCCGTTCAACTCGCCAGTGAAGAAAACGCTGGCTGAGATTCTAATCTCAGTCTTTTGGCAAATCAGAATACCTCGCAATTCACTCTGATATCACAGTTCTTACTTGGCTCATGAAATCTTGTCGAGTAGTATGAACGGCAACAGTTCAAAGACACTCCCCCTGTTGACGATCAGAAGAGAACCGAATTCATGAGCAATGCGAAGAAGCTGGAATCGATGCTCGAATTCCTGTGCAATGATGTTTACGAGGCCCTTTCAGACAATCTGGACAAGATTCTGGAATATTCAGGCCCAGGTAAACTGGCAGAACGTCTGACCGGACTGTTGCAGTTAGCGATTCAGGACGAGGGTACACTCCTCAAACCAGTGATTAATGCTTCCGCAATCAACAGTGTTCTCACTATATTACGTAACGGCATTCTCACTGATTCAGAAGTTGCTGACTCAGAACTGCTGGTCTCCGCGGAACTGCTGAAGTATTCCCTCCATCGTTTCAGTTTCATGGAAGATTACAAACAGTATCTCTATGGCTGTAATGCAGAAGAATTTCGGAAACTGCTGATCCAGTGGGAAGCAGACAACAGCTGGCTCGGAGGTGCAATTTATGACGGTGCCGTGATTGAACCCTTTCGACTGCTGGTCATGATTGCCTGTGATATCAAAAAAACTCCTGCTTTATTTCAGTCTTACAGTAAAATTCTGCTGCTGACAGCAAAACTGATTTTGAATGCCAACGGGATCCAAAAGGAAGACCAGACTTATTTTGCTCAATTGAGCAAGGGCCTGTCCGAGATTGAGGCAGCGATCTGTCAAGACCTGGATGCCGAAGCTGAGCAGCGCAGCACGCAGGAGTCAGTTGGTTCCGAGAAGACCACTAGTCAGATCACTCCCGAAGAATCATTAAAACAGGGGCTGCGGGAACTCAACGCGCTGATCGGTCTGGATGCGGTCAAAGCGGAGGTCACCCGGATGGCCAATTTTCTAAACATCCGCCAGCAGAGGCAGGAAATGGGGATGCCTGTCGCTTCGCAGACGCTGCACTTCGTCTTCACGGGAAATCCGGGGACCGGGAAAACGACGGTCGCCCGCATTATCGCCAAGATCCTGTATGGTTATCAGATTTTAAAGACCCCCAATTTTATCGAAGCTGACCGGGCGACCATGGTCGGCGGTTATATCGGTCAGACGGCGATCAAAACCAACGAAGTCATCGCGAAAGCCACCGATGGCGTGCTGTTCATCGACGAAGCCTACACGCTGGCGAAATCGGGTGGCCAGGATTACGGTCAGGAAGCCATCGACACGATCCTCAAGAAAATGGAAGACCTGCGGGAACGTCTGGTGGTCATCGTCGCCGGCTATCCGGTCGAGATGGCGGAATTCATCGAATCCAATCCGGGGCTGGAAAGCCGCTTCAGCCGTTATATTGTGTTTGAGGATTATCACGTTTCAGATCTGTGTCAGATATTCGAGCTGATGTGCAACGCCAATGCGTACCAGTTGACGCCCGCCGCACGCGGCAACCTGGCGATCCTGCTCAACCGGGTCTTCACCGACCGCGATCAGAATTTCGGGAATGCCCGCCTGGTCCGTAACGCCTACGAACGCACGCTGGGCAATCATGCCGACCGCCTGGCAATGAGCAGTGAACCGATCACCCGCGAAGCACTGTCGACCATCGAAGCGGTCGACCTCCCATTTCGCATTATCACAGGAATGACCGGCCTTATCGATTTGAGCAATTCCCGCTGGCGGGTCAACTGCCCCCACTGTGAGAATGAGACAAATGCCAGTCTCCCCTTGCTGGGACAGATCGTCAAATGCAATGCCTGCGGCACTCGCTTCCGCTGCCCGTGGTGGAACCTGGACCCCGACACCGTCCCCGGCTTAAGCGGCTTTGAACTCTACGAACGCCCGAGCGATCTGAATGGGTACGATATTCAGCCTGAGGAAGCGACCGCGCAAACTTAAGAAAGGTCGAACCATGTTGCCCGTATTGAAACGTCTATGGTTGTGCAGTCTGGCTTTGAAGCGGGCTTTCTGAAAGCTGAATATCAGACTGTGCAGTTAATTACCGACAGGAAAACAACCGGGGCTAACGCCCTGCGGCTAATGGCGAAAAAAATTAGCCGCAGGGCGTTAGCCTAATGGCACTTACTTTAAATTAAGTTGGTTACCCCTGCCGTTTGGTATGGGATTTGCGCAGATTTTTATTCTTGAAAATAGGCCGCCAATTTGACAGGAGTAATCACGCTGTGAAACAATCACCGGAACAGATTCTTGAATTCGATCGTGCCTTCGAACAACTTAAAGAATTGGTGGACTTACGCCAAGCCGATCAACTGCATCCCAGGCGACCCAATGCAATCTATACCGCCTGCGTTGTGCTGTGGATGCTGATTTTTCAACGACTCAAACCAGATGCTTCACTCGAAGCAGCGGTGAAGCATCTGATTGAAAATCAACCTGGCTACCTTCCTGAAAACAAACGATTAAGCCAGGGAACACTCTCGTCCAACAGTGCAGCATACAGCCGAGCTCGCAGCGAACTACCGTTGGATGTTGTGAAATGGTTTTCCAATGAAATCACTCGTGCCATCGTCGGGCAATCTGAACCCCTGCTGGACGGTCGTCAAATTTTTTTACTCGATGGAACCACGATCACATTAGCACCGGAAAAAGAATTACAAACGAAATATCCACCTGCCTCCAATCAGCACGGCGAAAGTGTCTGGCCCGTTGTCAATCTGACCGTTTTTCATGAGCTCAGTAGTGGTTGTGCCTTGCTGCCACAGTTGGGGGCCATGTATGGACCTGAAGCGGTTTCAGAAACGGAACTTGCCCGAAATGGCATGCACTGCCTGCCAGACGAATCGATCATCATGGCTGATGCAGGATTTGGGATCTTTGGTGTTGCTCACCAGGCACAACTCCTGGGGCATGATTTTTTTCTACGTATGAAGAAGTTAAACTTTGACTCGCTTCGAGCCAAAGCAAAACTTGTATCGCAAAGCCCAAAACATAAGACCTATCAACACCAGTGGACTCCGACCCCCAAAAACCGTAGAACACAACCCGGGCTCCCCAGGGACGCTTCGCTGGCTGTTGTTTTGCACGAAATCATCGTCAATGAAACCTTGACGCTTTATTGCGTTACCAGCCTGCCGCAAGACGCTGCCACCTTAAGTAACCTCTACAATCAAAGGGTCAATGTCGAAGTTGATATTCGTAACTTGAAGGTCGTATTAGACACCGAGAACATTCGCGCCAAGAAGGTAGACACGTTTTTGAAAGAGCTGTATACGTCAGTGGTTGCCTACAATTTAGTTGGTCAATTCCGCAGACAGGCGGCTGAACTGAATCAGGTTGCTCCACGGCGGATGAGCTTTAAGCGAACCTGGACAACATTCCAAACGTTTCTCTTAAGACACCTGCACACTGAGCCTGAATTATGGCGTAAATGCTTCGAGCGAGCCCTGTTCTACGCGACCAAAGATAAACTTCCGAATCGCGCTGCCAACCGAAGCGTAAAAAGAGAATGCTACCCCAAACGTTCGAAGAGAGACCATTTCGA
The DNA here is from genome assembly GCF_007746795.1 of Gimesia algae. Lineage (NCBI taxonomy): Bacteria > Pseudomonadati > Planctomycetota > Planctomycetia > Planctomycetales > Planctomycetaceae > Gimesia > Gimesia algae. Next base: position 6,447,394 of record NZ_CP036343.1, read on the forward strand.
AAAAAGAAAAAAACCTCCAGAAAAATTGAAACACACTGATCTGAAGTAAGTGCCATTAGGCTAACGCCCCGGTTCAGAAATGTTAACGACGTTCAAACATCTTTCGATCAAGATTATAAGCCGACTGGCGCCTTACCCCTTTACTGTTTTCCACACTATAAACACCCACTCATTTTATAACCGTTCTTACGTAACTAAAACGCATTTTTTCGGTCCGGAAAAATAAACTGCAGTCAAATTCTGACCATGGATCGACTATACTGAAACCAGCGAAACACCAACCTGAGACTCAATTGACAGGAGAAATCATATGACCGCCCAACGTATTACTCGTCGTGAAGCCCTGCAGACAACCGCCGCCCTGGGAGCAGGGCTCTGGCTGGGAAGTTCCCCACAGCCGACGCGTGCTGCTGCGAATGACAAGCTGAATGTTGCGGTGATCGGCATTGGGGGTCGCGGGGTGGCGAATCTGAATGGCGTGGGCAAGACCGAAAACATTGTCGCGCTGTGTGATGTCGACGACAAACGGGCGGGCAAAGCGTATGAGCGTTTTCCCAAAGCGAAAAAATACGCCGACTACCGCCGTATGCTGGATGATATGGAAAACCAGATTGACGCGGTCATCGTGAGTACTCCCGATCATACGCACTTCCATCCTTCCATGATCGCGATGACGATGGGCAAGCATCTGTACTGCGAAAAGCCGATGGCACATTCGGTCTGGGAAGTCCGCGAGATGACAAAGCTCGCTGCTAAGAACAACCTGGCAACTCAGCTGGGTATGCAGCGACACGCGCTGGCCAACATGCATCGGGCCGTCGAACTGATCAAATCGGGATCGATTGGCGATGTGAGTGAAGTTTATAGCTGGATCAGTTCTACCAGAGGCATGCCAGCACAGCCGGTCAAAACGGTTCCCGTTCCCGAAACGCTGGACTGGGACCTGTGGATCGGTCCCGCGAAGTTTCGTCCTTACGCCGTGAACTCCAAAGGGGAAGGCACGCTGGCGCCGTACAACTGGCGTTTCTGGTGGGATTATGGCACCGGGGAGACCGGCAACTGGGGCTGTCATATTCTGGACATTCCCTATTGGGCCCTCGATCTGAAATACCCGACCCGCGTGGATGCTTCAGGACCGAAGATCGATGCCGAGCGGACGCCGACCGAAATGTTAACCAGCTTCGACTTCCCGGCCAACGACAAGCGGGGGCCCGTAAAACTGCACTGGTCGCAGCAGAAAAACGGCCCGGCGATTCTCAAAGAAAAAGGACTCAAACTGAAAGGCGCCAACACGCTGTTTGTCGGTTCGAAGGGCATGCTGCTGACCGGGTTCGGCTCATTGAAACTGTTCCCCGGTGACTCCTTCGAAGGGTTCAAATCGCCCAAAGCAACCATTCCTGATTCGCCCGGTTTCTACAAAGAATGGACGGACGCCTGCAAAGGAGAAGGCCCCGCGACCTGCAACTTCGACTATTCGGGCCCGCTGTCGGAAACGGTGCTCCTGGGCAACACCGCCTTTCGCGCGGGCGGCGGTTTCGACTGGGATGCGTCCACGCTGAAAGCCAAAGGGAATGAGAGCGCCAAACCATATCTGCATTCCGAATTCCGCAAGGGTTGGGAAGAGTTCACGAGTTAGGACTTTACACGTTCGATGAATGACATCCTGATTCGGGAAGCAACGCCCGCTGATGCTGCGGAAGTGACAACCGTTTTTGAAACGGCGTTTGCACCACTGCGGTCCATCTATCGGCCCACAGGCGCTGCGCTGGCCCGCCAGGCGGAACGCGCTCAGACCGGCACGCGACTGGTGGCTGAAATTGATGGCAAGATTGTCGCGACCGTTCAATATGACCTGCACGCGGAACATATTCACGTCATCGGCCTGGCCGTCCATCCCGATTTCCAACGCAAAGGCATCGCGCGGCAGTTGCTGGACTGGATCTGCATTCGCGCAAAGAACCTTGGACAACCTGCGGTTGTGCTGGATACAATCCGGGAGACCGGCAATGTCCCTCTGTTTGAAAAGCTGGGCTTTCGCGTCACTCACGAAGAGACAGCGACCTGGTGTGTCAGCGAGAAGTACCAGGCAGTTCATGATGTCAAACTGGAACGCCTGGTTTAACAGCGAACCAAAATCAATATCCCGGGGTCATTCTACTGCAGAGAACTCCGGCGGTTTATGGCAACCGCTGATCTGTCAAATGCTACTTCATCACAAAAGGCAGTGCGGCGATGATAATTCGGCCAGCGGTATTATCTGATCTGGAGGCGATGACCGAGATTTACAATGAAGCGATATTAACGTCAACAGCGACTTTTGATATTGAACCGATGACGCGGGACGAACGCTTACCCTGGTTTGAATCGCACGACGAGCGACATCCGATTCTTGTCGCTGAGGTGGAAAACCAGATCGTGGGCTGGTCCTGTCTTTCCCAATGGCGTCCCCGACGGGCGTATGCGGATACAGCAGAAACGTCGTTTTATGTCAAAACCTCACATCGCGGCCGGGGTATTGGGCGGCAGTTGAAGCAGGCGATTATTGAAGAGGCACGCCGCCTGGGTTATCACATACTGATCGCTGGCGTCGCGGAAGGGAACGAGGTCAGCCTGCATCTGAATCAGAGTTTGGGATTCGAAGTCGTGGGTACATTTAAAGAGGTCGGAAAGAAATTCGGCAAGGTCCTGGATGTGACCTATCTGCAACTCATGCTGAACTGAGACGCGATGAAGCGCACCAGAATTCACTTCGGAATTGCACTTTCGATCCGAAGCTGGTAAGAAAAACAGAGCGAGCTGCCTGATCTCGAACTGATTACTCCTGCTCAAGAAAGACTCTGCCCATGAAACGCGCGCACGTCCTGGCTGTCTGTCTCTGTCTGTTCGTCACTTCCTGGCTGGAAGCCGCGGAAACGTCTGCCTTCACAAAAGAAACCGTCATGGTCCCGATGCGGGATGGCGTGCTGCTGGCAACCGACGTCTATCGTGATCCCAGTCTCAAACAGACGCCGGTTCTGCTGATGCGGACGCCTTACAATAAGGACCGCGTCAAAAGAGTCGCCGAGCGGTTTGCGGCGGCCGGTTTTGTTGCCGTCGTGCAGGACTGTCGCGGCAAGTTTCAGTCGGAGGGGGTGTTCTACCCCTACGATAATGAAGGACGCGACGGCTATGACGCGATTGAATGGCTGGGCAAACAACCGTGGTCTAACGGTCGCATCGGCATGTGGGGCGCATCCTATGTCGGTGGGACGCAGTGGCTGGCCGCGAACGAACGACCGCCGGGACTGGTGACGATTGCACCGACGGCAACCTTCAGCAGTTTTTATCGCAATCTGTACCTGGGCGGCGCGATGCGGCTCTCGCTGATCACCCGCTGGGCGTCGGGTAATTCACAGAAGCCGGAAGGGGTGGAAGTCACAGATGACTGGCGACGCACATTACTGCATCTGCCGATGAGTGAAATTGACGACGAGATCGGCTGGTCGATTCTCTGGCTGGAAGGCATGTTGACGCATCCGGAACATGACGGTTACTGGAAGCCGACCGATCTGACGGCTGATATCGTCGATCTGAAACTGCCGATGCAGCATATTGTCGGTTATTACGATTTCTTTTCACGGGAATCAGTGGGCAACTTCGCGCGGATGCAGCGGGAAGCCCATGATCCGGAAACGCGCGAGCGCCAGCAACTGATCCTGGGCCCGTGGGATCATGGCTCGATTGGACGCGCGAAAGTGGGCGATGTCGATTTTGGTGAGAACGCGGTCATCGACAAGGATGGTGAGAACCTGAAATGGTTCGAACAATACCTGAAAGCGGACGCCGCCAAATCACCTGCTGTTGCTGTGCCTGTGAAATATTTTTCGATGGGCGACAACGTCTGGCGTGAATCACAGACCTGGCCGCCCCAGGGTTTCACGCCGACGGCCTTTTATCTGCATTCCGAAGGGAGCGCGAATACCGGTGCGGGGAATGGCAGGCTCGACTATTGTCCGCCTGTCACTGCCGAACCTGCTGACAGTTTCAAAGCTGATCCTGCTGATCCCACGCCTGCCTGCCCGGTGACGGAGAAGCGTCCGTTGATCGCGGCGACCTGGGCTCCCGTGGATCAACGGCCGATTGAAAAGCGAAACGATGTGCTGGTTTATACGTCGGAACCATACACGGAGCCTTTGACATTCGCCGGTAATGCCGAGGCTAAGCTGTATGTTTCCGCCGACACGCCTGATGCGGACTGGGTGGTGAAACTGATTGACGTCCACCCGGACGGATTCGCACAAAATCTGGCAGTCGGAATATTGCGCGGACGTTTCCGCGATTCAGAACAGAAACCGACGGCTCTGCATCCGGGCGAAGAATACGAAATCACCGTAGACCTGGGACCGATCGCCGCCCAGATCGGAGCCGGTCATCGACTGCGCGTGGATATCTGTGGTGCCTACTTCCCGCTGTTCGACCGGAATCCGAATACAGGGGAAGGGCCGTTCGGGAAGGGGACGAAAGTCGCGACCGAAAAAGTGTATCACGATGCGGTCAGGTCGTCGCGGATTATTCTACCCTGCGGGTATTGATAGATGCGGAGACCGATTGTGTCGTTTAATTTGAACCGGCTTTGTTAATGGAAATCAATCAGGAGTGCAAGTTCATACAAATTGGGAGACAACCGGGGCTAAGGCCCTGCGGCTAATTAGATGGAATCGGGACGACTTTCAGATTGACTTTGGAATCGTCAATGATGCTCAGCACGTCGCGGCAGTATTCGTGGCAGTTGATGCAGGTATTCAGCGAATGCATGTAGGAGTATGTGGCGCCGTCGAGATTTTTTTCTTCGGCCATCTTCGCGAGTTTCTGTGCCTGCTTGCGGAGTTCGGTGCGATGGTGGGCATATACCGGATCTTTGTGTGCCGCCCAGGCGGTAGCATTACAGATGCTACTTAATTCGGTGGCGCCACGGTGAATCTGGTCAAAGTTTTTGGTGACCAGTCCACTGGTGATCTTCTGACTGCAGGCCAGTTTCGCCAGCATCAACGCGGCCTGCTGATCGCCGGGATCGGCTTCCGCTTTCTCGGACTGACTCGAAGCAGAGACCGCGCCGGCGATGAAGAGAACGCCCGCTGTTACTAATAACCATCGTTGCGTTAAGCTCATGTCTGATCCTCGGAACGCGCGACAGGTAAGCCTGTGACGCAAAATAAAATGCCCTGTTGCAGGAGGCCGTCCCTGTTTTCTTAATCCATACAATCGGCCTGATACTTCATATCGGCTCTGGATATCCAATTTCTGAAATCAAGGAACAGGAAAGGCTCAAGAATCGTCTGAGAAAACGATTGAACACCTGGTGGATTGTAGATATTACATCGCATGCGTCCTGCAGAAATCCCTCCTTCTTACGCATTCTTTTGCCACAGCCTGCGTGCTGGGCTGAGTCTATCTTCTTTTCTGCCGAGAATCTGATAAAATAACGCGCGAACGAATTTTAAAGCAGGCCGAGTCTGCATTCCTCAAAGGGGTCACCCCGATTAAAAAGTCGCTGCCCCCTTTATTTTCAGTGAGCCCTTAATGAGTCAGGAAGACCAGCCGCGCATGAAGTTCGGCACGTTTGGTGGCGTTTTTACACCATGTACGCTGACCATCCTGGGGGTGATCATGTTTCTGCGGTTCGGCCAGGTGGTCGGACAGGCGGGCGTGCTGTATGCGATTCTGATTGTGGTGGCTTCGAAAACGATTACCACGCTGACGACACTGTCTCTCTCCGCCATTGCTTCCAACACGCGCGTCAAGGGGGGCGGTGCCTACTATCTGATCAGCCGCAGCCTGGGCGTTGAGTTCGGCGGGGCGATCGGCGTTGTGTTTTACCTGGCGCAGGCCATTTCGGTGGCCATGTATGTCATCGGTTTTACCGAGGCGTTTGTGGGAACCTTCTCTGCCTGGGAAAACCATTTCGTCATCATCGCCACGTTGATCAATGTCGCGACATTCGTCTGCGTGTATATCGGAGCGGGCTGGACCATTAAAGTTCAGTATTTCATTCTCGCTATATTGGGTGCGGCACTGGCGTCTTTCTACCTGGGTGCCTTCTCCAGCTTTGAACTCAGTCTCATGCGTGAAAATCTCATGCCCCATTACGATGCGGGTAATTCGCTGTTTACAATGTTTGCGCTTTTCTTCCCGGCGGTCACCGGTATTATGGCGGGCGCGAATATGTCCGGGGATTTGAAGAACCCCTCTCGATCCATCCCGCAGGGCACATTGGGTGCAGTTATCGTAACCGCGGTGATTTACCTGTCACTGGCACTCATCCTGGGGGGAACGCGACCTTATGCAGATCTGATCGGCAACAATCTGATTATGAAAGAGATCTCCATCTGGCCGGTGCTGATCACCGCCGGCGTGTTCGCCGCGACGCTCTCGTCGGCGCTCGGCTCCATGATGGGCGCGCCTCGTATTCTGCAGGCGTTTGCCCGTGATGAGATTTTCAAACGACTCTCGTTTTTTGGTGCGGGCAGCGGCTCCAGTCGTGAGCCACGCAGGGCAACCGTACTGACGTTCGTGATCGCCCAGATCTGTATTCTGCTGGGCGACCTGAATGCCATCGCTCCCATCATCACGATGTTTTTCATGATCACGTACGGCTTGTTGAATCTGGCGACGTTTTACGAAGCGATCACGAAGAATCCCAGCTATCGACCGACGTTCCGCTATTGCCACTGGTCGGTCTCTTTAGCGGGCACGGTGGGCTGCCTGGCGGTGATGTTTTTGATCAACTGGATCTGGGCGAGTGCCAGTATCGTAGTGATCAGCGGCTTATACTGGTTTATCCACTATCGCGAAGTCGAGTCACGCTGGGGCGACCTGCACAGCGGCATGGTGTTCGAGCGGGCCCGTCAAGGTCTGTTAAAGCTCGAACAGGAAGCCTATCACCCCAAGAACTGGCGACCGATCATTCTGACATTAAGTGGCACGGCATGGAATCGACCGCATCTGGCGGTCTACGGTCACTGGCTGACGGCCGGGCATGGCATTCTTTCGATTGCACATGTGGTAACGGGTGACATCGAGGAACACGCAGAACGCCGCGAGAAATTCGAAAACACCTTGCGCGCGTTCATCGCGAAAGAAGAACTGCTTGCGTTTCCGGCAGTGGTGGTCTCGGAATATCTCTCAGATGGGGTCGAGGCGCTGGTACAATGCCATGGCATCGGTGGTTTGCGACCAAACACAGTTTTGCTGGGCTGGCCGAATGATCCCCTGAAGTCAGAATCCTTCGGGTCGACCGTTCGTCTTGTTTCTCGACTGGGACGCAGTATCATCGCGCTGCGATTTCTACGCTATCGGGAAGATGAAGGCGAACCCACAGGTCCGGTGATCGATCCCTGGGATGTCCCCATCGGTACGATCGACGTCTGGTGGCGTGGCAGGCGGAATGGATCACTGATGTTGCTGCTGGCCCACCTGTTACACCAGAATCCCGAATGGCGCGGCAACCGGATACGCGTGCTGCGTGCCGTTTCCAATGACGAAGCGGTCGAAGAAGTGACACGCCACATCGAGGAACTTTCTGCCTCTGCCCGGATTGCCGCGGAACCGGTGGTTGTCGTCTCTTCCGATCCCGCACGGGCGATTCAACAAACCTCAGCCGCAGCCGCGGTCGTAATCCTTGGATTTGAACCACCTGAGGAAAGCGCTGAAGCTGCGTTCTTTGCCCGCATGGAATCGTTCGTCGGCAATCTGCCGCGCGTACTGTTTATCGAGAGTGCCGGCGGGATGGAACTGGAATCGTAACCTGGAACTGGCTTCTCGACTGGGTCCCGTTTTACATCGCAAGCGAGTAATATTGCGCCATTTTTGATGGGGACTTAAAGAAAATGTGTCAGACGTCGGAAAACTTCTTCAGCGACGGGCAGTACCAGTAGCAGAACCAGACAACCCAGCGCGATGATTCTTTCATCCCAAGCGGGATGTTTTCTGATCACATGATTCCAGGTAACATACCCCAGGATCAGTCCCAGCACGGCTCCGATAATTTGAGCGGAGAACTGTTGTAATTCCTCGACATAGGAGTTTCTTGTCATCCAAACATCCTGGCGCATGAGAGTCGCGGTCAGCCACCAAAACAACAGTGATGTTGTAATAGTGACTACCAGGACATGCAGGATTTTCAGAAACAATGATTCGCGGTGCATGAGCAGACTCCAGCACGAATTATATCATATCGAATCTGTTTATCACAAATTTTTTCGTCAAATAGAAATAGATATAGGCCTACTGTTTTGTCAGTTCGCTTTAGCTTCCGTTCGTAAGAAAGTCTGATAGAATGGAGTCAGCTCTTTTGAGAATCAGAAAACCGATTCAAATCGTAATTAAGGAATATTACATGCGTCACTTACTGCTGAGAAATATTGTGTGTCCCCTGATCGCGGCGGCGGTTATGTTTTCGTTGTGTCAGTCTGTGATGGCAGCCGAAAAGTACGAATTGAAAGTCGTGACGGATCGGCCCGATGCGATTTATCAAGCAGGGGAAGAGGCGACGTTTCTGATTTCACTGACGAAAGACGGTAAGCCACTCGCCGGTGAGAGTGGTGAGACGATAACATATCGAGTCGATGATTATATCAGCAGTGGCCCCAATTATCCGAACGGAAAACTGACCGTGGGCAGTGAGCCGGCGGTCGTAAAAGTGACGGCGGACAAACCCGGATTTCTCCGTTGTGTGGTGACTTTGGATGCGAATAAAAAACTGACAAAAACAGCCGGAGCCGCGTTTTCACCACAAGAGATTCAACCCAGTCTGCCTGTGCCTGCTGACTTTGATGAGTTCTGGGCCGAACAGAAACGCAAGCTGGCGGAAGTTCCCGCCAAAGCGAAGCTGACGCCGGTCACCCAGCCGAACAATAAGATTGAATGCTTTGACCTGCAGGTGGACTGTCTCGGCGGAGCGCCGGTCTCCGGTTACCTGGGGAAACCGAAAGATGCAAAACCCAAGAGCCTGCCTGCCATTCTGTGGGTCCACGGCGCGGGAGTTCGCAGTTCCTCGCTGGGCAATGCCATCAAAGGGGCGAACGCAGGCATGCTGTCATTGGACATCAACGCACACGGCCTGCCTAACGGCAAGTCGGCAGAATTTTATAAAGAACAGTACGCGGGCCCCCTCAAAGGATATCCGCACTTCGGTCGTGAGGACCGCGAGACGACTTATTTTGTCGGCATGTTTTTACGTTTGATTCGGGCGATGGATTATCTGACTTCGCAACCGGAATGGGACGGAAAAACACTGATCGTGATCGGCCACAGCCAGGGAGGCGGACAGGCGCTGGCAGCCGGTGGTCTTGATGACCGGGTGACGTTCATCGCAACCGGCGTACCCGCGATCTGCGATCATTCCGGACGGGCTGCCGGACGCATCAACGGCTGGCCAAAACTGGTCACCACACTGCCCGACGGGACGCCTGCGGCTGCGGAACTCAAAGCAGCGCAGTATGTAGACGGCGTCAACTTCGCCAGTCGCAGCAAAGCCGATGCGATAATGAGCGTTGGATTCATCGACGTCACCTGCCCCCCTTCGAGCTGCTACGCCGCCTATAACCAGTTGAAAGGCAAGAAGCAGATCATCAACAAACCCCTGATGGGCCACGCGGCTCCCGGTGACATTCACAAAGCATTTTTTGCTGCGGTGAAGGAACATGTGAAGGAACAGGCCGGGAAGTAGGGGGACTTACCGTCTATCAGTGAAAGGTCAGCAATATGGATGTCTCTTTTACCAACTCACGTGAGAAAGTTGCTGCGGCGAAGCAGGTCGAAACCGACTGGGCAACATTGAGTGTGGGACAGCAGATTCGTTCGCTGGAGCGGGATGGTTATGTGGTAATACCAGACCTGTTGTCCGCAGAGCAGATTGCGGGAATCCGTGAAGAGCTGATGCGGCTGCCGACACAGGGGACCGATTACAGTGAGCATCAGCGGGGCTACAGTGGCGTACAGTGGACCAATTCACCAACGACCATCACTACGATTGCGCTGCCGGCGATGATTTCATTCCTGGAACGGCTGTTCGGGGATGAGCTGATCTGTACGTCCTGCACCTACGCGGTTTCACAGCCGGGGCATCCGGGAATTGCCATTCATACGGACGCGCAGCCCTACGGATCGAATATTTTTGGACTGGGCGCGAGTTCGCCGTGCCTGGTGCGGGTGTTGTATTACCTGGATGATCTGACGCCTGAGCACAGCCCGTTCAAGGTGATTCCCGGCTCGCATCTTTCGCTGCACGCGGACGGCAACCCGTATCGGCGTTATCTGTCGCACGAAGATGAAATGCTGGTGACCTGTCGGGCGGGCTCAGCGGTGATCATCAACCAGAAAGTGTTCCACGCCAATTATCCCAATTTCAGCGATACCGACCGGCACCTGCTGGCGATTGCCTATCGCCCGGCGTGGGCGGGGCCGATTGGAGAAGTGCCCGATTACGACCCGGAGCAGGTGCAGACGTTACCCGAAAACGTGCGACCGTTGTTTCGCAGCCTGAACACGCAGAAGATTGACTATAATCTGCCGAACCGGCCCGATAATATGGCGAGCTCTGCGCCGGGGATCAGTCCGAAACGGTATGAGTGAGTAACTTCTCTGAGCGGAATGGCGCTAGGTAGCGGTGATTTCTATACATCGCGTGATACAACACCGGTGGAGAACGCCTTCAATCTTTTTGAAAGTAATCCTGTACTTTTGAAACTTCGTACGCTGAGGGGCCTTTTACAGGAGCGAGTTGACCGCATTCATCAAAGGCATATTTTCCCTGTTCGAGGTGTTTGAGCAGGCGTTCCAGGAATGCGGTGAAACTGGGGGCAACAATCCGCCAGGCTCCATACTCGTGCCAATAGGAAAACAGCTGACCGACCTTACCACCTTTGGCGGGATCGAGGTCGATGCACAGGTGGTCGCCCCCACTGTTATCGCTGATAGGAATCCATCCAGGACTGATCTGGACTTCCTTCATCGGCCCCAGTGGAGGTTTCAGAAAACCGGCTGCTTCGAGAGAAGGTCTGATATCCTGAAAGAACTTCCAGTGTTTGGCAGACTCTTGCAGGTTCACCCATTCCCCTTCACCGATGACGGCCAGCAACTTGACGCGGGCAGAACCGTTGTGCCGGAGATAGCTGGCACGCATGTCTGCAGGCAGTTTTGCTCCGATCGTTTTTTCAAACGCCTGTATTTCCCGCTCGGATGCCCCCGGTGCCAGAGGCCAGCGACAGAAGACCGGCGTATGTTCGCAATGCCAGTTCTCCAGCCTGCGCCACAGCCCATTGATTTTTGTCTCGCCGGCAGGTTTCTTCGTAGGTGTGATCTCGAGATAGTTTCTGCGTTTAAAATCGGCAGCCAGCTTTTCCAGTTCTTCGTCCGCTGAACGTCCGGCCCGGGGAGTATGTGTCTCATGCTTAACCCTGCCAAAATACGGAACCGTACTTCGATTGGTTCCGGAATAACTGATCACAGTTTCTTCCTCGACTGCAAGGTTGACCCAACGGCCATTGGTGTGGATAAAGCGTCGAACCGGCAGTGTTGATTTCACAATCTCTCCCTGGAGAAATCAGTAAGGTGATTGGATGCAGAGAACAGTGGGCTCTCTTTTTCATTCCAAGAATACAAGTCAAAATCAATGAAAGCAATCATTTTAGAGAGTATCTTGTCGAATCCCAAATGTTCGTGCCTCCCGAAGTCTGGCCCTGGAAACCGGGCAGGTTGCAGGTTGGCCAGCGATTGAGTAGGGTGAGGGTTCTACAACCAAACCTGTTCAACCTGCAAGGAGTGTTTTGATGAGCGAACGAATTATCATGCGTACGGGGGAATGTCTGGTCGCCGGCGGTCCCCCGTTTACGGCTGCGGAACCGGAAGTGGTGATTGGCGAACTGGATGGCCCCGTGGGTACAGCGATCGCCACGTTAACCGGCGGGCAGTCGGCGGGTCACTCGAAAGTGTTTGCGATTTTGAATACCGATATCCAGGTCAGACCGGTCACGCTGATGGTGAGCAAGGTGACTGTGAAGAGCAGTGCCTACACGAATATTTTGATGGGTACCGTGCAGGCGGCGATTGCCAATGGGGTGCTGGATGCGGTTCGCGCAGGTGATCTGCCCAAAGAGAAAGCGAATGACCTGGGCATTATCTGTTCGGTCTGGCTGAACCCGGGTGCCGCCACCGATGAGAACCTCGATCACAAGGCGCTGTTCGAAATTCATCGCAAAGCCACCGCGCAAGCGATTCACAAAGCGATGCACAACGAACCCACCATCGACTGGCTGCTGGAACACCAGGATGAGATCACACATAAGTACTACCAGAAGGGTCTGGACGGGACGCTGTAACGGCTCGATGTGACATACTGTCGCCCGAACGAAACTGCGTCAGCGTGCACGCAGAGCCACGACAATTCTGCAGAGTAAACCTCTCAATTGTGACAATCAAAAACGAGGCCTGTTTCTGACGGGGCTCGTTTTTTTTACGCACACGCGCAACTGCTGTCGCGCGAGAGACCAGGGGGCTGTGTGCTGCGCGACCAGCCTGCAGGCTGAGCAGACACAGGGGAAGTGATGACACGATTTCTTAATTGTTAATTCACAAACGCGAGCAATGCGTTTTCACGATCTGAAATACGCATCGAAAATACAACTGCTGCTTTCATCCCCACTTTTAAAAATCGCGCTGCTGTCTGGTGGAACTTTCTGCGAGGTTCTTAGTGGCTGGCATACATGTTGCACAATTTTTTTATCGCAACGCCGGCAGGGAATGCCATGAGGTTGCAGCATGTGCGAGCACGGTTTCGGATGCAGCGAACCTGGCACCTCGATCAGGTTGATGACTCTCAACGGGTGTCCGGCATCTGAAAGAATGTCGCAGTAGAGGCGCGAACTACTGCAGCGGGTCGGCGATCCAAGCCGAAATCAATGCCTTTTAAATATTCAAGAGAAGGAGATCGTAATGGTAATACAGATGTCGAAGTATTTCTTCATCTTAACCTTATCTTTGTTTCTGAACCCCTGGAGTGACGCAGTGTTAAATTCAGTGAATGCTCAGGAGCCGGCTATTTCCAGTCGCGATATCGACCCGGCCTTTGAGAGGGGAACAAGCAGATACGAAGAAGACCACTGGTTCGACAAAGAGTGGTGGTACGACAACGAAAATGAAGACGAGCAGTGGTTTAGCGACGACTGGTGGTACGACGACGAGGAAGAATACACCTATCGGTATGGAGAATCTGACCTCTATGACGACGAATTCTATGGCGATGACCATTACTACGAAGACGATGACTGGCCGGAAGAATGGTGGGAAGATGGTGAATCGGAAAACCGTTACGGAGATTACCGGGAACCCAATACAGATTACTTCTTTACCAATGAATTCTATGGAGAGGGAGTTCGTCCGGAAAATGAAGAATATCTGGATTCCGACTGGTGGGAAGATGATCGCAGTGAGGAAGGATACGACGACAGTTACTCCGACGACTACGATCGATATTACACCGCTGATGACTGGTGGGACTAAGCTCAGGGGGAGAGTAGCGTGTAGAGGGACGATCCGTGTACCCGCCGGATCAAGGTGATTTTCTCCTGGCGAGGCACGGTCTCCCTCTCGCGTTGAGAGTTACGAAATCTAAAATTATTTGAGTTAACAACAATTAAAGGAGTTTGATTAATGAATTTCAGTAAGTCTGTACTGTATGCGTCTGTCTTTGGTCTGGCTGTGGCACTGGTTGTGCCGGCACAGGCTGATGACAAAACCAGATCTCAACAAGATCAATCAAGTCAGAAATCAGCGCAGAAACAAAGTCGACATTCAAAAGATAAACAACATTCGCAGCGCGGGGACCGCTCGCGACAGCAATCATCAACAGATCGTAGTCACAACCGCTACCATTTGAATATGGAAGGCTGGGTCCATGTGGGCGTTGATTATGACCGTGATGGTATGTACGACGCCGTCGAGACGATTTTTCTGTACGACCTGGAAAAAGCCCAGAACCAGAGTCGGCAGCGATCTCAAGCACGCCGGGGTTCGGCGCGCCTGCAGCGCGGAGAGCGCGGTCAACGAGGCCAGCAGGTGCAGTTCACCGGTAAAATCAAAAATCTTCAGGAAAAGAAAATGACTTCTTCAGACCAGAAACAGATGGTCGCGAAGCTGAAGACCGATGAAGGCAAAACCCTGCGAGTCTGCCTGGGAACGAAAGAGAAAGTGAGTCAGCTTGACCTGGAAAAAGGTGACGAAATCAATGTCAAAGGCGTTCGAGCCAGAATCAATGATGAAGCCGCTGTCATGGCGCAGTTCGTTTCCTTCGAAGGGGAGTCGATCCAGAATCAACTTCCACAGCAACAGCGACTGAGAAAATTTCAGGGAACTATCCAGAATACGCGAAAGACCAGCTTCCAGGGACGCAATGGTCGGTTCCTCGTTGCTGATTTAGCCCTGAATGGAAAAGAGAAAACCCGACGTGTCAATCTGGGACCCGCCAGTGAATTTGAAGATGTGGATCTCTCGGAAGGGACATCCATTAAACTGCTGGCGCGGGAAGGCAGAATCAATAATCAGGAAGCACTGATCGCGCAACTGATTCGCGTGGATGGGCAGAGTATTGACGTCCGCGAACCGACCCGACGTACGATTCGCGGTGAAATGAAATCTCGCAAGTCACTTGAAGCGCGCGAAACGCGTCAGGAGACAGCAGATTCCAATCGCGATGAGCAAAGTATTCGTTAATCTTAACGGTACGCTTGCCGACAGCTCATCAGCGTAACGAGGCGATGGCTTCCGCTTTCAGGCAGCCATCGCTTTTTTGCTGCGCCCTGTAATACTTCATTGGGCAAGAAACAGTTCTGGCAGACGACGAAGCCGCGGTTCAGACTTTGATATCACACAGGGGGATGATGGCGCTGGTTGATTCCAGCAGCTGTTTAATCGTCACGCGCGCAAAGGCGGCTTCGGTTTCAGCATAGACCCGATCCAGTTCCGCATGCAGAGGACACAGACTGGTGTGCGACTTGAGCCCCAGCGGACAGGCTTTGATCCGCTCCAGTGGGGCGATAGCGTTGACGATATCCAGAATCGTCAGTTCGCCGCTCTCTGCAATCAGTTCGTAGCCCCCTTTGGGGCCGCTTTTGGAACTCACAATCCCCGACGCCGCCAGGTCCTGCAGTACGCGGGTCAGATAGCGACGGGGGACTTTGGTCTTTTCTGCCAGGAAGTCGGCTGATGCCGGTTTTCCGGGTTGCCCTGCCAGACAGGCGACCGCGCGGAGGGCATATTCGTGAGTTTTAGAGAGCATTTTGGAGTTCCAGGTCGTTTTTTAAAAATATCCTCAATTCTACACCTTGACATGCAGAATTATATTCTATACCTTTTGGTGTAGTATAACAGTTTTAACCTGTATTTCAAGGTTTCTCTGGGGAGAACTCATTATGTTAAGCGCTAAAACGATCCAAATAGTCAAGGAAATCACGCCGGCGGTCGCCGCCAATGCGGAAACGGTCACCCGGGTTTTCTATCAACGTATGTTCACAGAGAACCCTGAAGTGCAGGCCTATTTCAACCAGGCCCACCAGCATTCGGGCGGTCAGCAGAAAGCACTGGCGGGTGCCATCTGTGCTTATTTCCTGCACATCGATGATCTGGCAGCGTTGACCCCCGCAGTCGAGTTGATCGCGCAGAAACATTGTTCGCTGGGTATTCAACCTGAACAGTATCCGATCGTCGGCAAACATCTGCTGGCAGCCATCAAAGAGGTGATGGGGGACGGTGCGACAGACGAAGTGCTGGCTGCGGTCGGGGAAGCTTATCAGTTGCTGGCGGATGTCTGTATTGGTCGCGAGCAACAGATCTATGCAGCCCAACAGGCGGCGGTCGGGGGCTGGAACGGTTACCGTTCGTTTGTTGTGGATCGCAAGGAGCAGGAAAGCGATGTAGTGACTTCGTTCTATCTCAAGCCGGCTGACGGAAAGGCGATTCCCGACTATCAGCCGGGACAGTATATCACGGTGAAGATTGATCACCCCACCACGCCGACTTCTCCGCGGAACTACAGTCTCTCGGATCAGCCGGGACAGGGATATTACCGAATCAGTGTGAAGAAGGAAGGCCCGTTGACGGCGGATGCGCCTGGTGGATTGATTTCAAATTATCTGCATGAGCAGGTTGAGCTCGGCGATACGCTGCAGATCGGGCCTCCCTGTGGTGAGTTCACACTGGCAACAGATTCGCCGTCGACACGCCCGGTGGTACTGCTGGCGGGTGGAATTGGTGTCACGCCGTTACTGGCGATGGCGAAAACACTGGTTGCCACTCAACCGGGGCGGCCTCTTTTTCTGCTGCAGGCGGCTCGCAACAGCGGTACGCATGCCTTTGCGGAAGAAGTGCAGCAGCTGCAGACGAATGGTTCAAAGTTGCAGACTCGTGTGATCTACGACCAGCCCCTGGAAGGGGATGTGGAACAGCAGCGGTGTGACGCGACAGGTGTTGTGAGCGAAAGCCTGCTGCGGGAATGGACGCCGTTTGAAGACGCCGAATACTATTTCTGCGGGCCGAAAGCCTTCATGCAGACCGTGTATCGCAGCCTGCAGGCCCTGGATGTGGGCGATGATCGAATTCACTTTGAATTCTTCGGTCCACGTCAGGATATCGAGAGCGCAGCTGCGGTTGGCTGATGTGGTTTTCGCGAAGAGACGGTTAATGATAAACGGCTTCTGGATGGATGGTCATTCAGGAGCCATTTTTGGTTTGGTTCAGACAATCGGGCATTAAAAAGGTGTCAGGAACCTTAAATATAAGGTTCCTGACACCTTTTTAATCTTTTTAATCGGGTGGTGCGTTTTCGTCGCATTTTTTACAGTTGAGTTGATGCCCCAGCATTGAGGCGCGGCCGTCTGCGGTGGTGACCCAGGTGCGTTCCTCGAGCGGTGGGTTGTGGCGGACATGCTGATTGTGGCCGCACGCGAGTTGCGCGACCCAGTGTCCTTCTTCGTCAGTGTGATAGCCAATGATGGGCTGCTGCATGGAGTATCCTGCTGAAATCGTTGCTCAGTCGCTGGTACTTTTCTTGAACTGCCCGTTGATTGACTTGAGGGTTTCTTCGGTGAGGACCTGTCCCCCTTGCGGGCCGACGTTGTTGCTTTCGATGATGGCGCTGTAGCTGCCGCCTCGCACCGCGCGTTCACTGGGCACGTAGGAACCGGGTCCACAGAGCTGAATCACAAACGTCTGCAGGGCCGGGCTGCGGGATTTCATCTGGGTGCCGAAGTCGGTGAAGAGTTCGAAATCGTTGGTCGCCAGTGCTACATCGCCCAGTCGCAGGGTATGCAGTTCCATCTCATACGGTTTTTCTGTGCCGGCGTGCTGAGCATCGTAGCGATCGAGGACACGCTGTTTCCAGTTTTTGATCCAGACCTTCGAAGGAGCATTAGCATAGGCGACGACCTCTTTTTTCACACGGGCATAATCTTCGTCGGTGACGATCTGCCGGGGGAGTTCGATGGTTCTGACTTCGTGTTTCAGAATCGGATCGGCGTGCTTTTCCTGCTGGGCGCCGGCGTAGGCTTCTTCCCAGGCGTTGACGATGCGACGTGAAATCTCTTCCAGCAGTGTCAACTCACGCAGTTTCATCATGCGGGCTTCGGCCGATTTGCGATACATGGGGCGGGGCACCTGATCGCCGCCGGCGCCGGCCCAGCCGAGCACGCAGAGCTGGTCGCCGTACTTCTTTTTTAATGTTTCGCGGACGGGATGCCAGTAGTCGGCGTTGACAGCGGAGCGACCTTCGACGGCCTGCGCGGGGCAGGCGACGTTGACGGCGGTGGCGATCAGTTTGTCTTCATTGTTCCAGAAAAAGAGAACTTCGACGCCGTGATCTTCGTAGCCTTCGATGCCGCGAAAATCTTTGACGCTGGTGCTGCCGTACATTTTCGCCCAGCCCCCTTCGTACAGGGCCCGCCGATTCTGTGCGACAACTGCATGCCCCAGTCCCCAGCCGACGCGTCCCGGCTGACGATTGTTCCAGGCTTCGATGATGGCGTCAGCAATTATCTGCGATGCGAATTCGACGAACTCGGCCGGTTTGGTGACTCCGGTTTCCGGCAGCGTGTAGCGTCCTTCAATCATCGTGGGCGCCGTATGAGTGTGGGTGGCGTTCATAATGACCTTCTTGAGGTCAAGGCCGGGCACTTTACCTTTGAGTTTATCGCGCACCGCTTCATGGATTCCGCCGCGAATGCAGACCAGATCGCAGGAGACAAAAACAGCGTGTTCCAGTGATTTGTCTCCTTCGCGTGATTCCAATACCAACGCGGTCGCAGTGACCGGGCTTTCCACTGTTTTGGCGATGCGGGTTCGCATCTGGCCGGTCAATGAGACGGGCAGTTTGGGAGTAATATCGGTCGTCGCAGCGCCCACGTATAATTCCGCAGCTTGCGACGGCGTTGCCATCAGGACTGCCAGCAGGAGCAGCAAGGTTGTCAGCGGGACGATTCGCTTCAGATCTGAAAACAGGCGTGCGGGCATGGGATACTCCTCCGGGTTGTAAAGTTTGGTTTCAGGCACTCTCAAGGGGTTCGAAGTCGGCTTCCTGGAAATCGTCGACGCTGGTGAGCCAGTGTTCCTGAATGAAGGCCTGATGAGCGGGATGGTTGCTGTAGAAATCGTATTGTTCCTGCGTGTCGAACCGCATGCTGATGCCGAACGTGTGCGGATTTTTGGGGCTGGTCTGGCGACGGATGACGAAGTCTTTGACATCCTGAATTTCCGCCAGGGCCGCGGCCGCGGTGAGGAACGTGGTTTCTTCGTCAGAACCGTGCGAATGTTTGAGGCGAAAGGTGACGGTGTGTTCAATCACGGGTGACTTTCCTGTTGTTCAATATCGATTTCATTTAGCCGTTGATGCTGTCTTACATGGTAAATTAAGAACGTTAATTATGCTATCATATCGGGGCCTGTTTTTTCTACCACGAAAAATACGAAATGACACGAACGAGTTCTGGTGACCGGGATCTGCACAGAGTAGCATGAAGATTCAGCCTGTCATTGAATCACTTATTCAGATGAATCAAACATGGATATTGAGAGACATTGAAATCGAACTTATGAATAAATTTCGAATCAGAAAATTTTCGACACTCTATTATTTCATTCTGCTCTGTTCTTGCAGTCTGTCGGTGAGTGGCGCCAAGCCCGATCAAAATGAATTATTGAAACTGCAGGCTGAGCAGGCGTGGCAGGTGACCTGGACGCGGTTTTATCGACCTGAGACGCATCTGTTTTATGATTATCTCAGCAGCTATGAACCGGGCAAGGAACTCGGACATCTGCCGACGGCGGCAGAAGTCCAGCGGCAGTTTCCCAATCCGTGTGGATACAGCACCGGGATGGAAGACGGCATGATCCTGGGGGGTGCCATGCTGAGTACCATTGTCGACATGTACGACGTCACCGGGAATGAAAAACTGCAAACCGATATCGACAACGTGTTTCAAGGCATCAAGCTCTGCGCGACCGCGCATGGCGTCCCCGGTTTCATTGCCCGCGCGGTCTGTGTGGAAGATGGGAAAAGCGTCTATATCAACTCGTCCCGTGATCAATACACACATTGTGTGCACGGCTTGTGGAGGTATTATCACAGCCCGCTCTGCAATGAGGAAACGAAACAGGAGATCCGCGCAATCCTGTCTGCGGTCGCCGACCGGATGATTGCCAATGTGACGGCGGAGACGAACTATGATTTTCTCCGGGCGGACGGAAAACGCTGCCTGCTGGGCATCTGTCGGATGTGGAACGTGCGTCCTCACGAAGCAGCGCGGCTGCCCATGATCTACGCGGCGGCCTGGGATGTGACGGGGAAGGAAAAGTATCGGAAACAGTACCGCCACTACCTGACGCCGGCGATTCGACAGAGCCAGTCGATGAAACCGGACGAACATCATTCGGCTTACGTGTATGTGCAGATGCAATGTTCGTTCGAGTTGCTGCATCAGCTGGAACAGGATCCTGAACTCAAAGCCGACCTGCACGGGTTGATGAAACAGACGGCGGAAAAGGCACTCTCCAAAATCAGTCATGCCCGCAAAGCCCTGTATGACCTGGATCTGACCATGCTGGGACCCGACTGGCGTGAAGCAGAAAAATGGACCACGCAAGGCGAGTATCGCAATCCACAGTGGGGCGCCTACCGACGCGTGTGGCATGCGATTCGCGAAGCGGGGGAGCTCTCACTCGTGCCGCTGATGGTAACCGACCTGTCGATTACCGAGGTACAAAAACAGGACCTGGAAAAAATCATCCTGCGGATGGACTACGAACAGACCTCCAGTTGCGGCGTGGTCTATCATCTAGCCGCGTACTGGAAAACCCGTAAACGCGGGTTGTTTTAAAAACAGTGATTTTTTTCTACCACGAAAAGTACGAAATGACACGAAACACGACAAGGGGTAAGCCTGAATGCAATTCGGGCCGAGCGAAGCGAGCAGGAGGTCGCAGCTGCTGGATTCGTTTCAGATCTGAGCAGTCTATACTTTCACGACACGGTCGGACGAGCCGGACCGTGGCACCCGTGAGGTGAATCCAGATAGCCACAGTTCTTTCCGAAATGTCCGTTAACCGCGGCTAACGCCGTACGGCTAATGGTGAAATAACGGATGGCCCCTGATGCAATCCGGGGTTGTCGCAGATAACAGGAAACTGTCAGGTGAGACATTCGAACCAGATCAACAACTTCGAGCTAATCAACCAAAGTGTGCACTCCCGTATGACATCTGTCTGGTGAGGATTGCATGAGGTTCACATCCTGGAGTATTGTATTTATTATCGCAAATAATACGAAACGAGAATGAGTGGACAGGGGACGTACTTTGATGACACAACAGGAAAAGATGGACGAATTCTGGTTGTGGTTTGAGAGTCAGTCGAAATGGCTTTTAGAACAACCTTCGCTGGAAATCATAGACGAACTGGCAGAACAACTGGCGAATGTTGACAGTGGAATTACCGCTGAAGTGTCAAACATGACTGAAAACTGTGATCGCGAACTGATAATTACTGCTCACGGGGATCTCTTGCGTTTTGAACTGATCGGGACGCTGGTGCAACGGGCGCCGCAGATTCCGGGCTGGCGGGTTCTGGCTTTGAAACCGCCCCGTGGATTTTCGTTTTCCATTAATGGCAAAGAGCGTCTCTCGATCAGTGACTGGCGGTTTGTGCCTCTCAAGTCTTCGCCCGAATTCGATGAAATTGGCTTGCGCATTGAGATGCCGGAACAGGATGTACAAAAACTCGATGCAGATTCGTTATCGCTCATCCTGGAATCAGGGGTGGGTGAGGTGTTATTGTCGCTGTGTTCCCATATTGAATTCGGCAGCAGCAAGACGGCCGGCGCGCTGTCGATCCATTCGCTGGCCGAAACGATCTCTGACTGGGCCCTCGTGCGGGGGCCGAAATCCATGCGGGCCTGGTTACCAACACTGGAGCAGCACTGATGTTTGAGTGGCTTGTCGAAGAGATGGCGTCGATCAACACCAACAAGTTTCACCTTGTCGATGGCCCGCTGCCGCCTGAAAAACGAAAACTGGTGGAAACGACGGAAATCCCCGTTCCCCCTTCGTACAAAAACTTCGTGATTCAGTTCGGCAACGCGCGGCTGTATCGGAAAGGGAGTCATTACGTCGTGCAGATCTACGCCGTTCCGCAGGACGCGGAATCGGAAGCGGGAGAACCGCTGTTGAATATTGGCAAAGCGGGGATGGGCTGGGTTTACTTTAAAGAGTCACTGCTGGTGGATGGGAAAGAGTCTCCGATCTTTGAGTGGCGGTACCGACAGGGGCTGCGACAGACGGCGGACGGCTTTGATGAATGGTTGAGAAAAAAGTGTACTGCCACGCGAAAGCAGTTCAAGAAAAAAGAATGGCGGCTGATCGCAGAGGGTCCCGCACCTTTCTCAGAGCAGGAACAGGCGATCGTGGATGCCCGCAGCCAATTTCGCTGGCGCGTAGTGGGCATTGCCGCCAGCGGCGATCTTCAGTTCGAAGTTCATAATGGTTCGGAGATGGTGCTCCCCTATCTTTCGATTGGGATTCGAGGCAAAATCAATGGAGGCGTTTATCTGCCCGTTGGTGAGATCCAGCCGGGAGAGACTCGTGTGATTGAACGCGATTGCTATAAAGACCATGTCTCCGCCGAGGATGTAGAAGCATACGAAAAGCCGGAACCAGGACCTGAAGATCGTCAACAGTATTGGGAGTTCAAAACGTTACAGGGGACGGAGTGATTACATGCGAAATGAAGCTGTAGAGATCTACTCGGACCAGTCTAACTTTGCCATTATGCGGCATCCGGGGCGTCACTTTCCCGGCTCGCTGATTCAGGGAGATTCTCTGACGAGTCTGTGCCATGCAGCAGATGCGGTGCGGCGAGAAATCGATCGTGGTGATCTGGAAGAAGCCAAGGCCGAGCTTGAGATGCTGAGAGAACGGCTCTGGTACCGATTGCAGAATTATGAAGCCGTCTTAGTTGAGCACGAATGTGAGTTACCATTTTCACGGGGACTGCAGCCCCAGCCACCGCTGGAGGTTTTTGATGATGAGGATGAAGACGCGTGAAACTGGTGTCTGTTTTATCTACCACGAAAAGCACGAAAATTCGCGAAAAACCACAAAGGGTCTGGTTGTCGTCATTCCACTTCGGTGAATGAAATTTTTTCATCAAGGAAGATTATACCGTGAACTATTCTGAATCTGACTTACAACCACTCCCCGACCATGTTGAATTTGTGCGATCTCGCCCTGAGATGTTTCTGCCATACGGGCATGCCAGTAATGGAAGCCTACTGGGCGTGATGGTTGATCAAATCGTCACGATCACCGGAGCCCGGACCGCTGCGTTTCGTATTGATGAGTGGTGGGGCATCGCCTGTGTGACAGACTGGATTCCCGAAACAAACCAGAAGGCTCTGTCGGACTATTTTCAATCAATGACAGCCTGCCCGGAATGGGCCGTGAACTCCGTGCGGTTTGAAATTGTGCTGTATGCATTCACTGAGGACCTGACAACCATCACTCAGCGGGAATCAACACTGATAAAAGGAACGATGCCCGATATGGAAATAATCACGAAAGCCAAACAGATTGGCGACAACTGGCGGCGGATGCTGTTGTTTCGGTAGTTATCTGCTTGAGGATTTGGTTCACGCATCTTCCAGGACACGTTTGAGTGTGGCTAATCCCAGGGGGACGTGGCGGGGTTCATTGCTGTCGAGCAAGGTCAGCCCCATGTGCAGAGCCCAGCCCTGGGCGCGTCTGATCTGCGCTGGTTCGGCGTTGTAGAGGGTAAAGAATTTCTGCCGTTTGACTGCTGTATCAAGGAGCAGCCAGGCGCAGGCCAGATCGGTGGCGGCGTCGCCTCCGTTCAGATCGCCCCAGTCGATGATGCCGACCAGAGTGCCGTCCCGGATAATGATATTGCGGGGATGCAGGTCGCCGTGCAACCAGACGCGATCGGTACTGGCAGGTATAGAGCAGAGTTCTTCCCAGAGTGCTGCCAGCCGGGGGGCATCCACTTCGGGATGATTCCGCTGCCGCGCGAGTCGTTGTGTGACTCCCTGGTGGCGGGTGTGCAGCGGTATGCCACGAAAGGGATTTTCAGGGGCATCGGACGACGCGGGCTGATGCAGGGCCTGTAATGTTGCGGTCAGAAGACGAACATCGGCGGCACTGAAATCATGCGCGTCGGCGGTGGTGCCGGGAATCCAGTGGACGATGCTCCACGGCCAGGGGAACTCGGTGTCCGGCTGGCCGAAATGAATCGGTACGGGGATTTCGAGCGGCAGACGGTCCGCTAAAACCGGCAGCCAGAGCTGTTCGTGCAGAAGCAGTTTGACGGCCAGTTCGCGGCGGGGGAGACGGACCGCGTATTCGGTACCGAGCAGAAAAGTGATGTTGTCCCAGCCTTCATCAACGAGCGTAATTGGTAGATCGGCCAGTGCAGGAAACTGAGCTGACAGCAGTCGCTGGAATGTCTGGATGCCGATTTGAATTTCAGCGCGGGGTTGGTTCACGTGGGAGGAGGCTTTCGTAGAATTGAAATGCGTTTCCTGAAGTCATTCAGGAGACAGCTTAACAATGTTTAACTCTTTGGTTGAGTGGAGTTCGCAAACAATGCAGGAATTTGTGGTTAATACGGATTGAGTAACAACCGGGGCTAATTGGGTCTGACTTACGGATGAGACGAACTGGTATTGATTGGACGCGGGAGCTGCGACCTCCTGCTCGCCGCGCTCGGCCCGGATTGCATCCGGGCTCACCCATTTCTTTTTTGCTTACCCCTTGTTTGCATTCGTGTCATTTCGTGTTTTTCGTGGTAGTAAAAACACGATTGCATGTGTCACTGGTTTCCGATGTTGAGTGATACTGGTTCGATAATCGCCAGGCGGACGGATACGTGGGGGGTCGACTCTACACCAGGGGGTAGGTTTTTACCTGAAACCTGATTATAAGATTTCTCTGACAGTTTCCTGTTGTCTGCGACAACCCCGGATTGCATCCAGGGCCATCCGTTATTTCACCATTAGCCGTACGGCGTTAGCCGCGGTTAACGGACATTTTGGAAAGAACGGTGGCTAATTGGGTTTATCTCACGTGTCCCACGGTCCGGCTCGTCCGGCCGTGTCGGGAAAGTATAGGATGCTCGGATCTGAAACGAAACCGACAGCTGCGACCTCCTGCTCGCTGCGCTCGGCCCGGATTGCATCCGGGCTCACCCACTTTCACTTTCGTGTCATTTCGTGTTTTTCGTGGTAGAATAATTCAGTTCGAACGTTTCATTGGTTTCCGTTGTAGCTTGATACTGGTGTGATACTCGCCAGGTGGGCGGATACTTGGGTCGCGCCCCTACGAAGGAGGTCGGTTTTGTTACTCTGAATTGCCTGTCTGCCCTGACAGTTTCCTGTTGTCTGCGACAACCCCGGATTACATCCGGGGCTACCCGTCTTTCACCATTAGCCATACGGTAATTGCTGCGGTTTCTGCAGGTTGGGACTTAACCGGGGCTAACGCCCTGCGGCTGATTTTTTTTCTCGTGGAGGCTTACCCATTGACTGTGTTTAGTGGTTCGTGATTTTCATCTGCGGGAGTGGGATGCATCTCATTTATAATGCTTCTCGATACGTGAATTGTCATTGTCTTACCAGCACAGTTGGACAAGCCAACTGTGCCACACGGAATTTTTCTGGTTGGACTGGTTCTGATTTTTGCTACCACGAAAAGCACGAAACGACACGAACGTTTCATGTGACTTTATAGAATGGGGAACGAGGTAGAGTGATGGATTGTTTCCTTCAATTATTGACTGATGAGTCTTGTACGAATGCTGAAATCGGGATCAGTCTGTGTTCGTTGCTGGCCGGATTATTCTCTGCAGAGGCGCGGGGGTGTCAAGGAGGGATGAACAGAATCGGGTGGCGATGTTTGTTGATAGGGAACCGATGCTGGTGTGAGCAGTGGCGGTGCCGGGGTGAAAGACCGCGAAGTGCGGCGACCCGCAGGCATACATCCGGAATATGTGAAGTTATGCAAACTGAATATCTGGAAAAAAGGGTCTGTTTTATGGTGAAGATGACGAACAAGTGTCGCGTGTTTCAGTGCTCTGTAAACTGGGCACGCGCGCGACTCAGACCAACGCATATTCGCCCGTGGCGCGGCGGCGTCAAGGGGAAGTTGAGCAGTGAAATGCATGTGTGGTGCGCGGAAAATCAGTCGATGTTTTTCACAACTGAACTTTCAGAACCAGAGACTTTTGTCGGCGAGGGTGAGGAAGGGCTGCCCATTGAGGAAGCAGCGGATGTTTTCCAGGAGGGTTTCGAGGTGACGTTCGGGGACGCGGGGCGAGGCGGCGGCGATGTGGGGGGTAATGATCACATTCGGCATCTGCCAGAGCGGGTGACTGGAGGGCAGCGGTTCGATCTCGAAGACGTCGAGGGCAGCGCCGGCGATGTCTCCCTGTTCCAGGGCAGTGGTGAGGTCCTGCAGATCGACAATGGCGCCGCGGCCGATGTTGATCAGATACGCGGAGGACTTCATCTGGCGAAACTGTTTGGCGCGGAACAGTTTTTCGGTCTGGGGTGTGTGCGGGGCAGCGATGACGACGAAATCGCTGATGGCCAAGAGGTCGGGCAGACGATCGATGTCCCAGACGTCATCGACAACGCCGGGGACTTCGCGGGTGAGGGGATCGACGGCGTAGACGGTCATGCCGAAGGCGGCGGCGCGGTGACAGACTTCCGCGCCGATGGAGCCGACACCCACGACGCCGAGGGTACAGTCGGAGAGATGCAGATGACTGCGATCGACTTCGCTGACCTGTCCGGGTCCGGTGACGAAATCGGGTTTGCCGGCGGTTCCGCCGATGGGCTGCCAGTCTGCTTCATACTGCTGACGGATGTAGCGATGCAGATTGCGGGCGAAACAGAGTACGAAGCCGAGCACGTGGTCGGCGATGACATCGTAAAACAGTCCGCGCATATTGGTGAGCTGGCAGGGATGTGTGACCAGTTCGGGGAAGACATAATGTTCGAGGCTGGCGGTAGGGGACTGAATCCACTGGAGTTGTTCCGCAGCGGCCAACAGTGGGGGAGTGATCTTGCCGAAGAAGGCGTCGGCATCTTTGATTTCGGTTAAGGCCTGCGAGAGATCGCGGGCGTTACAGACTGTGAGCTGGTTAGAGACTTGTTGAATTCGCGCGAGGCGCGCGTCATCAATGGCGGGATAGATGAGTAGTTTTTTCATAACAGATTATTTTAATCAGAAATGTTCGATGGTGCCACTGATGATGCGTTCGATGCCGGTTGCGGTCTGTAGAATGAGGAAGCCCTGGTCGTCGATTTCGAGACAGGTTCCCTGTTTGACTTCGAGTCCGGTATTGATACGAAGGGGACGGCCGGTGAGCAGGCAGTAGCGACGCCAGTCGGCCATGAAGGAACTGGTTTCGCCTGGAACATCGTAGAGGCGGTTTTCGATGCCATTGATCAGGTCGATGAGGGTGTTGGCGAGTGAGTATTTCTGGCCGGTCGTTTCATAAAGTGAGGTACCCAGCGACTGGAGTTCTGCTTCAGCGGAGAGGAAGGAGTTATTGAGATTCACGCCGACGCCGATAACAACGAGACCGGGTTGGCTGGCTGCGATTTCGACGAGAATGCCGGCGACTTTTTTCTGCTGCAGATAGACATCGTTGGGCCACTTGAGCTGCAGCGTGTAGTCGGGCAGGTGTTTTTCAAGGGTTTCACAAACGGCAAGGCCGGTGGCGAGCGCGATGAGGGGCTGTTGTTCAAGCTGGATCTGCAGGAGCCGGGTATCGACGACGAGGGAGAAGGTGAGTCCCCCTTCGGGCGACCACCAGGAATTGCTGCCTCTCCCGCGGCCGGCGGTCTGATTTCCGGTCAGAACCAGGCTGGGATGGCTGGTTTCGCGACCGGCTGCAGATCCTGCAGAGATACAATGTGTACTGAGAGCCCAGGAGTTGGTGGAGGCCAGGCTTTCAAAGTAGTCCAGATGCTCGATAAATGTTTCGGTCTGGATTGCTTTCAGGTCGTCGGCTGTGAACGGCAGCATTCCAGGCTCATTATTATCAGGAAGGAAATGGAAGACTATGAATTCGAAGTGATGGCAGTGATGGCTTCTTCCCGGGTCTCGAACAGAGGCCAGAGGCTGCCGACTTTGATACATTTGAGGATGTTCTGCATATTTTCGCAGGCATTACAGAAGACGGCCTGGCCGCCGGTCTGTCTGGCACGCTGCAGGAGACGGATGATGGAGCCGATGATGATGGAATCGAGATAATCGACTCTGGAGAGATCAATAATCACATTCTTGATTTCTGGTGTATCGAAGAGCCTTAAGACCTTATTGGATTCGGTCTGAACATTGCTGTACAAAAACTGCAGTGTGGATCCCAGGGGAACGACAACCAGATTGGGCGCAGATACTTCGACCTCGAATATTTCCAGATTATCTACCATTATTAATCCCATTTGCGTACTAATCAGTATCAGCTGAAAACGTCAAAAAAGAACAGGCTGTGAAAAACACTACCCATTCCTAAAACAGAGCATAACCAACCTGAATTGAAATTTCAGGCTCTGGCTCAAAAAAACATACTGTTTCCAACAAAGTGTACAAAGTCTATAACAGACAGATGTTAAGGCTCGTTTTTCTGCCACAGGAGTTTGCCGCGGTTAGATATTGGACTGGCAATAACAGTTGCCTTAGTAGAAATTGCTTAACTAGAATAGAGGTCGATTGTTTATTTTAAATGAACCGTTCCGGGGAGACTGCTGCTAAATCGTATAACCGGACTGACTGTCACAGCCACTGTCCGAAATACGACTGCACCAGACGAACATTCCATAAAGTAGCGGAATTTTGCCCGGTTTCAGCCGATAAAATAATCCTATAACACTGATTAAGTAAAACTAAGCCCCTTTTCCAGACTGGACGCAGGCTGGATCAGGCTCACAGATCAAGCCTGTTGAAATAGCGATATGTCATCACCGAAACCAGCCTGGAAATACAGCCCGCGAATGCTTCTGCGTTCGATTTTAATGCTGGACGACAGTGCCCACTCCATTGCATTGGGGACGGCCATCGGGATGTTTATCGCGTTGACCCCTACGGTTGGTATTCAAATGCTGATTGTGGTCTGCGTGGCTTTTGTGACCCGTCCCCTCTTCAAATTTAATCAGGTTGCTTCCCTGATTACCGTCTATATTTCGAATCCGCTGACGATCGTGCCGATCTACTGGTTCGACTATAAAATCGGGACCTATTATGTAGGCGGATCGATGACACAGAAAGATTTCGCGCGGATCCTGGAATTTGAAGGATTCAGCGGCTGGTGTGAAACGGTGAAGCAGCTGTTGCTGGAAGTCGGCTCTCCCCTGATCATCGGATCGCTGATCGTGGCTACTTTTTTCTCGCTGATGACGTACCCGATCATGCTCAGGCTGTTGATGCATTTCAGAAAGCAGAAACCGACCGACAACCCTGACGATCCGGAAACTCAGACCGTACTTCCCTCTCAGACAGCGGACCCGGGGCAGAACTTAAAATCTGTGCATCTACATTCCAGTTAGGTGTTGATCTCTCCCTGCACTCTCGCATAATAATCAGTTCGTGAAAAATCTGAGTGTATCGAGAAAAAAGGTTATCGAATGTCGTCTCCCCGGTATGACTGTTTGTGTGCGGGCATCATTGTTGCAGACCATGTGTGCAAAGCCATCGATCATCTTCCCCGACCGGGAGAGCTGGTGCTGACTGATCAGATGGAACTGACGATTGGCGGCTGTGCCTCGAACGTGGCTTCTGATCTGGCCCGACTCGACAGGCAGGTGGCGATTGCGGGAATCGTCGGGCAGGATGTCTTCGGCCGTTATGTGGAAGAAAGCCTGATTCAATCGGGCGTGCACTGCGATTACCTGATGAAGTCTGACCAGTTGCCGACCAGCGGTTCCTTTGTGATTAATGTTCAGGGGGAAGATCGCCGTTTCATTCATTCCGTCGCAGCGAATGCCCTGTTTACAGGGGAAACGGTCACACGGGAGCAGATTGAGTCGAGCCGCATCCTGTATCTGGGGGGGTACTGTCTGTCCGAAGAGCTGTCACCGGAAAATGTAGCGAAAATGTTTCGGATGGCGAAAGAGGCAGGTGTAACGACGGTACTGGATGTGGTGACTCCCAAACCGGCAGACTACTGGAAAATGCTGGAGCCGGTGCTGCCTTATAGTGACTATTTTCTGCCTAATAATGACGAGGGTGAGTTAATTACAGGTGAGTCTGATCCACTCGAACAGGCACGCGCGTTCCGCAAAGCAGGTGCCAAGCATGTGATTATCACGTGTGGTGGCGAAGGAAGTATCCTGCTGGACGCCGAGCGGACGATTCAGTCTGAAATTTACCCGGTCAACCTCGTCGACGGAACGGGAAGTGGTGATGCGTTTGTCGCAGGCTTCATTCATGGTTTGCTCGAAGGAGCAAGTCCGGAAGACTGCCTGAAATTTGGGTCGGCTTTGGGCCACAGCTGTGTACGGGCAACGGGCGCGACGGCGGGAATTTTCACCCGGGGGGAACTGGATGAGTTTGTCGGGGCACATGACCTGCAAGTCAGAACGATCTGACCTGCAGTCTGTTGTGAAGCGGATTGGTTATTTCTGATCCATATAAGGCTGTACGGCTTTTTTCCAGATCAGGTAGCCTGCGTGTTCCATATGCAGACCATCCGATTTGAACAGTTCCGGTCGCGGTTTTCCATCTTCACCCAGCATGGGTTCCCAGACATCGGCGAATTCGAGCAAATCGCTTTTTGCGCACTGTGCTGCGATGAGTTTGTTGGCCTGCCGAATGGTATCGGCCAGTTTCCAGCGACTGAGGCTGGGCTTGATTGCAATGAAGACAATGCGGGTTTCCGGCAGACTTTTATGGACTTTTGCAACAAATTTTTTAAAATCGCTGGCGACTTGTTCCGCCGTTTTCTTGCGAGCGAGGTCGTTATCGCCAGCATATAAGAAGATCACTTTCGGTTCATGTTTGATGATAATTCGATCAGCGAAATGAGTGGAATCCACAATTTCTGAACCACCAAAACCGCGGTTGAGCACAGGTTGATCGGGGAAATATTTATCCAGATCCCACATGCGGATGCTGGAGCTGCCGACAAACAGGAGGCCCCCTGGTTTGACTCCCTGCTCCTGATCCTGCTTTTCAAACTGGGAGATCGACTTTTCCCAGCGTTGGAAATTGTGTTCCGATTTTTCAGCTGCAGAGCTACTGATCGTAAGAAGTGTGACCAGCGCGAGTACCAATGGCCGCGCGAAGAGATTCAGATTCATATCGATTCCTTATAATTAAATACTCTGATTGAATTATGTTGTGCATCGGGAAGTCACTGCCTGCCAGGCAGCGATGGCATCCCGGTTGGCGGCGATATCGTGCAGCCTTAAGATTTCGACCCCCTGACCAGCGAGAGCCACCGAGACCCCGATGGTACCAGCCAGTCGCTCTTCGAGCGAGCGACCGAGCAGTTTTGATAAAAAACGCTTGCGGGAGTGCCCGATCAACACGGGAAAGCCGAGTGCTTGAAAAGACGAAATCTGCGAAAGAATCTGCAGATTGTGATCAGCTGTTTTGCCGAAGCCAACGCCGGGATCGAGGACAATCCGCTCCGGCTCTACACCGGCATCGAAGAGTGCCTGAATCCGCAGTTGAAACCAGCTTTTTAGATCAGCAACCACATCTTCGTACTCGGGATTCTCTTGCATCGTTTGCGGCGTCCCCTGGATGTGCATACAAACCACACCCGCTTTTGATTCGGCAGCCAGAGGGACCATCGCAGGATCAAAAGTCAGTCCCGTAATATCATTGATAATAATCGCACCGGCCTGCAGCGCCTGT
Source organism: Gimesia algae (assembly GCF_007746795.1). Taxonomy (NCBI): domain Bacteria; kingdom Pseudomonadati; phylum Planctomycetota; class Planctomycetia; order Planctomycetales; family Planctomycetaceae; genus Gimesia; species Gimesia algae. The sequence continues at coordinate 6,478,845 of NZ_CP036343.1, forward strand.
CGCGCGACTTCTGCTTTGGTAGTATCAATCGAAATGGGAGTAGTCGTGCGCGCAGAGAGTGCTTCAATCACGGGGATCACTCGACGAAGCTCTTCCTCTAAAGGGACCGGAGGGGCGCCAGGTCTCGTGGATTCTCCGCCGATATCCAGAATGTCGGCACCGTCTTCAACCAGTTGTAACCCTTTGCTGATAGCGGATTTTAATTCTGTTGCTTCCCCCCCATCAGAGAAACTGTCTGGTGTGACATTCAAAATACCCATCAGAAGTGGTAACTGTCCCAAAAGCAGAGTTTCAGAAACACACTTCCAGATTCGCTGCGATTCGGATTGACGGGGTGGGGAATCTGGAGAAAGTATATTCACAATGCGATCTACTCAATAGCGTGTTGTGGTTTAATTAACCGGCTGAAGATATCAGTCAGGATGAACGGTGCACAGAAATTTCAGTCAGTGAAACAGGCGCGTTTTGCTGAAAGAATTTCCCAGCCAGAAACAGAGCTGGATCATGTATTGGTTTTACTAACCGGGAATGCGGGTTGCAAGGAAATTAGCAGTAAGAAGCCCCAGGAAGACCTGTACAGCGTGCTATTTGAAGAACAATGATCAAACTTTATCACAGGGCAAATTTATAACCTATGCTTCAAACAGAGTCCTCAGGTCTGGGCGATTGAGGTGTAGTCAACACCGTTTGAAAATCAAGTAAAAACAGGTGGTAATTGAGACTTCAGGAAATAAAGGATTTTTAGAGAAACTTTATTTTTAGTGTTGTCTTTACTTTGACATCGCATTTCGTTCTGGTATTGTAATCAGCGTATTTGCCGTAACCGGCAAATCTTACCAAACCAGAAAAACAGACCTGTTTTCCCTAAGTGCGTAGACTTGGGGACATCGCCGGGGGGTGAAGTAGTGACCCATCTTTCAGCGAAGTGGAACCACTTTTTTATTTATTGAATCTGAGGAGTACACCATGATTCGAAAAACTGTCACACTTTCTATGATCGCTGCACTGACAATGATCGCCGCTTCTTTCAGCGTTTCAGACGCTGAAGCCTTTGGTTTCCGTAACCGTTGCTGCAAACCAGAGCGCGTAAAATGCTGCAAGCCAGTTCGCGTACGTTGCTGCAAGCCTAAGAAAGAACGTTGCTGCAAGCCAGTACGCGTTCGTTGCTGCAAGCCAGCACGCGTACGTTGCTGTGCACCAGCTCCTACTTGTGCTCCCGCACCAACCTGCTGTGCACCAGCACCAAGCTGTGCTCCCTCTCCTTGCTCAAGCTGTGCTCCTGCAACACCAGGTCATTCAGCTCCCAAGGTAGAAGAAGCACCAGCTCCTCCAAAGAAAGCTCCCGCACCAGCTCCTAAGAAAGCCTAATGCGGAGTGAACTCCTTTCGGAGCAACGATGAATACAGACGGCCCCATTGCTTTAAGCAATCGGGGCCGTTTATTTATTTACAACCTGTATTCCAGGCTTACGATCATTGTTCCCAGGCCATTCGGACCACACATGATAGAACCAGGGTCGCTTTAGCAAAATGCAATACGCGGTAGCATTCTTGCGGATCAGGCAGACTTTGCGTAGTCCTGGTCGATCTCACTTGCATGATCAGCGTCTTGCCCTGCAGCCAGCTTTCGGAGTTTTTTCTCCAGCCTGGGGAGCATCTTATTGCCTGCGTTGGTGACTTTATAAAAGACGCCGGCATCTCTTCCTGCCAGCTGAAATTTGAGAAGATCAAAGGCAATTAACTTGCCATGAATTCGGGGCAGATGTTCGACAGCAACTCCCTCCACTTCATTCTGGCGGATAATCCAGCCGTCTGATTCAGGATCCTGTTCTTTGACCTGAACCTGCATTTGACTGTAGTGCCTTAAAACGAGACACCACTCGGGGTTTTCCAGCATCTGTTCCTGTTCGAAATCTATCATGCTGTTGTTATCGACAGAGACACGAAACCAATGTTATGGAATTCGCTTTGCCGACACGACCGACATAACAGGACCTCTGTCTTACCGCTTTGGGTAGAAAATCGCCGAAAACAACTCAAGATTATAGGCAGACCCCTGCCAGAACTTCCATTCGACAGGTAAAAGTAATTTACAGAAGTTCATACGCCAGCATCAGCGGTCTGCGTTGAGTTCAATTTGATGAACTGGAAACTACATGTTCGTTTTTGAATCAGAGACTTCACCCAGCGCAGCATTGAGTGCATTGGTCAGCTCAAAATCGTGCAGATGGTCACGGGTATAAATACGGAATATCAGAAAACTGACGGGGAGTGCGCGAAACAACTCATCATCGTGCAGTTCCTGTGTCTTGTCAGTCCCCTGATCCAGCAGGAAGTTCTGGCCCCCCGCGGGCAGTCGACCACTGGGACGGTGATAGTGCCTGGCAACGTCGATACGTAGCGGAATCTGTTTTAATTTGGCGGGCAGTTTCGCTCGGACCCGCTTCTCCACGAGATCCGGTTCCGAAAAAATCGAAGTGTGGACAGCGGTACCTGAATGAAAATTGAGCGAACGTTCACAGGCCATTTTCCATTCAACATTCCGTGAAAGGATTCCCTGCCAGCGTTCTCCCAGATCTTGAACCGCCGGGTCTGAACTCTGCTTAAAACGTCCTACGTCAACCAGAAACGAGGATTCCGTGAACCCCAGATAATCGTCGAGATGCTCCAGAGGATTCCCATGAAACAGACGTTGCATCGTTTCCGGAAAGATCTCTTCTAAAGCTAAATCGAGTGCGCGGACCGTACGGTGATAATAAATTGTGCGAAACAGGTTGGCCCGGGTCTCAATAAAATTCACGAGGGCCTGTAAGCCGCGTCCGTGAATCGTTAAACCTTCGGCTGTAAAAAAGCTGTAGTGTATCAACCGGGACACATCGACGGCGCGACTATTGTAACCTGACATATATGCATCACGCAGGACAAAATCCATATTGTCCACAGTATAAATCCCGCTGAACATGGCACGCAGCTTGCAAAGCCAGTCCGGGTTTCCTTCTTCACTCTGCTGATCACCAGAGGGGCGGCGGATCAGCCAACCTACCTGTTTAGGGTCCAGTTCTTCCAAGGGGTTTAACCGACCGCTGGGATTTCTGCGAATCCCGCGGATCAGGTCTCCCAGTTCATGCTCGATAATATGAGACCCGATATCTTCATGGGTCAAACCATATTGATCCAGATAATGATCATCAAAAAAATGACCGAACGGTCCATGGCCGACATCATGTAACAACGCGGCCAGACGTACCAGGCTCTCCACGTAAGGCAGAGACGGAACATTGCGACAGGCGCTGTTGAGTGAATCATACCAGGCATGGATGGCGACCGATGCCAGATGCATTGCCCCCAGCACGTGCTGAAACCGCATATGTTCTGCAGACGGGAAAACCCACCAGGCTGTCTGCAACTGATGTATGTGCCTTAAACGCTGAACCCAGGGATGATCGATGATCTGCTGTTCTGAGTTTTCTTCATCGGGAATTCCCGTTTTTGATGTAAAGGGAATATACCCATGAATCGGATCATGAACCAAACTTTCGGAAATAAAATCGCGTACCATTATCTCACTGTTTCAATTGCATTATATTGCGAATAGAATCTGAACAGGTTTTCATAAATTCTTTTTTTGTTGCAGCTTATATACTCATGACGTTGTCGCATCTTCCCAGCCGGATTCAGTTCCAGACACACCATCCCCGCCGATGTCGTCTGCTGCGCCGTTATGAAATCATTGCATTGATCGTTGCTTTGATAGCCACTGTTATTCTACATGGACTGCTGAAGATTACCACCATCGTCCATTGGGAACTAGGGGTGATCATTGTCGCGGCGATGCTGTACTTCACTTTGAGCCTGGGATTTCGCTACTACTGGCATCTGTCCCGCAAAGAGTTTCTTCGCAATCATGCCGTGTATGTATTTCTATCCGGTCTCTGGATCGTCAGTGTTGTCCTGATCGTCATTTTTCAGGATCTTCTCCCTGACTCTGCGCCTGATCGGCTGATTCTGATTCTGGGAGTTTCTGAATTCTGTATCATCTTACGGAGCCTGTATGAATCGATTCTCCTGATTCGGCGTGTCTCGTCGCGGGGGTGGAACCCGGCTCTGATTGTCGTCTCTTCATTTCTGGTTCTGATTTCCGTAGGAACGATTCTGCTGATGTTTCCCTCGGCCCGTGTGCAGGACCCCACTACGATGAACACAGCAGGCGCTCCTTTTCTGACGGCGTTGTTTACCTCGACCAGCGCCAGCTGTGTGACAGGACTGATTATCGTTCCCACAGGCACGTACTGGAGCAGAACAGGTCAAACCATCATTATGATTCTGTTTCAGATTGGCGGACTGGGAATCCTGACCTTTGGCGCTTTCTTCGCGGCAGCATTCGGACGATCGATGCAAATACGCGAGAGTGTCACATTTGGTGAAATGCTCGAATCTCACCAGCGTGGTGATGTGAGACGCCTGTTACTGGCAATCCTGGGAATCACCATTTTTACAGAACTGGCAGGGGCCGTCTGTCTTTCAGGGCTCTGGCCGGAACTCGCATGGGAAGATCGTATCTTTCATAGCCTGTTTCATTCGATCAGTGCCTACTGCAATGCAGGCTTCAGCCTGATGGACGACAACCTGCTCGGCATGGGTCACCATTGGCAGGTCTGGGCAGTGATGCCGGCATTGATCATCATTGGTGGGCTGGGCTTTGCCGTGAACTATAATTTTATGTTGTACGGAATCACCCACTTTTCCAATCTGACAGTGCGCAAACCACTGTTTCACCACCCAACTCAGAAAGTCAGGTTAACGATTTCATCACGCCTGGTTTTTTTCACGACGCTCTTTCTGCTGTTGGGGGGGACCATCGGAATTTACTTTTTAGAATCGATCCATGGCAACCAGGATCTGTCTTATTGGGAACGACTGAACCAGGCCTGGTTTCAGTCGGTGACCATGAGGACAGCAGGTTTTAATACGGTTGACCTGGGGGAATATCGGCCTCAGTCGAAACTGTTTTCCGTGCTGTTGATGTTTATTGGTGCTTCCCCCGGCTCTACCGGAGGCGGTGTCAAAACGACTGTTTTCGCTTTAGCGATCCTGTCTGTCTGGGCTTTACTGAAAGGCAGAGACCGGGTGGAAATTATGGGAAGAACTATTCCCCCAACCCTGATTCACAGATCATTAACTATCATTTCACTGGGAATCATGATGCTGATGACTTCGACGTTGCTGGTCGTATTATTTGAAAATCGAGAGGACATTTTTCTGGATCATCTATTCGAAACCACCAGTGCCTTTGCAACAGTCGGTGTTTCGACAGGGATTACCGCAGGATTGACGACCCCCTCACACTGGGTGATTATTTTTACCATGCTGATTGGAAGAGTCGGTCCGTTAACCGCTCTGATCGCCTTGTCGAATCGCGGTCCTTCCTATCGGTACCGATACCCGGAAGAAAGTGTGAACCTGGGTTAATCCCTGCAATAAGATTCATTAAAATAGAGATTCATACAGCACCTACAAATTTCATCCCCAAGGGAGTAATGATCCAGTGATAAAAGTAGCCGTCATCGGTTTAGGACGATTCGGAACGGAACTGGCAAAACGCCTGGGAGCCAGCCGGGTAGAAGTGATTGCCATCGATACTTCCGACAAGCTGGTCAATGAAATCAAAGACGACGTTGCCATTGCCGTTCGCCTGAATGCGACGGACGAACTGGCATTGAAAAGTCAGGACATTGATAAGGTGGATGCCTGTGTGATTTCCATTGGCGAAAATTTCGAATCAGCGTTGTTGACCACTGTGATTCTCAAAAAACTGGGGGTCCCCAAAATCATCTGCCGCGCACAAAGCAAATTCCACGCGGAAATTTTTACCCAGGTCGGCGCGACAGATGTCATTCAACCTGAAGTTCAGGCAGGCGCTCACCTCGCACGCTTACTGGCGAACCCTCACCTGGAAGACTACATCCAGGTGGGCGATGGTTATACCATGATTGAGTTGATCACCCCGAAAGAATTCATTGGAAAAAACCTGACGGAGCTTTCCCTGCGTTCTACCTACTCAGTGAACGTCGTCGCGATTCGCAAACGGAATTCTCCCGAAGTAGAAGAGAAAACAGGCAAGATTTATACAACCGACTGTGTTCCCCACCCGGATTACCAGATTCAGGATTCAGACATTCTGCTAATCATTGGAACGGATCAAAACCTGCTGCGGCTCCCCACCAGCAATACCTGACACAGATCCCAGCGGCTGCGAGGTTATGCCCAGTCCTTCGATCGCTCGATCGCTTTTTTCCAGCGTTGATACAGATGAGTTCGCCGCTGTGGCTCCATGGCAGGCTGAAATTCTACATCCAGTGCCCAGTTTTTTGTCACTTCGTTCTGATCCTGCCAGAAGCCAACCGCAAGCCCTGCCAGATAGGCGGCTCCCAATGCTGTCGTCTCGTGTACGACGGGTCGCTGTGCGGGCACATCCAACATGTCCGCCTGAAACTGCATCAACAATTGATTCGCAGCGGCTCCCCCATCCACTTTCAGGTTTTTCAACTTGATTCCGGAATCCTCTTCCATGGCATGCAGTACATCACAACTTTGATAAGCCAGTGATTCCAGAACTGCTCTCGCCACATGTGCTTTCTTAGAGCCGCGCGTTAAACCGATCAAAGTTCCCCGCGCATTCTGATTCCAGTAAGGAGCTCCAAGACCAACGAACGCAGGTACAAAAAAGACGTCTCCTGAATCCTCCACCTGGGATGCTAAACCTTCTACTTCTTCTGACGATTTTATGATCTGCAGTCCATCGCGGAGCCACTGAATCGCAGCACCGGCAATAAATACAGACCCTTCCAGACAGTATGTCACCTTCCCATTGATACTCCAGCCGATTGTGGTCAACAATCCGGTAGTGGAGGGAACCGGCTTGTCTCCTGTATTCATCAGCATGAAGCAGCCGGTGCCATAGGTATTCTTAGCGGAACCGGTCTCAAAGCAGCCTTGTCCGAATGTCGCTGCCTGCTGATCACCTGCAATTCCGGCAATTTTAATCGGCGCCCCAAAAAGTTCGGACGTCGTTTCCCCATAGACTTCACTGGAACTTTTCACTTGTGGCAGCATGGCTCGTGGTATATTGAAGATCTTGAGCAGTTCTGCATCCCATTCATGTGTATGAATATTATACAACAGGGTTCGACACGCATTGGTAGGGTCAGTGACATGGACTTTGCCACCTGTCAGCCGCCAGATCAGAAAGGAATCGATCGTTCCGAATAATACTTCTCCTTTCGCAGCCTTCTCTCTGAGTCCTTCAATTTCGTTTAATAGATATTCAATTTTAGTACCGGAGAAATAGGCATCGAGGACCAGTCCTGTTTTCTCACGGAACAGCTTCTCGTACCCCTCCGCTTTTAACTGGTCGCAGCGTTTTGCAGTCAAGCGACTCTGCCAGACAATGGCATTGGAGACCGGTTTCCCCGTATCACGATCCCAGAGTACAATCGTTTCACGTTGATTGGTAATGCCAATCGCTGCAATATCAGAGAGGCTGATTCCGGATTGCTCGATTACCTGCTGTGCGGTTGACAGCTGTGATTCCCAGATGGCATCCGGATCGTGTTCTACCAGTCCGGGCGAAGGAAAGATCTGTTCAAATTCCTGTTGGGCAGTCGCCTCAATTTTTCCCTGATGGTTGAACAGTATAGAGCGGCTGGACGTCGTTCCCTGATCTAAAGCCAAAACATACTTAGCCATTTTAAAACTCCTTGAGGCGAACACAAAATCCAAAGCGAGATACCTAAATGCTTACATCCTGTTACATTAAGTAAGCCAAGCCTGGTTCACAAGGAATTCCTGAGATTTCTTCCAGAGAGATCTTCTGACCATCTCTCAATGCAGTTCAGCATGGGAGTTCTGTTGGGAGAGTGCGCATAAAAAAACTGATGGCGAGAGAAATCATTTCTCAGGCCATCAGTCAGTCACACTAAATAGTACCTCCTGCAAAGTACCAGTGTATCAGCAGTCTGTCCTAGTGGTATGCTTGCATTCCGTGCTCAGACAGGTCCAGACCTTTCAACTCGTCTTCTTCAGATACTCTCAGTTGTCCGATCGCTTTCAGAACCGTGAAGAGAATGAACATCGTGACAAAGGCATAGACAGGAATCACAACGGATCCCAGAATCTGAACACCCAGGTCATAATCTCCAAAGATACCAGTGGCAACTCCACCCCAGACTCCACACAACCCGTGGACAGGGAAAGCACCAACGGGATCGTCGATTTTCAGTTTTTCCAGTGCAAGGATGCCGAAGACAACCAGCAGGCCAGCAACACCGCCGATAACCAGAGCCTCGACGTTGGTCACACTGTCACAGTTAGCAGTAATACCAACCAGACCAGCCAGAACACCGTTCAGAGCCATCGAAATATCAGGCTTACCGTACATAATCCAACCCAGGACCATGGCGGCGACACCACCAGTGGCTGCAGCCAGAGTTGTGTTGGTTGCAATTAACATCACAGCGTCCGTGTTTGCAGTTCCGGCGAAAGCCAGCTGACTACCAGGATTGAATCCGTACCAACCGACCCAGAGGATAAAGACACCCAGTGTCGCTTGAGCAATATTGTGTCCCGGAATGGGAACTGACTTGCCATCTTTGAAGCGACCGATACGGGGCCCGAGAACCAGAGCACCTGCCAGACCGGCAAAGCCACCGACCGCGTGTACTACAATCGAACCGGCAAAGTCATAGAATTCCATTCTATTCAACCAGCCACCACCCCATTTCCAGTAACCACTGATAGGATAGATAAGCCCGGTCAGGATAATACTGTAGATCAGGTAAGAACTGAATTTGAGACGACCAGCAACTGCCCCGGATACGATGGTGGCAGCAGTCGCAGCGAAAGCAACCTGAAACAGGAAATCAACCTGCTTATGGAGTGCAGCAGGCCCCGGTTCTCCTGATTCAGGAATTCCGAATTGACCGAAACCAAAGTAACCATTGCCCTCGAGCATGGGTTTGTCTACGCCGGGATACATCAAACCATAACCGACTGCGTAGTAAACCAAAACGCCAACACAGACATCCATTAAGTTCTTAAAGAGGATATTGATTGTGTTCTTGGATGAGTTAAATCCTGACTCAACCATCGCGAAACCGGCCTGCATGAACAGCACCAGTACAGCACACAGCATTAGCATGCTGTTATCGAGTGCGTAGTACATGTCAGATAATGAAAGTGGGGGGGCTTCTTCAGCAGGAGCTTCCTCAGCGGGAGCCTGTGTCTCCGCTGTCGCTTCCGCTGCGGGCTTTTCTGTCGGTTCAGCTTCATCAAAAGCCAAAGTGGGTTGAGAGAACGCTAATACTACGACAAGGCTTGCCGTTAAGCCTGTGAGCGCTTGTTTCCAATTCATTTTGTCGCAAACCTTTCCCGGAGTCTAATCAGTCGTTGTTTCTTCTACTGTTTGGACAATCATTTATCCTGATTAGGGCCCCTAATATACCAATCAATAATTTGAGCACTTTTCTTTGGTAGCTGGTCATAATGCAAACAGTGTGCCTCAATGAATTTTCAGAAGAGGTTCCATGCACCTATCCTGTTTGTTAATTGGTACTTAAAAACTATCACAATAAATTCATATTTGTCGTTTATTACATTTTGTAACATTTTCAATGCGGGTAATTCAGGCATAACCCAGCAATACTGCCTGCTGTTTGAGCAGCATGCCTGCAATTTGCATCAGCGATCTGAAACCAGCACTTTTGATTGGACACTATGACTGGATCTTCAAGATAAAAATCCACGCAGCCAACTCTTGATGGACTGGCCATTGTCAGTATCACCCTCGCTGCCAACTTGGCAGTTACAGAGTAAAACCTAAAATACTCAAATCACATAATCCCTTATATAAAAGTATCTTACAAATCATAAATCCGATTGGCATGACGATTGCATTTACTGATCGACGTGGTCAGGGTCCAGTTAAATCCCTGCCAACTTTGTTGTATTACACCTAAACGTACTCACGCGTTAGAGAATGCATGACAGGCATGTAAGTGAATCTGTCAGACGTGTGAGAGATCATCGTGGTCATGGGCAAATATTATTGGCCATTATTGCTGGTTGAGGAGAGACTGTGGCAAAACTTTTAAGCTTTGACGAAGAGGCCAGGAAGAGTTTATTGGCAGGAGTCGCTAAATTGTCGCGAGCCGTAAGCAGTACGCTTGGGCCGCGAGGGCGAAATGCTGTCTTGGACAAAGGCTGGGGAACACCAAAAGTAACTAAGGACGGTGTCACTGTAGCAGAGGACATCGAACTGGAAGATCCCTTCGAGAACATGGGAGTCCAGCTGGTAAAAGAAGCAGCCTCGAAAACAAACGATGTTGCCGGCGATGGAACCACAACGGCAACGGTCCTTGCAGAAGCCATTTTCCGTGAAGGACTGAAATACATTGCCTCAGGCGCTGACCCGATGGCCTTGAGCCGTGGTGTTCAGAAAGCCGTCGATGCAGTCGTCGAGCAGATCGGAAAGATTTCCAAGGAAGTCAAAGGCAAAGACAAAAAAGCGATTGAGACTGTCGCTACGATCGCTGGAAACAATGATCCGGAAATCGGTAAAATTCTGGCAGACGCCCTGTTGAAAGTGGGCGCTGATGGAGTGATTACTGTTGAAGAAGGCCGCGGCGTCTCAACAGAAGTCGATCTGGTTGAAGGGATGCAGTTCGAACGCGGATTCCTGTCACCCCACTTTGTCACTGATGAAGACAACCAGACCTGTGATATGGAACGGGCTCACATTCTGATCTACGAAGAAAAGATCAGCTCAGCCCAGGCTCTGGTACCACTGCTGGAACAGGTTTCTAAAGATGGTTCGCCTCTGTTAATTATTGCAGAAGATATTGAAGGCGAAGCACTGGCAACTCTGGTTGTCAATAAATTACGCGGTATTATCAAAGTCTGTGCAGTGAAAGCACCTGGCTACGGCGACCGTCGTAAAGCCATGCTGGAAGACCTTGCCGTACTCACCGGCGGCAAAGCTATTTTCAAAGATCTGGGTATCAAGCTGGAAGCAGTTGAGCTGAAAGACCTGGGCCAGGCCAAGAAAATCCATGTCAGCTCTGATAACACAACAATTGTCAGCGGCGGTGGAAATAAAGCTGCTGTCAGCGGTCGTGCTGATCAGATCCGGGCTGAAATCGAAATCACTGACAGTGAATACGATCGCGAAAAACTTCAGGAACGCCTGGCCAAACTGGCAGGCGGAGTGGCTCAGATCAATGTAGGAGCTGCTACCGAAACTGAAATGAAGGAACGCAAAGACCTGATCGACGACGCACTGGCCGCAACCCGTGCTGCCATCGAAGAAGGTATTGTTCCCGGCGGTGGAATCGCTCTGCTGCGATCCAGCAAGTCACTCGACAGTCTTAAACTGTCTGGCGACCAGGCACTGGGAGTCGCTTTGATTCAGAAAGTTCTGGAAATGCCTCTGCGGGCAATCGCCGAAAATGCGGGACAGGATGGCTCCGTTGTTGCCAATCGTGTTAAAAAAGATAAGAGCACTTCCTACGGTTACGACGCATTGAATGATCGCTATGGCGACATGTTTGATTTTGGTGTCGTTGACCCTGCTAAAGTGGTTCGGTCTACCCTGCAGAATGCATCCAGTGTAGCCTGCCTGCTGATGACAACAGATTCCATTGTTGTCGAGGAACCCAAGGACGAAGAAGACGATCACCACCATGATGACCACCACGACATGGGTGGGATGGGCGGCATGGGTGGCATGCCAGGAATGGGTGGCGGTATGCCCGGCATGGGCGGCATGCCCGGTATGGGTGGCTTCTAAGTCACAATCGCTATCCTCTCAGCATTTTAAGAGGGTGGCAACAGGACTGTAACAGGATCCTGATTGTTAAAAAGAGACATATTACTTCCGGGAACTGCTCCCGGATTCACACATACAACCAGACTAATTGGAATACTTGGGAGTTAACATAATGGAACTGAATCCTCTTGATGACCGTATCGTGATTGAACCCAATGTTGCAGAAGAAACAACTGCTGGTGGGATTGTTCTGCCTGACACAGCCCAGGAAAAGCCACAGAGCGGTACTGTCATCGCTGTCGGACCTGGACGTCTTCTGGAAAGTGGTGAACGTTGCCCGGTTGCTGTTGAAGTCGGTGATGAAGTTCTCTACGGGAAATACGGCGGAACCGATATCGAAGTCAGTGGTAAGGACGTCAAGATCCTGCGGGAAAGCGACATTCTTGCCAAAATCATCAAGTAAAGACGTACTGAATCGGACCATTCGGACAGAGAATGGCATTGTAAAACACAATGTTTTCTCTGTCTGCTTCGAGAATCTTAATCAACCACAAATCACGCAGGGGAGAACGGAGCAATCCGATCGAATGTTCGTTCCTGTTAAACAGAGGAGTTTATAAGCGTGGCAAAGCAACTATTGTTTGAAGATCGCGCACGTGCCAAGCTGCAAAAAGGCGTGCAAACTATCAGCGACGCTGTAGCCATCACAATGGGTCCCACGGGACGTAATGTGATCATCGATAAAAGCTTTGGGAACCCCCTGGTAACCAAAGACGGTGTTACAGTCAGTAAAGAAGTTGAGCTCGAAGATCCCTTCGAAAACATGGGAGCGAAACTGGTTAACGAAGTCGCTACCAAAACCAGCGATGTCGCCGGCGATGGTACAACAACTGCCACCGTTTTAGCCCGCTCCATCTACCAGGAAGGCCTGCGTGGCATATCGCTGGGAGCAAATCCCATGATCGTTCGTCGTGGAATCGACAAAGCAGTGGAAGCTGCTGTCGCTGCGATCGAAGCACTGGCCAAACCTGTCACCGAAAAGGCAGAAATTGCTCAGGTCGGTGCCATCTCTGCCAACAACGATAATGTCATCGGCAACCTGATCGCCGACGCTGTTGAAAAAGTGGGTCGTGACGGCGTGATCACTGTCGAAGAAGGCAAAGGAAATGAAACCACTCTGTCTTTCGCAGACGGAATGCAGTTCGACAAAGGATACATTTCACCTTACTTTGTCACTGACACAGAAGGCATGAAGTGCATTCTGGAAGACTGCTATATTCTGATTCACGAATCTAAAATCTCGGCTTTACGAGATCTGGTGCCTCTGCTGGAAAAAGTTTCGCAGACAGGGAAACCGCTGTTGATTATTGCTGAAGACGTGGAAGGCGAACCACTGACAGCGCTGGTCGTCAACAAACTGCGTGGCGTGCTCAATATTGCTGCTGTCAAAGCTCCCGGCTTTGGCGATCGCCGCAAAGCCATGCTGGCAGACATCGCTGTGCTGACAGGTGGTACCGTGATTTCTGAAGACCTGGGAATCAAACTCGAATCTGTGGAACTGGCACAACTGGGCCAGGCCAAGCAGATTGAAATTACTAAAGATTCCTGTACTCTGATCGAAGGTGCCGGCGAAACAGCCGCTTTGCAGGCACGCGTTGCTCAGATTCGCGGTCAGCTTGAAAAAACTGACAGTGAATATGATCGCGAAAAATACCAGGAACGTCTGGCAAAACTGACTGGCGGAGTTGCTATTATTTCTGTTGGTGCAGCTACCGAATCAGAAATGAAGCAGACCAAAGCCCGTATGGAAGATGCGTTGCACGCCACACGCGCTGCAGTGGAAGAAGGAATTCTTCCCGGTGGTGGCGTTGCTCTGCTGCGATCGATCGAAGCCGTCGAAAAAGTCAAAGGCAAAAACGACGACGAGAAGATCGGCATCCAGATTGTCGCACGTGCTCTGGAAGGACCAATTCGACAGATCGCAGAAAACTGCGGAACTGATGGTGCCGTGGTCGCCGATGAAGTCAAACAACTGACTGGCTCCAAAGGTTATAATGCCAACTCTGGCGAATACGTCGACATGTTCAAAGCAGGAATTATTGATCCGGCCAAGGTTGTGAAAAACGCCCTGAAAAATGCCGCCTCGATTGCCGGCCTGATGCTGACCACCCAGGTACTTGTCACCCGCAGTGACAGCACCGAAGGTAAAAAGCTGGCTGACGTCGAAGGTAGTGTTCGATAGTTTCTGACAGAGTCTGAGTTCTGTCACCGGAATTCAGGAGAAACATTGTGATAACAGACGGGCCGCCGTAAAATGGTGGCCCGTTTTTTTCAATTCTGAATAGAACGACAATAACAGAAACTTGACCAGAGCGGACATGGTCAGGTTCTAAACCTTTTAGACATACGACGAGTTGTGATTTATGGCATCGAAACGCGATTATTATGAAATTCTTGGCGTATCGCGCGAAGTGACCACCGTTGAAATCAAAAAAGCGTACAAGAAACTGGCGCTGGCAAATCATCCGGACCGAAATCCAGGTGATGATGAAGCCGTCGAACGCTTCAAAGAAGCTGCAGAAGCATTTGAAGTTCTGGGTGATGATAAAAAACGTGCCCACTATGATCGCTATGGACACGCTGATTTTGGCGCAGGTGCCAGTCAGTTCCATGATGTCTCCGATATCTTCAGTGCGTTTGGCGATCTGTTTGAAGGCTTCGGTTTCCGAAATTCGTCTCAGCGCGGCGGCAACCGTCCGCGTCAGGGTGAAAGCCTGAGAACCAGCCTGCAAATCGATCTGCTGGATGCCGCTGCGGGCTGCGAACGTGAAATCCATATCAATCGACAGGAAACCTGCGATACCTGTCACGGATCAGGCGCGAAACCAGGGACGGAACCTGATGAATGTGATTACTGTGGCGGTGCCGGCCAGGTAGTGCAGTCCCAGGGATTTTTCCGGGTGCAGACAACCTGTCCACGGTGCCGTGGTGCGGGAAAAGTCATTGTCCAAAAATGCTCAGACTGTCGTGGAGAGGGTCGCATAGCACAAGAAACCGAGCTGGAAATTAAAGTTCCTGCCGGTATCGATAACGGGATGCAACTCTGCCTGAGAGGTGAAGGAAACCCGGGAGCCAATGGGGGACCAAGGGGTGACCTGTATGTCGTCATCGGCGTTGATGAGCATCCACTGTTCCGCCGCCAGGAACAGGAACTGAGTTGCCATGTTCCCATCACTTACACACAGGCTGCTCTGGGAGCCAATATCGAGATCCCGACTTTGGAAGGACGACACGATCTGAAAATACCTTCGGGAACCCAGCCAGGCGAAGTCTTCCGACTGAAAGGGCAGGGAATGCCTAATCCGCATGGGGGCCGGCGTGGCGACCTGCATGTCGTCGTGCAGATCGATGTCCCCAAGAAGATCTCAGAGCGGGAAGAAGAGCTGTTGCGTGAACTGGCAGAAATTGAACACACGGAAGTCTCTTCCCACCGCAGCCCGAACCGTAATTCGTTTTTTGACAAATTGAAGGAGTACTTCACACACTCTGACTAGGGAGTGTGATGGATGAGTTCGTCAATTTAGTTTTCATATTCAGAACAGTTTGAAATAGCGTAGCAGGTCAGAAACATGTCAGACATGGAACAACCAGAAGAGATTCAAAACCAGACCGAAGAAATTCCGGTTGAGGAGAATAAAGTGACAGAGGAAGCGCCCACAGTCGAAGAACAGCTGCAGACCGCGATTTCCGAGCGTGATGAGAATCAGGATCGTTTTCTGCGTTCACAGGCCGAACTGGACAATGTCCGAAAGCGCCATCAGAAAGAAATGGAACTGCTGCGCCAGTATGCGGCAGCTCCCTTTATTCAGGACCTGTTACCGGCGCTGGATAATCTGAAACGGGCTGTCGATGCCGCTGAGAGTGCCGATCAGGTCGGTGATCTCAAACAAGGCGTCGAAATGGTGGC
The DNA here is from genome assembly GCF_007746795.1 of Gimesia algae. Taxonomy (NCBI): domain Bacteria; kingdom Pseudomonadati; phylum Planctomycetota; class Planctomycetia; order Planctomycetales; family Planctomycetaceae; genus Gimesia; species Gimesia algae. Next base: position 6,494,632 of record NZ_CP036343.1, read on the forward strand.
AAAACAGCTTCTGGATGTTCTCTCTAAACATAATGTGACCCCGATTGATGCGCTGGGAAAACCGTTCGATCCAAATCTGCATGAAGCACTGCAGCAGATGCCCTCTGATGAGCATCCGCCGATGACAGTCATTCAGGAACTGGAACAGGGGTTCATTCTGAATGACCGGGTAGTTCGCCCTACGAAAGTTATTGTTTCGTCTGGTCCTGCGGAAGGTTAATTACTTCTCATTGCCTTTTTAATTGTGAGTCACTATCGATGCCAACATATGATTATGAATGTTCCCAGTGTGGTCATAAATGGGAAGAATTTCAGTCAATTACCGCTAAGCCCCTGAGAAAATGCCCGGAGTGCGGAAAGCTCAAAGCCAAACGCGTGATCGGCGCAGGCGGCGGAATCATCTTCAAAGGTACCGGTTTTTACCAAACTGATTACCGGAGCAGCTCTTACAAAAAAGATGCTGCCGCCGATTCCAAAGCACAGTCACCCAGCCCCGATTCGAAAAGCAGCGGTGATTCAGGCTCTTCCAGCAAGAGTGGCTCTTCAGATTCCTGATTACCTTTGATATTTCCTCTGGAATGATCTATAAGAGATTCAGCCCCTGAATTCGCTTCCCCTTTTGTCTGAGGATCCGATGATCCAACCACAAACATGCCCCATATGTCGAAAAGTCGTCACATCACAAGCGAGTGATGACCAATCACCCTTTCCATTCTGCAGCCAAAAATGTCGTGACGTTGACTTCTTCCGCTGGTCAGATGGCCGCTATGCGATTGTAGAAGAACTCGACCCGCGTATCATCGAGTTGCAGCAACTGGAGCAAGAAGGTGAAGACGATTAAAGAGACTTCATCGGATGCGCCTGCTTTGTCTGAAAACTCCGAAAGCGAATACACTGGTGGGCTCTCCCCCACCGTAAAGGGCACGTTATATGGACTGTTATCCGCGTTAGCCTATACCGCTGCCAATATCGCATTGCGTGAAGCGGCTGTGGATAACAATGCTGACTGGGCCATCTGGATTTCTGCTTTAAAATCGGTCCCCGCCACCATTGTGGGCTGGGGCCTGGTTGCCTACCGCGGATCTCAGGGACTTCCTGCACTGCCACCGCGGCGACTGATCCTGCCATTAATTCTGACCGGGCTGGTCATGCAATTCGGTGGAAACGTCATGTTTCAATGGTCGCTCAGCCTGGGAGGGCTGGCTTTTACCGTGCCCCTCTGCTTCGCCACACTGCTGACCACAGGTGCCCTGCTGGGGCGAATCTTCCTGGAGGAAGCAATCACACCGCGCATGTTTACTTCCATGATCATCCTGACTGCGGCGATTGTAATCCTCAGTCTGGGTGCCCACCAGGCAGAGGAATCCGTATTTGAAAATATGGAACATCATTCCAGCGCAATGGCGACGGTTGCACTCACTATTTTTGTGGCAGGTTTTGCCGGCTGTTCTTATGGCGCAGGAGGCGCTGTCATTCGCGGTTCGGTACGAGGGGAAACATCCATCTCTGCTACTCTGGTATTGATCAGCACGACAGGTCTGATCTGCCTGACTGGTGTCGCCGTTTATCGACTGGGAATCTCCATTTTCTGGATTACAACTCCCTGGCAGTATCTGGTCATGCTGGTGGCAGGCATCATGAATGCCATCGCGTTTTTCGCGATTGGTGCCTCGATGAAATATCTGACGGTGACCCGGGTCAATCTGTTAAACGCATCCCAAACGGCAATGGCCGCATTTGCTGGCGTCCTCTGCTTCGGTGAACAGTTAACTGTCTGGCTGTTAAGCGGGACCGCTTTGACAATCGGTGGTTTGTTTCTAATGGAAAAGAAACGCCCCACCATTCCGAACAGCAGTCTGACTCAGGTTGCTGTGCTACCAGCCCCACAAGATAAAGGTACTCCTGATGAATCATGATTCCGCTTCACCCGACTGGCCACGAATGCAATCGGAGATTCCCGCCCCCCCCGAATTACCCTATCCGGAAGTGGACTGTGACTGGCAGGCACTCCATTCTTCACCATTCATCGATCCGACAGCCTGGGTGACACCGGACGCCATTATCACCGGAAGAGTTCGCCTCAAAGCGCGTAGTACGGTCTGGCATCAGTGTGTGTTGCGCGGTGATCTGGAATATATTGAGGTAGGAGAAGAGACCAATGTGCAGGATGGATCGATCCTGCATACTGACTATCAACATCCCTGTATTCTCGGTGATCGCGTGACACTGGGACACGCTGCCATCGTACATGGCTCTTTAGTGGAAGATGACGCCATGATCGCCATCGGTGCAACAGTACTCAGTCGTTGTGTGATCGGAAAAGGTGCATTGATTGCCGCAGGTGCTCTGGTGCGGGAAGGCATTCACGTTCCCCCGGGTACGCTCTGGGCAGGCTGTCCAGCCCGGCAGATCAAAGTTCTCACCGAACAGCAGCAGGAACGTCTCAAAGCAACCTGGCAACACTACGTCAATTTAGGCGCAGCCAGTCTGCAGCGCTTTGGAAGAGATCACATCGACGCATTGATTACAGACAAATAGTAAAGACAGTGCCTGTTCACATGCCCAACTCCTCTTGCAAAAACCTGTTACCAGTTCTGCTTTTTGCCTCGAAAACAGTCGGTTGGGTATGGTATCCTAAGGAATCAGTTTTTCAACGAAACTAATTAATTCAGGATTACCTCATGACTACCAACCAACCTCAGACTTCCCCCTCAACGACGCGACGTGAATTTATCAAAAACGGCACTGCAGTTGTAGCTGCCGCTTCTTCTTTCTCAAGCGCCGCATTCGCTGGTTCCTCTCAGATGACTGCTCTGCAAACCAGTCTGTTTGCCGGAGGCAGTGATGTAATTCGCGTGGGATTGGTTGGCTGTGGTGGACGGGGAACCGGAGCCGCCGCACAGGCGCTGGCTGCTGACCCGAATGCCAAACTGGTCGCCATGGGTGATACGTTCTATGACCATCTGGATAAGAGCTTACAGAATCTGAAAAAAAATCCTGTTGCGGAACAGGTTCAGGTAGACGCCGATCACAAGTTTGTCGGCTTCGATTCCTACCAGAAAGTGATTGACTGTGTCGACGTCGTGCTCCTGACAACGCCCCCCCACTTCCGCCCCATGCAACTGCGGGCCGCCATTGAAGCTGGCAAACATGTCTTCGCAGAAAAGCCGGTTGCCGTAGATGCGCCTGGCGTGCGGTCAGTTCTGGAAACCTGTAAGCTGGCAAAACAAAAGAACCTTTCCATCGTCTCCGGACTCTGCTGGCGCTATCACCAGGGGATGCGGGAAACATTCAAGCAGATCCACGACGGAGCTGTCGGCGATGTGATGGCCATCCAGTGCAGTTACAATACCCGCGGATTATGGATGTTTGAGCGGCAACCCGAATGGAGCGATATGGAATGGCAGATGCGAAACTGGTTGTATTTCACCTGGCTGTCCGGGGATTTCAACACGGAGCAACATGTCCACAGCCTGGATAAAATGGCATGGACCATGAAGGACCAAACGCCACTGGCCTGTAGCGGAACCGGCGGTCGACAGACCAGAATTGGGAAAGAGTATGGCAATATTTTCGATCACTTTGCCATCGTTTACGAATATCCGAATGGCGTTAAAGGTTTCAGCCGTTGTCGACAGCAGGATGGATGCGCCGTCGATGTCTCTGATCATGTATTTGGTACCAAGGGCCGTGTCGATGTCTTTAAACACCGCATTTACGACCCAAAAGGCGAAAAGACCTGGCAGTTCCGGGACAAAAGCAAAAACATGTATCAGGTCGAACATGATGAATTCTTCGCGAGCATCCGCTCAGGCGAACCGCTAAACAATGGTGACTATATGACAAAAAGTACCATGCTGGCGATCATGGGACGCATGGCAGCTTATACCGGAAAATCAATCACCTGGGAGGAAGCCATGAATTCCAAAGAAGACCTGACACCAGCCAGTTATGAGTGGGGGCCGATCCCAGTCCCTCCCATTGCCATGCCCGGTATCACTGCGTTCAAATAGTATCAGCCTGATCGCAGTTTTCCATCAAATGATTTCAAAACGTCTGCAGTTTACCTGCAGGCGTTTTTTTTCGGACAAATTGTCGCTACCTCAAATTTTCATGTTCGCAGATATTCTGAGAGATTATGGAGTTTTTCGAAACATTTTCTCGTCTCCCGGGTTTGATTTTTGTAGCTTAAAGATGATCGAGGTACACAGTCACTTCCACTAACGCACCCGTTCTTCCTAACAGGTGTTGCACGAGTGGAAGATGGACCTTAAACCTCATTTCGTTTTAACATACAGCCAGTGCTGTAAACCCACTGGTTTGAGACACTTAACATTTCAAAATCACATTTCTGGAGACTCTCAAATGCGTATGTCACGTTTATTTTCAGTTGGTGCTGCTTTACTTGCAATCAGCGCCACCACACTTGTATCAGCTCAGCCTCCAGAGGGAGGAGATCGTCCGGAAAGGGGCGATCGTCCCGAAGGACGTCAACGTGGTGATCGTGACCGTGGTCCCCGGGAAGGTGGCCCCCGTGATGGCCGAGGAGGTCCTGGTGGACGTCCTAATTTTATGCTGATGTTACCCATCTTCATTACTCTCGACGTCAACAAGGATGGAGAACTCTCCAAAGAAGAGATCGACAATGCTACAGTCGCTCTCCAGAAACTGGACAAAGACAAAAACGGAAAACTGACAGAAGAAGAATTGCGACCTGATTTTGGTGGCTTCGGCCGTCGTGATGGAGATCGACGTGGACCGGGAGGTCCCGGTGGATTTGGTCGTGGTGATGGGGACCGCGGTGGTCGAGGCGGCGACTTTGTCGAGCGTATGATGGTCAATGACAAGAACAAAGACGGCAAACTCACCAAAGAAGAACTTCCCGAAAGAATGCAGGGGATGTTCGATCGAATCGATACCAACAAAGACAAGGAAATCGATAAAGCCGAGCTGACGAAAATGTCAGAGCAGTTCAACTCTCGCAATCGATCAGGTGGTAGAGATCGCGGCGACCGCGGTGGTCGTAATTCAGACGGAGATCGCCCCAAACGTCCTGAATCTGATAACTAACTTGAGTCTTAAAACCCACTGTTATCCGTTTGGCCCATTAACGTATCCAGTTTCAGGGAACATGCCATGCAGCCCAAAATTGCTGTCTTCGCTTTGTTGATGTTAATTTCCTCAAGCGTTCAGGCAGACTGGATGCGGTTTCGTGGACCAAACGGGTCAGGGGTTTCAGACGAAAAGCAGGCGACGCCTGACAAATGGAGTCCTCAGCAGAATCTCAAATGGAAAGTGGCTCTGCCTGGACACGGTTCATCCAGTCCGATCATTGTAGGTGATAAAGTATTTGTCACCTGCTGGTCGGGCTACGGGATGACCCGCAATGATCCTGGAAATCAAAAGGATCTGCGCAGGCATCTGGTCTGCCTTGATCGAAAATCGGGAAAAATTCTCTGGGACAAAACGGTTAAACCGGTACTCCCTGAAGACGTCTACACAGGCATGTTCGCCGAGCATGGCTATGCATCGCATACCCCCACTTCAGACGGGAAGCATGTCTATGCTTATTTCGGAAAATCGGGCGCAGTCGCTTACGATCTGGATGGCAACAAACTGTGGCAGACAATCGTCGGCGATGAACTCGATTCTCGCAGATGGGGTTCTTCATCCAGCCCGATTCTCTATAAAGATCTGCTGATCGTTACCGCAACTGCGGAAAGCGAAGCTCTGGTTGGTCTCGATAAAAAGACAGGCAAAGAAGTCTGGCGGCAGGAATCAACGGGCTTTAACGCAACCTGGGGCACCCCCGTTCTGGTCAAGGGGAGTGACGATGAGACAGATCTGGTACTGGGTGTACCTTATGAGATCTGGGGGATGAACCCAGAAAACGGCAAATTACGCTGGTATTGCGAAGCTATGGACACAGACACCTATTGTTCCAGCGTGATTGCAGAGAACGGCGTTATCTACGGCATTGAAGGGCGGGGCGGCGGATCGATTGCTGTCAAAGCCGGTGGCAAAGGTGACATTACCAAAACAAACATACTCTGGACTGGTCGCGATGCCAACCGAATTGAAACACCGGTGATGTACCAGGGCCGAATTTATTTCTTCTCGCGCGGTATTGTTAACTGCATTGATGCCAAAACGGGAGAACGGATCTTCCGGGGTCGACTGGATTCAGGAGATTCAGTCGCCACGGACGACCGGGAAGAGGAAGCAGGCGGCAATCGCTCTGGTAGACGTTCTGGCAGAGGAGGTGGTGGAGGCTTTCGTGGCAGTGACTATTCTTCTCCGGTCATAGCAGATGGCAAAATCTATTTCACATCTCGTTCCGGGGAAACTTATGTCATCAAAGCCAGTGATCAACTGGAACAGATCTCTGTGAATCGACTGACAAATGACAATGAGGATTTCAGTGCTTCACCAGCGATCAGTGATGGCGACCTTTTTATCCGCTCAGACAAGCATCTGTATTGTGTGGGTAAATAAGATAGTGAGAGCAGAGTCATTCCAGACTATTCACCCTGAATCGTCACAACCAGTCGCCGACCGCCGCCATGATTGCGGTGTTCACACAGATAGATTCCCTGCCAGGTTCCCAGGCAGAGACGCCCTTCGCTGATCGGGATCGTCAAGGAATTTCCAAGTAGAGACGCTTTGACGTGCGCAGGCATATCATCGGGCCCTTCACAGGTATGCACATAGGGAAATGATTCCGGCGCAATCTTGTTAAAAGACATTTCCAGATCCACGGGGACATCCGGATCCGCATTTTCGTTGATCGAAAGTGAAGCGGACGTATGCATGATAAAGACATGCATTAAGCCGACCTTGATTGTCGAGAGTTCAGGGATTTCACTGAGGACTTCACGAGTAACAATATGAAACCCACGTCGAAACGCAGGCAGACGAATCTGCTTTTGTATCCAGGCCATGTTGGATTTCCCTCTTAAATGTGATGAGTGCGATCCGGAGCCGCCGCACATTGAGCCCGCCAGCGCAACCAGTGGTCAGCCAGTGTAATAGCAATCATTGCTTCGGCGATCGGAACGAAGCGGGGCAGCAGACAGGGATCATGTCGTCCCTTTGTGCGAATCGTCGTCGCCTCTCCCTGACTGGTGACCGTCGGTTGTTCGATCAGCAGACTGCTGGTCGGTTTGACGGCTGCACGAAAGACAAGAGGTTGTCCGGTGGAGATCCCACCCAGGTTGCCTCCATGACGATTCGTATCCGTCGCAATCACAGGTGTATCACTTTCGGCACTGGTCTCCGCCACAAAGTGATCGTTATTTTCACTGCCACGCATGGTCGCACAGCCAAATCCTGAGCCATATTCAACTCCCAGAACTGCGGGAATGCTGAACAGGGCTTTGGCGATATCCGCTTTCAGTTTGTCGAAAACCGGTTCACCCAGACCAGCGGGAATATTGATGGCGGCAATTTCTGCTACGCCACCAATGGAATCGCCGTCTTTTCGGACAGTATCGATGAAGTCAAACATCTGACGCGCCAGGTCATGATCGGGGCAGCGGACCGGGTTCAAACTGCCGTCGGAAAATGTTTCGACCTGCGCTGCCGTAATCGAAGTCGGATCGGAAATCTCGGCCTTGAGATGTCCGACCTGAGTCACATAACCGATGACGCGTCCACCGAATGCTGCGTCCAGAATTTTCTTGGCGACAACACCGGCTGCAACACGCACATTCGTTTCTCGTGCACTGGAGCGGCCACCGCCACGGTAATCACGGAAGCCGTATTTCACATCGTAGGTGTAGTCAGCATGACCGGGGCGATATTTGTCTTTAATATCGCTATAGTCTTTACTGCGCTGATCTTCATTTCGGATGAGAATTGCCAGGCTGGTTCCCGTTGTGATTCCCTCAAAAACACCGGAGAGAATTTCAGGATGGTCCGCTTCTTTGCGCTGTGTGACAATCTTGCTTTGTCCCGGTTTGCGACGATTAAGATCAACTAATAGATCTTCCACGCTGATTGGAATCCCCGGTGGAACGCCATCAATAATCACGACATTGCCCGGACCGTGGCTTTCGCCTGCTGTAGTGATCCGAAATGATTGTCCAAAACTGTTTCCTGCCATATCCTGATTGTAGCGGGACTTCGGGGAAATTCATCCTTCCCGGCTGTCTTCAGAGTATGAATTCAGCGAGAAGGTAGGAATTGTTCCGAATATTCCCGCTTCAAACCTGCAGGAATCGGGGAGGCCCGCTAAAATACCCGGTCTAAACAGGGCTCCCAAATCCAACTCCTGTTTAAATGTATCGAACCAGCAGACTCGGCTTTTGACCAGAACAGAAAGATAGTTGACCGTGTCGACACAGCCACCCCAGCAATTTCAGACGCCTCCCGTTTCAGGCTGTATGATTCTGAGCCTTATGATTTTCATGGGCTGCATGCTGCCTCTGATCTTTGTCGATCTGGCTGAGACGGCCCTGCGAAATCTGCACCTCAGCCCACAGGCTGCTATCCTGGTTCTATTTGGGATGATCTTCGGCTCTCTGATTAACTTCCCCATCGCGAGGTATCCCCTCAATCGGGAAGTCAATGTTCCCGTATTTGAATCCCTGGCTGGAATGCAGTTGATGCCGAAAATGCAGCGTTTGCGACAGGAAGCAATTATTGCCGTAAATCTGGGTGGCTGCGTAATTCCGGTTTTACTGGCGATCTGGCTCTCTCGATTTATCATCGGGGGTGGCATCACTCCCATCCTGGTGACATGTGTCGGAATCTGCCTGAATACGGTGGTCTGTTATCGCACCTCACGGCTGGTTCCTGGAATGGGTATTGCGATGCCGGTCTTTATTCCGCCTCTGGTGTCGGTGATCGCAACGATCCTTGGCTTTGGGATCATCGGACCACTGACCGGCAATGCGGGCATGGATTATGAGGCATTGTATGCACCGATTGCTTTTGTGATCGGAATTTCCGGCCCGCTGATTGGAGCCGACCTGTTTCACTGGAATGACTTCAAAAAACTGGATTCCCCGTCGATCAGCATCGGTGGTGCGGGAACCTGGGATGGAATTGTGCTCTCGGGCATGATCGCAGCACTCATTGTTTGAGTGTGTCTGTTTTCAACAGGCTTTCCACCAAGGGGATCACATCCCGTTTGTAAGTGTATCCTTCCTTACCATACTCGCGACGTTCATTATCAAAGCGTTTTGCCAGTTTACCCTGCCGATCATAGACGTAGGTAGCAGGCATTGAGGCCAGATCCAGGGTGGGAAACAATTCTTCCGCAGGGACATTACTGATGATATTCGTCATTGAGGCCTTTTGTTCTGCGAGAAACTTTTCGACAGGCTTTCTATAATATTCGGGTGGATAATTCTTGCCCCCGAAGTAATCACAATTGAAGGAAACACAAAGCACTTCTTTCGGGTACAGTTTCTGTAAAGCGACAAGCTCCGGAAATTCACGCAGGCAGGGAGGACAGGATGTTGACCAGAGATCAACGACGACAATTTTCCCCTGATTGTCGGCAACCAGCTGCTCAACAAATCGCCAGTCAGCAATTTTCAGCGAGAGATTCTCAACAGAACCTGTGTTCACAGTGCCCGCCCCTTTTTGATCCAGCGTCTCAGGCTGGCAGCCCGAATGCAGAATGAAAAGTGTCGCAGTAATCAGCGCGTGCAGGATTCGCTTTTTTTGAAAAAAGATTGTGAATGTTTGTCGTAAATTAAACTTCATTCTCTTGGTACTCTGCCATAGAAAGCTTTACACTCTAGTCTATTCTCTTAGTTTACTATACCGTCTTGGAAACGAATAGATTAGAACAAACGACGTAACATTGAAGCAGGATTGTCTCTAAATACATCAATTGAATTCGATTTCCCAAAATTCGATTACCCAAAATGTGGTGAACGTTTCAGAACATCCGCGTCCATTTCTGAAGGAAAGTAGAACCTGTTGGTCTGGTGGCATTATCTATTACTGGCAGGCGTTGGCTGTATCGCTGGCATCCTGAATGTTCTGGCAGGCGGTGGTTCACTCATCCTGATGCCCGTCATGGTGTTTCTGGATATACCCGGTGCCGTCACCAATGGAACGGTCCGTATCGCTATTTTGGGTCAGAACCTGACTGCGATCGCTGGTTTTAAACAAAAGGGATTCTCCGATTACCGCCTTAGCCTGACCCTGGCACTGTGCGCGCTGCCGGGCACTGTCATTGGAGCTTTTTTAGGCACAAAACTCAGCAATGCCTGGTTTAATCGCGTTCTGGCAATTGTCATGCTGGGAGTTCTGGTGACAATGATTTTTGGTAATCGAAAAAAGAAAAAGCCGAAACAGAACGAGGAAGAAAACTCGACCGGTTCTGAGGGCCTTGAGAATCTTTCCGAAGGCACCGTTTCTGAAAAACCTGTGCCAGTCACCGCATATCTGCTTATGGTTCTGGCAGGCTTTTATGGCGGGTTTATTCAGGCGGGTGTCGGCTTTATCCTGATTGCAATTATCCATAATGTGATGAATATCGATTTATTACGAACGAACATGCATAAGGTGTTTATCGTAGCCCTTTATACGGTAGCAGCAATCGGAATCTTTGCATGGCAGGGTCAGGTTCTGTGGGGCACCGGACTGATTCTGATGATCGGGATGTCAGTGGGGGGGTGGATCGGATCTAACCTGGCAGTCAGAAAAGGGGATGCCTTCATCCGCATAGTTTTATATATTGCTCTTGTCTGCATGTCGATCAAGCTACTATTCATGTAACAGCAATCGTTCATTTGTAGATGATCCTCTTTTTCAGATCATAAAACGTAACGAATGACCATGAAACGGGTACTTATGTTGTGGCAACTGAAACAAACGCTAGTTTTTCTGTCCCTGCTGATCCTGGCGGGAGCGGTTTCTCTGACGAACAGCAAAGCAGAAGAAACTGAAAACAAAACCACATTTGAAGCCAAACGCTCATTTGAATATCTGAATAGAATCTGTCGCCTCAAGTCACGAATCAGTGGCTCTCCCGGCATGGCGGCTCAGCAGAAACTCATCCTGGACCATTTCAAGGAACTGAAAGCAAAAGTCCAGTTCCAGTCCTTTGATGCACCGCACCCCATTACCGGAAATCCGGTGCGGATGAACAACATGATAGTCAGCTGGAATCCAGAAGCCAAAAAACGCATCCTGCTGGCCTGCCACTATGACACCAGGCCATTTCCAGACCGCGATCGAAATCAACCACAGGGCTTATTCATCGGGGCAAACGATGGAGGAAGCGGTGTCGCCTTTCTGATGGAACTGGGAAATGTGATGTCGACACTGAAAGTCAGTCATGGCTACGGAGTCGATTTCGTATTCTTTGATGGTGAAGAGTTGGTCTACCGTCAGAATGACCCTTATTTTCTGGGTTCGAAATATTTTGCCCAGCAGTACAAAAATGAACCGCCTGAATTCGAATATGTATACGGGGTTCTGCTGGATATGATTGCCGACAGAAACATGGGAATCTACATGGAAAAAAACAGCCTGAAGTATGCACCTCAGTTAACGCGCAGCATCTGGGAAGCAGCCAGGAAAACCGGGGTGCGGGAGTTTATTCCTCAGGCCAAGTATGAAATCCGGGATGACCATCTCCCTCTGAATGAAATCGCCGGAATCCCCACATGCGATATTATCGATTTTGATTACCCGGTCTGGCATACGACGCGCGATATTCCCCGCTACTGTTCAGGAGCCAGTCTGGCAAAAGTAGGGACCGTACTTATCTACTGGCTGCAGAATCTACCTGAATGATCGAACCATTCCCATCTATCCGTTGCCTGATTCAGTAATTAACACCCACTTCGAAATGGAATCAAAGGCATGATTGATTCACTGCTCTTACATCGTGTGCAGTTCGCATTTACGGTCTCATTTCATTATCTGTTTCCCCAGTTAACCATGGGGCTGGCCCTCTTGATTTTCATCCTCAAATGTATGGGATTAAGAGGACATACCTGGGCCGATGCTGCAGCCAGATTCTGGTTAAAAATCTTTGGCCTCACATTTTTGATGGGTGTTGTCACAGGCATTCCACTGGAGTTTCAATTTGGGACCAACTGGGCACAGCTAGTAAAAATGACAGGTTCGATCCTGGGACAAACTCTGGCAATGGAAGGGATCTTTGCTTTTTTCCTCGAATCAACGTTTCTTTATCTCCTCATTTTTGGAGAAAAGAAAATGGGGAAACGTACGCATTGCCTGGTTTCCTTCCTGTTACTGGCAGGCACATGGCTCAGTGGCTATTTCATCATTTGCACGAACGCATTCATGCAACATCCGGTAGGTTACCGAATCGGAGAGGATGGCGTGTATCAGTTGACTAGTATCTGGGCATTACTCAGCAATCCCTGGGCGCTCAAACAATATCTGCATACGATGACAGGCGCCGTCATTACCGGCTGTTTCACGATGGCATCGATTGCCGCCTTTCATCTGCTGAAACAGCAGCATCAGGACATCTCCCGCCGCTATCTGTCTGTTGCGGTCCTGGTCGGTTTTCCCGCCAGTATGATCGCAGCCATGCCTACCGGTGACTGGGAAGCCAAACAGGTGCAGCAGCATCAGCCTGTCAAATTCGCAGCGATGGAAGGTCACTTTCATACAGAGGATGGGGCCGGCCTGATTATTCTCGGCCAACCCAACCTCCAGGAAATGAAAATTGATAACCCAATCATCATTCCCAAAGCACTCTCCTTTCTGACCCACGCCAGCTGGGATGCACGGGTGAAAGGGTTAACCGAATACGATCGTGATCTCTGGCCTGACAACATTGAACTGTTGTATTTTTCCTATCACATCATGGCGGGTCTGGGTACGCTGTTTATCGCGCTGATGGGGGTCAGTCTGCTGCTCGTGTGGAAAGGAAAACTACACACCAACCGCTTCATCCTCTGGCTGCTGATGCTTTCCCTGCCCTTCCCATTTATTGCGAATACCGCCGGCTGGTTTACAACAGAAATCGGGCGTCAACCCTGGTTGATTTATGGTTTGATGAAGACGGCTGATGGCGCATCGAAAAATATTTCACAGGGGAATGTCATGTTTACTCTGCTTGGATTTATGGGACTTTATCTGTTGCTGTCCGTTTTATATTTCTTTCTGGCAACACGCATCATCGGCCAGGGACCTGAACTCATCAATCCACCAGAAACCAAAGCCGAGGGAGCATAATAATATGGAAACCGTCTGGTTGGTCCTGCTGGTTTTGATGATTGCGACTTACATTGTCCTCGATGGTTTTGATCTGGGGGTAGGAGTCCTGCATTTGCTGATTGCCCGCGATCGCGCGGAGCAGAAACAGATTCTGCAGTCGATCGCTCCTGTCTGGGATGGGAATGAAGTCTGGCTGATTGCCGCTGGTGGCACGATGATGATGGCATTTCCCGGATTTCTCAGCGCCATGTTCAGCGGATTTTATCTGCCTTTAACCATGGTTGTCTGGCTGCTGATTTTCAGGGCGATCAGTATCGAGTTACCCCATTATCTCTCAGATTCCCTCTGGATTCATTTCTGGAATCTGATGCTGTTCATTTCCAGTGGACTAATGATCATAATCCTGGGGGCGGCCATGGCCAATATTTATCGAGGCGTCCCACTGGATGCGAATGGCACTTTCTTTGAACCCTTATGGACGAATTTTCGCATCGGACCGCAGACGGGTATTCTAGACTGGTACACAATCCTGAGTGGTGTGACCTCTGCGATGTTCCTCCTCCACCACGGTGCGCTCTGGCTGACGGCAAAAACGGACGGAAGAGTCCAGGAACAATCGCGTCAGGCAGCTGTGTGGCTCTGGCTCGGTTCGATCGGCCTGACCATTATCGTTTTTATTGCCAGCTGGTTGGTACAACCCCTCGCCCGAGTCAGTTTTTCAGACAGTTCCTGGAAAATCATCCTGCCATTGACGGCGGCCCTTTCGCTGATTGCATCGGGTTATCTCCGCTGGAAAAATAAAAACATGCTGGCATTTCTGAGTTCGGGACTGTTTATTTACCTCGTAATTTTCACAGGTGCCGCCGCCATCTATCCAAATATCCTGCCTGGCTTAAACCCCGACTATCATCTGACGATCTACAATACTTCGCCTGGACCGGAAAAACTAACGACGACGTTGTACTGGTGGGTTCCCGGTATTCTGCTGGTAGGCGTTTATTTCACCATTCTGTTTCGGTCCCTGCCTGCCGTAATTTCTGCTAACTCAGATGAAGAACATTAGACTGTGTCCCGTTTTACTATAGCGTCTCCAGGTCTATTTGAACCGAGTGTATTAGATTGAGAGGTGTTATGGTTAAATGTGATGCGCTCTCGGGCCGGCGTCTGTTGAGTGTTGAGAAAAAGCACCATACCCGACCATTCATATCTGTATCCCCCAATATGAAGGATTTCTGGAAATGTAAAGAAACCGCTCTGTTCCTGCCTCTTATTCCGTCTGCAAAATAAATTCCATCACACACGTTTCATCTGAAACTGAATTTGTTAGACTGAAAATGAGAGGACTCGAAGTTTGAAATGTTAACATTTCAACAGACAAAGGGATTCCCCCCACCATCACTCAAGGACGCAGTAATAGTGACAGATACGATCCCAGGCATAATCGTTGGTACACTTCTTGTGCTATTTGGAGCAGGGCTGATCCAATTGCATCGTACCTCCTGGTTCCATCGACAGCATGACGATGAACTGGCGGACGATGATTACCAGTTTTTCTCTAAACAGTACCGGCGACGGATGCAAACCTCGAGCCTGCTGATTGTAATCGGCTTTCTGATTGTGATCGGTGATTCACCCTATATGCCCTGGAAAACCTCTCCCGGATTATTCGCAGCGTATTGGGGAGGGATCCTGCTGATCGCATTCTGGGTGATCCTGAGTGCGATCAGTGATATGAGTGCCTCCCGCATTCGATCAACACACCTGATTTCACGCGTTCACAATCAACAGCGACTGCTGGAAAAAGAACTTTTGGAACTGCGTAAGAACCATCAGAAGTCAGTGGACGAGGATTCGTCGTCCGACCAGGAGAATTGATGCCTCTTAAAGACAGGGAGTTCAGGAGGCCACACGTGCTTTCTGCACCAGTGATTCAGAGGGTAATCTCTCGTATCCGAACATCTCGAATGCTTTCTGCCAGCGTTCGTAGATTTTTTTCTCCTGTGCGGCATCCATTTCGTATTTGTTTTTCTTGTAGGATTTCTGATCCTTCAAATACGGCTGCATATTCTCTTCAAGCCCTTCAAAGCCGGAGAGATTCAGACGTTCGTAAACTTTTCTGAGCTCGCCTACCGGATCTTCTTCCAGGTCTTCAAACCGGACTTCATGCAACTGGCCTTCGGGTACAGTTTGTCGATCACGCTCATAAACATTCAGGTGATTGACATAAATATTCGACATGTCCTCTTCCAGCTTCTCCATGTCCACTGGAGCAAAACCGTTATCACCAAACATTGTTTTCCGCAGGTGCAATGTCGAATTATAAACTTTATAGGGATCCCGATAAATATAAACAAACCGCGCATCGGGGAACATTTCCAGCAGGAACGGTATCCGGAAAGTATGTGTTGGTGACTTCAACAGAATATGTTTGTTGGCACCGGCTTTAAAAGTCAGCTTCTTCATGAAATACAGAAACGTCTTTTTCCAGATTGACGTTTCCCGGGGAGTCAACTGATCCAGTTCATAAAAACGGTCATAGACTTCCGGCTGATCGCTGAAACTGATCGCCAGGTAAGGTGACATTAAATGCAGCAGCAAGAGTGAAGTCTCATCTTCCTGAGGCAGATCCCAGGTGACCGGCATATTATCCATGGGTCGCTGCTTGGGAAGTAAATGTTTCACGATGTGTTTCAGAACTGGCTCAGTCAATAGAAAATGGGAGGGAAACAGCATCGCTCCCATATTCGGATAAATGAACTGATCGTCCTTAGACATCAGATTATGTAGCAATGTCGTCCCACTGCGCCAGTGGCCGATGATAAATACCGGTGGTTCCAGCGGCGTCTTATTGACTTTGCGGCTGTAGATCAGATTTTCCAGCATCGCAAAAAAAGAATTGGATATACTCACAACGGCCGAAGAGACCAGTCGCCCCAATCCTGACCAGCGAACCTTGGGACCCATTCTCATCAGTTTGATAAAATTTGTGAATCCGATTCCAGACCAGACACAAAAAGGGCCTTGAGTCGATCCACTCTTCTTTTCCTGAGGTTTGGTCATCTGGGGAGACTGTCCTGCTTTTATCAACACACTACATAGCCCGGCTGGCAAACGAATGCCCGTTTCAGCATGGTTGATTCGTTCAACACTGCTGGAAGGTCAAGATTATACTCGATTTGTCTGAGATTGTCTTCGGGCAGGCAGAGTAGAATAGCGGCTATGGGTTTGTTTTTCTACCACAATATCCAAATTTGAACTGATCCGAATCACCGGACCTATCATGAATTTATTTCGGCATCCCGTGTAGTCAGACTTCGATGAACTCTTTCTGGTTCAACTGGATTACTAAATAGAATGAGCCTGACACCGCAAAAGACACGCATTCTTACCCCGTTTAAATTAACTGTTTACCCCCAGTTACACAATTGACATCCGAAAAATTGTTTTATTCCAGGATTACACTCATTCGAGATAGTGGAACATTGTATCCATGACTCAATCTGGAGATCGGGGGAGTTTATCTCTAATCCAGCAAACGACATATCTGCAGAAAATCAGACTTTAAAGATGAGTAAAGCTTTTGATATAAAGGAAATGCCTGATTGTAGACATTTTTGTCTTTTGAATTGACGCTGGCACTTTCCTGAACCCGAATCGTCGCTGAACAGGCTTCTACAACATCTTTGTAGGCACCAGTCCCAGCAGCAGCGAGTAACGCAACTCCGTACGCTGGGCCCTCTTCGGCGTTGATGGTCACGACTTTTTGTCCGTAAATATCCGCCTGAATCTGGCGCCAGAACGGACTCCGGGCACCACCGCCGGACAGCCGGATCTCTCTTACAGGAATATTCAGCTCTTTAATAATCTCCAGGGAATCGCGCATGGCGTAAGTTGCACCTTCGATCACCGCCCGGCTCAAATGGGATCGCCCGTGCCTTAAACTCAGGCCAATCCAGGCCGCTCGTGCATAAGGATCTGCATGCGGTGTTCGCTCTCCCGTCAGATAAGGCAGGAAGAACAATCCTTCGCTACCTGCGGGCGCTTCTGCTGCCTGGGCGGTAATCAGTTGATAGGGATCTACTTTCTGCTTCTTAGCGACAGCGACCTGTTGTTCACAGAGTTGATCGCGATACCACTGCAGGCTCCCCCCGGCGGATAATACCACTCCCATCACATGCCATTTATCACGCACGGCATGGCAGAATGTATGTACGCGGCCCTCGGGGTCGATCTGCACTTCATCACTGTGCGCGAAGACCACACCACTGGTACCCATGGTGGCAGAGATCACACCTCTTTTCACAATCCCGTTTCCGATTGCTCCCGCTGCCTGATCGCCGCCTCCCCCCACGACCGCTACCCCGGCAGTCAGTCCCAGCAGACGCGCCGACTCTGCAGTTACATGCCCGCTGACATCCTCTGATTCATAAACTTCCGGCAATAACGATTCGTCCAGTTCCAGTTTACTCAACAAAGAACGGCTCCACTTTCGCTGCTTGACATTTAGCAATAATGTACCAGAAGCATCGCTGACTTCGGTGGCGAATTCCCCGGTCAGGCGAAAACGAATGTAGTCCTTCGGTAAAAGCACCTGAACAGTTTTGCCAAAATTCTTGGGTTCATGATTTCGCAACCAGAGAATTTTGGGAGCCGTAAAACCGGTCAATGCTGGGTTAGCTACCATACCGATCAGTTTTTTTCGACCACCGGCCCGTTGCTCAATCTCGGCACACTCCGCGGCTGTCCTTTGATCGTTCCAGAGTAAAGCGGGGCGAATGACTTCGTGCTTTTTATTGAGAAACACACTGCCATGCATCTGCCCGCTCAATCCAATGCCTTTGACATCGGCTGGTTTGATGTTGCCCGTTTTCAAGACTTTGCGAACACTCTTGATCGTTGCCTGCCACCAGTCTTCCGGATCCTGTTCTGACCAGCCGGGATGCGGGCTATACAAGGGATACTCAACAGTAGCAGAAGATAGAATCGTTCCATCTTCCTGCATTGCCAGCGTTTTGGTTCCACTGGTCCCGACATCAACTCCCAGAAAAACTGCCATGCCTCAGGTCCTTCTCTCAAAGTCAGTTACTCAATTGCAGCAAACAGAAACCAGACAGGAATTCAGACCTGATACTTACTCAGGGCAGACACAACCAATCGGCTGGATTTCAGAGAGTTTACGCACCCAGATGTTTCGAAACTGAGTATCATTTCTATGAAACTGGAGTTGAATCGGCAGCTTTTCTTCGTGAACCGTATAGAAAGGTGGCTGATGATAGTAAGTTGCCCCCTGTAATTCGGTATGGTTCTGGACGACCACTCCATTTTGAATGACTGTTACATATGCAGGCTTTACCAGCTGTCCGTATTCGTTAAAACGAGGCGCGGTAAAAATGATATCATAGGTCTGCCATTCACCCGGTTTACGGCAGGCATTCACCAGGGGGGGATACTGCTTGTAGATGGAACCTGCCTGGCCATCGAAGTACGTTTTATTTTCGTAAGAGTCCAAAATCTGAACTTCATACTTTCCCATCAGAAAGACACCACTGTTGCCACGTCCCTGACCTTTCCCTTCCACCTTCTTAGGAGTCGCCCATTCGATATGCAGCTGGCAGTCTCCGAATGACTGTTTGGTTTCGATATCTTTTTTAGTAGTAATCGCATACCCGTCTTTGATTTTCCACTGATCGCCGTCTTTCCATTTGTCCAGATTCTTTCCGTCAAACAGGACGATTGCATCGGAAGGGGGCTGATGGGGAGGTGTCTGTACGACTTCGGGTTCTTTCCAGATCAAACCGTTTTTATATTCTTCAACCAGATTCCCATAGGTGTGATAAGCAGTTCCCAGAAATACCGTGATCACCAGAACCCGAAATGCTTTATGTAAACCTGTCACATCGTTCTCCCGTTTTATAATTATGCTCGAATTTAAATAAGAATTGAGAAAGTTGATTTAACAGCAACCCCACTGAAGAATCAATAATCGAGGCTGGCGCCCCCTTCGGCTTCAATGGCCTGTCCTGTCAGAAAACTGGAATCTTCGGTGGCGAGAAATAGCGCCAGTTTCCCCATTTCTTCGATCGTCCCCATACGTTTGAAGACCTGCAGATCGGCAACCGTTTTCAGTGCATTCTCAGCATCTGGTAAAGTCGCTGCCCAGTCACGCATGAGTGGAGTGTCGATATTGCTCGGCAGGATCGCATTCACGCGCACTCCAGCTTCTCCCAGTTCAATCGCCAGTGACTTGGTAAAACTGACCTGCGCCCCTTTAGTCGAGCAGTAGGCAGTCGAATGATGCTGTCCTAGAACAGCCGTCATTGATGACATGTTTATGATTGTCCCTTTGGTTTTTCGCAGATGGGGCAGGGCATATTTAGCGCCGGCAAACGTACTCAGGAAATTGACTCGCATCAACTGTTCCATTTCCTCAATACTGGTTTCTTCCAGAGACATCGCAGGGGGATGCACGCCGGCATTATTGATGATGCAGTCCAGTCTACCGAACTGTTCCACTACCAGGTCGATCGCCGAGCGAATCTGTTCATGCTCGCCAACATCACATTGTACGAACATTGCTTTGCCCGGGCCTGTTTCATTGAGTTTACGTGCCAGATCCTGTCCGGCATGTAACCCTCGTGCGAGAATCGCTACCTGGCCCCCCTCTGCACAAAATACACGTGAGCAGCCTTCACCGATGCCTTTGCTACCGCCGGTGACAATCACGACTCGATCTTGAAATCTCATATTTCCCTCTACCGAATTGTCTTGCAGGATCAAACCTGGAACAGATTGCAGAAACGTTCCTGGTCGTCATTTACGGTAACAATTAACGGGAGGGAATTCCAATCCAACGCAGTTTTGAATTGAGGGTGTACGACTAAATAAATGAGCTTTATTTTTTCTGTATTCTGATTGTAACGATATTAGAATGAT